>JAUXWU010000111.1 GCA_030680085.1 Rhodocyclaceae bacterium | reverse complement strand
GGGCGGCAAGGACATCCCCATGAAGCGCTATCGCCTGGATCAGCACCTTGTTCCGTTCTTCGGCGACGCGCCGCTCTCGAAGATCGCCACCTTCGACGTGGAGCGCTACAAGAAGCAGCGCGGCACCGAGTTGGTCATGCGTCCCAACGGGCCAGGCGGCAAGCCGGTCTATGGCGGTGAGACGAAACCCGCAACGATCAACCGCGAACTGGCAGCGCTATCGCACCTGCTCAACAAAGCCGTGGAATGGGGTTGGCTGGATCACAAGCCGGCCACCATCAAGCGACTGAAAGAGCATTCCGGCCGCATTACTTATCTGACCGTCGAGCAGATTGAGCGGATACTGAAGGAAGCAGCCGCCGACCAGAATCAACAGATTCACCCGTTCATCCGCATCGGTCTGGACACGTCAATGCGCAAGAATGAAATCCTCGGAGTAAGGCGCGAGCATATCGACCTGGCACGCTTGGTCATCTACATCCCGAAAGCCAAAGCAGGCGCCCGCGAGCAGCCGATTACGCGCGGGCTCGCTGAATACCTCACGACCTATGTCGCCAGCCTTCAGCCGGGCACGCCGTGGCTGTTCCCGTCGGCCGCAGCGAAGGAAGGGCGCACGGTCAATCTGGACAAGCCGTTTCGCCGCTGTGTGCTGGCGGCCGGGCTGGATGTAACGCAGGTGGTTCGCCACACGCTGCGCCATACCGCCATCACGCACCTGGTACAGGCCGGCGTCGACCTGCCAACAGTCAAGCGCATCAGCGGTCACAAGAATCTTTCGATGGTCGAGCGCTACAGTCACCAGAACGGCGCTCACATTCAAAGCGCGATGGACAAGCTTGAAGAGCGATATTGCAAGACTAGTTCGGCGTAGAAATTACGCCGCAGTTGGGGCAAACGCTCTCACTGCGATTCCGATCTCGGGAATTTCGATCTTGGAATTGTTCCGCAAGGGAGGAAGAATTTCCTCGATGACCTGAGCTGCCAACGGCGAGTAGCTCAAGTGTGCGAACACCGGATGGTTGCGGTCGCTGTCCGTCGTATCAAAGAGGATGTCAACGAAAGGCGTCGAATCAGCCAGCGATATGCGCACAAGCCCAAGATGCAAACTCATAGGTGGGCAGCCTTCGAGGAGATTCAAGCGAACGCGAGCCAAGGTACTGGAATCGAGCCCGAGCATGCGTTTAAGTTCGGGGCCACAGTAATCCGTCAGTGCAATGAAGCGGGAACCAAAGACGAGATTAGAAGACGGGACGGCTGTGCCCAAGTGGGTAAGAATCTGGTTGAGTAGCGTTGCCATCTTTGTGCCAGCGATGTGCAAGCAGTCTGGCGATGTTCGTAGGTCATTGTGAACAGCGACAACCAAAGTTTCCGGCCACAGCTCCGGATAATTCAGCGTGGGAGACTGTTGTCGTTCTCCACCATAGCGAGGCGGCGGGGGATCGGCCTTGAGGGACACTCGGCCCGCGCCATTCGTGCAAATCCGAAATCGGACATTCGCTCCCAAGTTGTCGTCGTGGATGTACAGGTGATCCACGGCGTTATCTGCCATGCTTACCGGGCCGTCCAGGAGTGGCTGGGCATCACGAAACCCGACAGCACATTGCGCATGTCCAGCGCCGTCGCCGAACGGCCCAAGAACCAGAACGGGATAGCCTGAGCGGATAAAGGCGGCGCAGGTGCTAACGAAACGTTCGCGCGAAAAACCACCATCTGGTTTGATGTCACCTTGGCAAATAACAGGCGACAAGCCATGTTCCTTGATGGCTTCGGCAAGCTGATAGATGGTCAGGCCAACACTCGGAAATATTCGGTTGCCAAGCGACGCGCTCTTGTGGGCCGCCTTTGTAATATCCGCCGTAGTCGGTATGGCGTGATGCTCATCGAATGCCGATGAATGCAGCATCGTCCATACGCCGATCGTAGCGCATGCGGCAACCCCGGTATCCTGCTGCTGCCAAGCGAGTCCATTAACGACTAGCTCGATACCGCCAATATGCGTTTTGTAGTCGCGGGCTGGATCAAATATCCGCGATGGGCGGCCAGGATCATTATTGGGATAAAGCGCCAGAACTGTACGCCCAAGAGGGGCGCTAGGGATCGGCCGAATGACCGAGAAGCCAGCGTAGTTGCCTTGCATCATTCCAAGCGCATCGGCATCCCCGCCCAATGCCGCTTCGAGTTGCACGCGCCCTACAGGTGCGAGGAAAAAGTGAAGACGCATGCAGATATTGGGGTATCCGCGTGCGCTGATGGCATAGAAGGCCGAGAATTCGGCCAAGTAATCTCTGTCGAAATAGTTCGGTTCTTCGATGACAGACTGAACACCAAGGTCGCGCAGATACTCGCGCAAGTAGGCAACCTGGTTAGTCTGGGGTAACTGCCCTAACGAATCGTCGTTATCGAATTCGTAAAACCGCAGAGGACACGATTCATGCATGATCGTGCCCGCTCACGTGCGTTTGGTCGCTTACCAGACGCGAGAACGAAGGGTTTCTTCGGAGAGAGGGATATTGAATCTCTCCAAACGCTCACGTGAGCTATCGTCCGTCGATTGGACTGCGGACTGAAGTTCCTTCATCACGGCGTCAGTCACGGCAGCCCTAGGGAGGGCCGTCCATTCGCTGCTAGGTTTATTCCACAAGGTGCTATCAGAAGCCTTGTCCATTGCTACACCGATAAAAGAAGAATGAAGAAGAACAGCAGAGTAGGAGAATGGGGGCAGTGACGCCCGCTGTCAATAGGCAATACACCCTAATTCTGCCGGCAATTCGTTTCTTTGACGTAATTACACAGGAATTACACAAAAGAGTAAGGCCCCGCAAATCGTGAAACCTGCAGGGCCTTGGTATCACTGGCTCCTCGACCTGGGCTCGAACCAGGGACCTACGGATTAACAGTCCGGCGCTCTACCAACTGAGCTATCGAGGAACGGTAAGGCGCGCATGATATGGATTTCTCCCGCACACGTCAACGCCAAACCACGCCAAACCCGTTTCAGCGCCCGGCGTTGGGGAAGAAAAGCTGCTCGCCGCCGAGATTTCGGCTCACAATCCCATCCTCCTCCACAACGTCGTCCGCAGCAAACTACCATGACATCCGGCCCCCGAGAAATCGTCACCCCGTTTCGTCCCATTCCCCTCGCAGTGCCAGAGGGAATGGCACAGAACGAGTTTTTCAACAGCACCGAGAACCTTGATGACCTGGCGCACAACAACGGCCTGCTGCAAAACCCCGAAGGTTTACTGCTGTACCGCAAGGCGCTCGGCCACAGCAACGAGTTCGATTGCTCGATCATTTACAACACTTCGCGAAGCATTCTCGATCCACTCGGCCGGCCGGTACGCCGGACTCAGGTGCCGGATGGCACGAAAAACGTCTGGAACCGCATGAACCAGATCATCATCGAGTTCATGCTGGAACGCTACCCTGACCCGGATCAAGCACTGGTGCTGGCCGGCGAGGCGAGCCTGGACGCCACCTGGCCGCTGACCTCGCCCGGCGTGCCGAGCATCCGCATGCTGCACAATCATTTCATCGTTTTCGACAAAGCCGCGCTCCGCACCGCGCCGGTTGCCGACGCCAACAACCCGAACCTTAGCGACGGCGGCCAGCACTCGCTGTTTCAGGCCTATATGCGGGATGTATACCGGGCGTTTTTCGACGAACTCGATTTGCAACTTCTCAAACCCTGCGAATCCGGCGACTGTCGCCTCGACCTCACCGGCTACCCGCAGGGCTTGCCCAGTTGGGAGATTCAGGGCGGCGCCGCCGCGCTGAAGGAAGTCCGTTTCTGGAAGGAATACGACACCATTCTCAAGGGTTTCATCGACTTCTACCGCTGTTTCTTCACCCAGGTGTCGACGCGCAATGCGCCACTGCCGCGCGACACCTATTTCCCTGAACTGGTCGAAGCCAGGCTGCAGTTCAACAACGATTTTTTGAAGACGGCAAAAATGGTGCGCGACCGTTGCATCACCGACGCCAAGTATGCCAATTCGATTCGCTGGCAACCCGCCTTCAAACAGTTGATTTACCGCAACGACGCAGGCAAGTTGATCGTCACCATCAGCCAGAACTCGATCGGCAACGCGATCACCGAACTGCTGGGCGTGGTGGTCAAGCGCACACCCGATGCCGCAGCCTATGAGCGTGCCGAGCCAGCACTCATCGAGAAGCTGCTGGAAGTGCGCCGCCGCCTGGTCGAAGCCGATCTTGGCGCCGGCATCGCCACTCCCTATTGGAACGAAACGGGAGTGGCGTAGCCGCGTTTTACTTGATCAAGCCTGCGCGGCCGCGGCGTCGCCAGGCGCGGCACTGTCGTCACCGTCGGCCGGCGGGATGAAGGGTGCGGCAACAGGCTTGGGCGGACGGGGCGGCCTGCCATCCATGATGTCGTTGATCTGGTCGGCATCAATGGTTTCCAGTTCAAGCAGCGCGGCGGTCATGGCTTCGACCTTGTCGCGATTTTCTTCCAGCAGGCGACGCGCCAGGCCGTATTGTTCGTCGATGATGCGGCGAATTTCGGCATCGACCTTCTGCAGCGAGGCTTCCGACATGTTCTTGTGCGTGGTGACCGAGCGGCCGAGGAATATCTCGCCCTCCTCTTCGCCATACACCATCGGGCCAAGCGCGTCGGACATGCCCCACTGCGTCACCATGCGGCGGGCCAGATCGGTGGCGCGCTGGAAGTCGTTGGAGGCGCCGGTGGTCATTTGGTGCATGAACAGTTCTTCGGCGATGCGTCCGCCGAACAGCACGGTGATGGTATTCAGCAGGCGGTCGCGATCCTGGCTGTAACGATCCTCGGTCGGCAATTGCATGGTCACGCCCAGCGCGCGACCACGCGGAATGATCGTTACCTTGTGCACCGGATCCGTCTTGGGCAGCAGTCTGGCCACCACGGCATGACCGGACTCGTGATAGGCGGTGTTCCTGCGCTCTTCCTCGGGCATGACCATCGAACGGCGCTCGGCGCCCATCATGATCTTGTCCTTGGCGCGCTCGAAGTCATCCATGTCCACCAGGCGTTTGTTCGCGCGCGCGGCAAACAGCGCCGCCTCGTTCACCAGGTTCGCCAGATCGGCGCCAGAGAAGCCGGGGCAGCCGCGCGCCAGCACGGAAGCATCGACATCGGGCGCCAGCGGCACCTTGCGCATGTGCACCTTGAGAATCTGCTCGCGGCCGCGAATATCGGGTAGCGGCACGACCACCTGACGGTCGAAACGGCCGGGGCGCAGCAGGGCGGGGTCGAGCACGTCCGGGCGGTTGGTCGCGGCGAGAACGATGACGCCGACGTTGGGTTCGAAGCCGTCCATCTCAACCAGCAACGCATTCAGCGTCTGCTCGCGCTCGTCGTTGCCGCCGCCCAGGCCGGCGCCGCGCTGGCGGCCGACGGCGTCGATCTCGTCAATGAAAATGATGCAGGGGGCGGATTTTTTGGCCTGCTCGAACATGTCGCGCACGCGCGACGCGCCGACGCCGACGAACATCTCGACGAAGTCGGAACCGGAAATCGAGAAGAACGGCACCTTGGCCTCGCCGGCAATCGCACGCGCCAACAGGGTCTTGCCGGTGCCGGGCGAACCGACCATCAGCGCGCCGCGCGGAATGCGGCCGCCGAGCTTTTGAAACTTGGTGGGATCGCGCAGGAAATCGACGAACTCGGAGACCTCTTCCTTCGCTTCGTCGCAACCGGCGACATCGGCGAAGGTGACCTGGTTGGCGTTTTCGTCCAGCATGCGCGCCTTGCTCTTGCCGAACGAGAACGCGCCGCCCTTGCCGCCGCCCTGCATCTGGCGCATGAAGAAAATCCACACGCCGATCAGCAGCAGCATCGGGAACCACGAAACAAAAATGTTCGCAAGGAAGGATTGCTCTTCCTCGGGCTTGGCGACGACCTTGACGTTGTATTTGAGCAGGTCGGAGACCATCCACAGGTCGGGCGGCGCGTAGGTCGTAATCTTCTTGCCATCCTGCGTGGTCGCTTCGAGCGTGCGCCCCTGGATCGACACCTTGGCGACACGGCCCTCCCTCACCTCGTCGAGGAAGGCCGAGTACTCCATGGTGTTCTGCGTCGGCTGCTTGACATTGAACTGGTTGAACACCGTCATCAGCACGACGCCGATCACCAGCCAGATGCCCATGCTCCTGAAAAAATTATTGTTCAAGCTGATACCTCACTCTCCCCCGGACGGGGTAACTGGGTGTTCATTCTAGGGTGCTTCCTCATTCGTCGCAAATCACGCCAAACTACAAGAAAACCGCCACCGCTCAATCCGCCTTCTTCTGCTTGGCCAGCAAATACAACTCCGCGCTGCGATCCCGCGATGCCGCCGGTTTGCGGGTCGTCAGAGTGGCAAAACCCTCCCGCAAGGCCTTGCGCAATTCCATGAAACCAGCGCCCTGAAACACTTTCACCAGCAAGGCGCCGCCCGGTTTCAGGTGCTCGCGCGCAAAATCCAGCGTCAATTCGGCCAGCAACATCACCTGCGCGCCATCCGTCGCCGCGATACCCGTCATATTGGGCGCCATGTCCGACAAAACAAGGTCAACCTGCCGTCCCGCCAGCGCCGACTTTAGCTGTTCGAGCACCGCATCCTCGCGAAAATCGCCCTGAATGAAATCCACGCCAGGCATCGGCTCCATTGCAAGCAGGTCGAGCGCAACCAAGTAGCCGCCCGGCTGGATGCGCTTGATCGCATATTGCGACCAGCTTCCCGGCGTGGCGCCCAGATCGACGACCGTCATGCCCGGCTTCAGCAGATGGTCCTTCTCGTCGATTTCCTTGAGCTTGAACACCGCCCGCGAGCGCCAGCCCTCCTTCTTGGCCTGCTGGACATAGTGGTCGTGGACGTGCTGCTGCATCCACACCTTGCTCTTTTTTTGCTGTTTCGTTGACCAGCTCACAGGTAGAATCCGACCATGATTGAACTAACTCCCATCGAGCGCCGCGCCTTGCGCGCCACCGCCCACTCTCTCCAGCCCGTCGTCGCCATCAGCCAGCATGGTCTCACACCCGGCGTGCTGAATGAAATCGACGTCTCTCTGAAAGCGCACGAACTCATCAAGGTCAAGCTGCACGGCGTCGAGCGAGACGAACGCGACACCCTGCTGACCGCCATTTGTACCGAGTTGAATTGCGCGCCCGTGCAGCAGATCGGCAACATCCTCGTGCTGTGGCGCGAGAACCCAGAGAAAGCAGCCCCCGCCGCGCCCAAGCCGCGCCGCAAGGCGCCGCCGAAGACGAAAAAGCAGGCTGCCGCTGCGCTCGAGAAGAAAGCGCGCAAGAAGTAATCAGGCAGCCGCTAATCAGCGCGCTTCAAGCGCCAGCGTGTGCTGCGGAAAATCCCGCAGCAGTTTCTTGTCCATCGTAACTACACGCGTGCCAAGTTTCATGGCCAGCGCAACGAACTCGCAGTCGTATGCAGAACACTCGCTGTCGCGCACCAATTCGAGCACCGCATGGGAATCGACCTCGAACTCGGCACCCTCCAGCAAGCTCTCTGCTTCTCTTTGCAGGCTATTGGCCCACTCGAAAGAAATCGCCTTCCGGCGGATATAGCCGGCCAGAATGTTGCGAAATTCGCTGCGCCAGAGAATGGGTGCAGCCCAATCGGGGTCTCGCTCCAGCCAAGCTTCCGCCGCGCTGGTGTACTCGCAGGGCAGGTACAGGTACGCCAGCACATTCGAATCGACCACAATCACGGGCGGCCCTCGCGCTTGGCATTATCAATGTCACGCGCACGGAATTTTCCTTGCGGCAGTGCCGCGCGCAGTTCGCGTGCCCGCGCCAGCCACTCCCCAGGCATCACCTTGGTCGGCAGCAGCACCGCTTCCAGGCACACGATCGCCTCGCTGTTCAGGCTGCGCCGGTGCGCTTCAGCGGTTAGCTTCAAGCGGTCGTATACAGCATCTGGAATGTTTTTCAGGGTCAGTGTCGTCGGCATGTCGTTCTCCAACCAAAGTGGAACCATTATGGTTTCCTTTCCGCCGGGAGTCAATGACTGTGCGCCGTCCCAATGTTGGCGGCGGTCCGGCTAACGTTCATGGCGAGCCAGTCGTGACGATCAGGGAACAAATCGCCTCGACAAAGAGGCGATTTCGCCGAGATGACAAAGTCAAATGCCGACGTTATACTGCATCGCCAAATTCTTCTCTTGTTAAGAGAATTGCCAGCCGATGTGATTAACGCGGCGCAATCCGGACGACGCTAGCAACTACCGAAGCAGGCGTTCCTCGGCTCACGTTAAATGGCGTTCGCACTTTGGGAGCAGAGACTTCACCATCCCGTATCTGATCACTACTGTCCGGTTAAACGAGAGGGCGAATCGCTGAAAGCCATGTGTGACAAGGGATTCCGAGCGGCGAGAGGTGGTGTCGATTTGAATGGCAAAATGGGATTTCGGGCGAATTCCCGGAACAACTCACCCGGAGTCGCCCATGAACACCGGCAATCTCTACACTTTGCTACAGATATTGTCGGTCACCCTTTTCGAGAAGATGCCATTGCAGCAAGCCTTTCCGTGCATCGACTACAAAATACCCGAGGGGGCGCCGTGCAACCAATTGAATCTATTCGCGTTTTAACCGGACAGCAGTGGTATCTGATATGAGCTCGACAATTCAACCTCCGTCGAAGAGTGGCGCCACACCAGTTCTGCGTTGGTCGGGCAGCAAGGCTAAACTTGTTTCGGTTCTGCAAAAGTGCGCACCCACTGAATTCGGAACTTATATCGAACCGTTTGCAGGGTCTGCCTGCCTTTTTTTCAAGATTCGCCCGACGAGCGCAATACTCGGCGACATAAATCCTGCTGTAACAGAAGTATACGAGGCAATTCGGGACGACCCTTTAGAGATACATCGTCACCTTGCTTCGATACCTCCTTCTGCTGAGGCCTACTACACCATACGAGGAACAGATCGAGGTTAGCTAACTATTGGGCAGCGGGCTGCCCAGACTATCTATCTGATGAAAGCCTGCTTTAACGGAGTCTACCGAACAAACAAGGCCGGTAAGTTCAATGTGCCAATGGGATCTCGCGTTTACGCCCTCCCATCCTTATCTGACTTGCTGGCAGCATCTGATCTATTGCGTGGTGCCCAAGTAGTTGACGGTGATTTTGAAGCAGCCCTGAAGCGTGCAAGATCTGGCGACTTTGTATATCTCGATCCTCCTTACCCGAGCACAAGCCGCTATCGGGGCGAGTATGGATATGGCGCTCGCTTCCAATCGGATGACAAGAACAGATTGATAAAGGCGGCGCTGGATCTGGCGCAAAAGGGAGTCTATGTAATGCTCTCATACATCCATGACGACGAAATGATTAGTCAATTGCCCGGATGGTCATTTAGGGGTGAGTCTGTTCGTAGGTCTGTTGCTGGCGGCGCTCGCTTTCGGGTAAACACGAGCGAAATGATCTTGACCAATTATCGAATGATGGCCTAGCAGAACAAAATGGCCGCGTTCAATATTGCAGTGCTAAGCGACCTACATGCTTACGTTGGAGACGGGAACGCAAGCAACTCACTCCTCGGGTTTGGCACCCCTACCAGTGAGAAACTCAACCCACTGCTAAGCCTTGTTAAATATGCGACGGATCACGGCATCACTGCAGACGCCCTCGTCTGTCCAGGCGATATTTGCAACCAAGCTGATATAGACGGCTTTGGTCGTGCATGGAAAACGCTACATGATCTCAATGACGCACTGCGCTCGAGTTTTCTCCTTGCGACCTGTGGCAATCATGACCTCGACTCTAGGTATCTAAGAAATAGAGGTGCCGACGACCCAGACCCGAAGGGCGCTCTTCTCTGCCTGACACCGAAATTCCCGTTCAACGATATTCAAACCAACAATCAGTTCTGGGCCCATAACTTTGCTTTCGTTGACCTGGGAGACAGTTATTGCGCTTTGGTCCTAAACACTAGCGCGTATCACGGCGGTAGCGAAGGTGAGATTGACCATGGGCGCGTAAGTCAGCGCACCATCGACGCGATCCTTGTGGAATTGACGAGATTTCCAAACCGGGGTGCATATGTCTTGATTTGCCATCATCACCTTTTGCCAATGACCGGATGGGAAACGCAGCCCGACTACCAATACGTGCATAAGGGTACCGCGCTATTGGAGGCACTAGAGACAGCCACCCGAACATCTTGGCTAGTTATTCATGGGCACCGGCATCATCCGCGCTTAGTTTATGGGCCAGCCGTGTCCACATGCGCTCCGATCATTTTTGGATCAAGTAGTCTCGGTGCTCGAATGACGGGAGTCCCCAATCAGTTCCACGTAATCAGTATCGAGGAATCAGATCAGCCCGAGCACGCATCAATTGTTGGAACGGTAAAAACGTGGTCGTGGACAGTAACGACCGGCTGGATCCAATCAGGAAGACGTTCCGCGGGTATGCCGACAATATGTGGTTTTGGATTCAAAGGTCAAGTAGGCGTACTGGCCGATCAAGTTTCGAGATTTGTAGGATCAAGTTACGTAACATGGAACGATGCCGTGAACGCCTATCCTTCACTAAGATATCTGACTCCTGAAGGCCTGATTCATTTCGACGAAGCGCTATTGAGCCGCGGCTTCACCGTGTTGTTCGATACATCCGACCTGCCGGCCCAGATTGGGCCACGGGCTGCGATATGAGCGCACCACAGGTTTTCTTTTCTACGTTTAACGCAAGGCATCTGGATGCGGAGCAAGTTGCATCGTCATTTGTACCCAATTCGAAATTCCGGCAGTTGGCAAGCCCACAGCATGCTCTTTTGGTTGGTCCGCGAGGAAGTGGAAAGACGCATCTCTTAAAAATGCTCCAGCCAAAGGCCTTGGCTAGCTTGAGCACGGTCAACAATCTCGATGGCATTTGCCGCGTATTTGGTCACGCAGCGTGATGGAAGAGGGGTGATCCCCCTCGGGGAACTTGAACAAACGGACCCTTTGGGGGAGTCTCTGGTTTCGATGCCAAGAGACCCCCCA
>JAUXWU010000105.1 GCA_030680085.1 Rhodocyclaceae bacterium | reverse complement strand
TCAACCCCGAAACCGGCTATTTCCGCCGGGTGGCGTGCCGGTTTGATGCCCTCTTCAATGAGTGCTTGAGACGCCGTCCCGCCAGCGCCGACTTTTACGCGCACGGCAATCGGCCCGCCGGTTTCCCAGCCGTGTTCCTTCAAAAAATTCGCAGCGCTGCCAATGGCGTCAATCGGACTGGCGGTGAGGTCGATGCGCCCGTTGCCGTCGAAGTCGATGGCGTAGGCGCGGATGCTGGAGGGCAGAAACTGCGGTAGGCCGATGGCCCCGGCGAAGGAGCCTTTATAGCTGTCGGGCGCGCGGCCTTCATCCTGCGCCAGGAGCAGCAACGCTTCGAGTTCGCGGCGAAACAGCTCGGCGCGCGGCGGATAGTCGAAGGCCAGCGTGGCCAGCGCGGCGAAGCTGCCGAAACGCCCCAGTTGCTTGCCGTAAAAGGTTTCAACGCCAATGATGGAAACGATGATCGCGGCGGGCACGCCAAAGCGCGCCTCGGCCCGGGCCAGCGTCGCCTGGTGCTGGCGCCAGAAAGCGAGCCCGGCAGCGATGCGGCGCGGCTCGATGAAGCGCTGCCGATAGGCCGCCCAGGAACGAATGCCCGGATCGGCGGGCGGCGCGATGGCTTTCAATACCGCGGGCAGCGGCCGGGTTTTCTGGAACAGCGCGGCGAGGCGCTCCGCATCCAGTCCGTGACGCGCCTGCATGGCGGCGATGAAGTCTTGCACCTCCTCGCGCTGGGCGTAGTTGCCGGCGTGGGCGCTGACGGTAAGCAGGGCAAGGAAAATGAAGGCGATGCGTTTCATGGTTTGAAGTCTGACACGCGGCGGCGCAGCGTGGCGAGTGAGGTGGCGGATGGGGCGCCGTAGCGTAGCTCGGCATACAGCAGGGCAATCGCGCGAATATCGTCAGCGGCGGCGGGCAATTCGGCGGCGACGCGCCGGGCGTAGTCCGCGGGGCCTTCCCAGGCGTGGCGGGCGAGGCCGCGGCGCGCCAGGCGGCACGACAGTTTGTGCCACTGCCGTTCCACCGGGTCGCGACGTGGCCGGCGATAGAGCATTACGCCGACGAGCGTCAGCAGCATCAGGCCGCACAGCACGGCGAGCGTTGCGGTCATGCTGCGCCAGTCGGGCGCGGCCATGCCCAGCCGCTTGAGAAAGTCGCGCTGGCGTTCCGGGTTGTAGCCGAGCACCCACTGGTTCCAGGTATTGCTGACCGCCCACCAGCGAAAGCGCGCCGCGCGCAGCCAGTCGAGGCCGGTACCGGCCAGCCAGGGCAGCGGCTCGCCAACCGGCACGGCGGCGGCGAGGTTTTGCTCGATGCGCGCCGGCGCGCTGACCGCCGTCGGGTCGACGCGCAGCCAGCCTTGCTGCTCCAGCCAGACCTCGGCCCAGGCATGGGCGTCGGACTGGCGGATCACCCAGGTGTCATCGACGGGGTTGCGTTCGCCGCCCTGGTAGCCGGTGACGACGCGCGCCGGCACGCCGGCCGCGCGCATCAGCACGACGAAGGAGGCGGCGAAATGCTCGCAAAAGCCGCGTTGGTGGTCGAAGAGGAATTCGTCGGCGACGTGCGCGCCCATCAGCGGCGGTTGCAGCGTGTAGATGAAGCGCTGGGCGCGCATGAAGTCGATGGCGCGTTGCAAGCGTTGCCGGTCGCTGCTGCCTGCCGCCGTCCAGCCAGCGCCGACTTTTGTGGTGCGCGGGTTGTGTGTGGCAGAGAGTGTCAGGGCTTCGGCGAGCACCCGTGGATTTTCCGGGGAATAGTGCACTGCGGTTTGCGAACTTAGCGCATAACGCAGCCGCTCCTGCACCGGTTTTTTGGCGTGGAGCTGGAAATCCGAGGTGATCAGGGCATCGGCGGGCAGGCTGGCGGGTAATTCGAGCGCAAACAGCCAGGGTTTGTTGTGCGGCTCCAGCGTAATGGCATAGGCATAGGATGGGCTGTCGTGCTGCACTTGATAGGACAGCTTTGTGTCAAGCGACTGGATGCCCGGCCGCCAGCTGCGGCCATCTTGCCGCGCCAGCACCGGGCCGCGCCAGTAAAGTTCCTGTTTGGACGGCACCGGGCCGTCGAATTTGGCGCGAAAGGCGATGGCGTCGGACTGGATCAGGTTGTTGATTGTGCCGGGTGACATCTGGTCCGACAGCCCCGTCAGGCCGCTCCCGGCGTCGCTGGGCAGGCCCCACAGCGGCCCGGAGATGCGGGGAAACAGGACGAACAGGATCAGCATGAAGGGCAGGGCCTGCACCAGCAGCAACCCGGCGAGGCGAAAGAGGCTGACGGTGCGCGCCGCCGCGTCGGTCAGGCTGGCCAGCGCGGCGGTGGCGATGACCAGGACGCCGAGCGTGGTCAATGCCACCGGGATCGACTGATTCTCGAAAAACTGCGTCAGCGTCAGGAAGTAGGCGAGCAGCACGATGGCCAGCCCGTCCCGCGGCGCGCGCGCTTCGAGTTGCTTGAGCGCCATGAAGATCAGGAGCAGCGCCACGCCGGCCCGCTGGCCGAACAGCGTGCGATATTCCATCAGCACGCCCGCCGTGCCGGCGAGGCTGACCAGAACCAGCACCCAGCGCGTCGGCAGCGGCTGGCGCCAGCCGGCCAGCGCGGCGCGCCAGAGGAAGGCCGCGCCGGCCACGGCGGCGAGCCATGCCGGCAACTGCGTCAGCAGCGGGGCGCAGGCGGCCAGACCCGTCGCCAGCAGCCACCAGGTCTGCGTTGGTGTGAGCGGGTGAAGCGGCACCTTAGCCTTCATACAGAGCGAGCGCCTTGAGACAGGCGTGGGCGTGATCCGGTCCATGCGCCTGGGGAATTTCCTGCCCGGGCAGGCGCAGTCCCCAGGAGAGTCCGGCGGCTTCAGTGTCCTGGACCCAGCGCGTCAGCACCGACAGGCGCGTTTCGACAGCCATGTTGTGCGGCAACGCGGCCCAGTCGAGCACCAACGCCTGCGCCGCCGTGCCGGCGAATTGCTTGGTTTGCAGCGTCGCTTGCGGCCCCTGGCGTGCAACGGCTTTCCAGGCGACATGATGGGGCGGGTCGCTGGGTTGATGACGTTTGAGACCGGCGAAATCTTCGTCGCCGGTGTCGCCGGGCAGGCGCCCGCCTTCGATGCCGCTGAAAGTCGGCGCTGGCGGGACGGCGTCGGCCGGACGCGGATAGACCAGGCAGGCCAGCGCCGGCGCGGCGTAGCTCCAGGCGCGGATCAGGCCGAGTGGCCAGAGCGTTTCGATGGTGAGGCGCGGCATGGCGAGCCAGCCGCGTGCCGTGGCGGGCAGCTGCAGCAGCACGCGCGCGCTGCCGTGTGGCGGCACGCTGACCGTCATGACGGGTTGCCCGGGCAGAAACAGCCGCAGCAGGTGGCGCGGCCGCGCGTCCGGGTTGTGCAGGATCAGCAAGAAGCGCGCGGTGTCGCCGGCGAACACCGGCACGGCCGCGCCGACGGTGATGGCGAGACCGGCCTGGTTGCGAAAAGTATGCAGGATGGTGACCACCCCCAGCCCCGCCAGCAGAAAAACCAGGCCGTAGCCCAGGCTCAGGTTGTAGTTGATCGCGCCGATCAGCATGACTAAAAGTGATACGGCATACAGCAGGCCGGCGCGGCTAGCAGCCTGTCGGACTTAGCCAGAGAAAGCAGGTAAAAGTTGCCTGAAACGGCTTAAAACGGTCGATTATGGCTAAAAGGCGCACGAATTCCTCCTGATTTCCTTACTGTGGACGCAATACGGCCATGCGTTTCAAA
>JAUXWU010000100.1 GCA_030680085.1 Rhodocyclaceae bacterium | reverse complement strand
AACGCCGGCAAGGCCGCCGTATCGGAACTGCCCGACGGCTGGACCATCGTCACCAAGGATCGCAGCCTGTCGGCGCAGTGGGAGCACACCATCGCCGTCACCGCAACCGGCTACGCAGTGATGACCCTGTCGGCCGACGCGCCGAAAAACCCTTTCGCGTCCTGAATACTGCCTGCCAACCGTGGCTCACGCGCACGCCCCGCCTGATGCTGCCTTGGTTGCCGAACTGCGCCGCACCCTGCAGGACGGCAAGCAGGCGCTCAAGGAAGCTTATCTCGCCAATGGCAACCCGACCGCGCTGCTCTCCGGCACGACCCGCCTGATCGATGGCCTGCTGCGACGCATCTGGAAAATGCTGGCGCTGGACCGGCAACTCTGTCTGGCGGCGGCGGGCGGCTACGGGCGGCGCGAACAATATCCCGGGTCTGACGTCGACCTGCTGATTCTGCTGCCTGATGACGATGCGGGCAACGCTGAAACCCATCGACTGTCGCTTGAAACCTTAATTGGACTGTTGTGGGATATCGGCCTCGACATCGGCCACAGCGTGCGCTCGATCGAGGCCTGCATCGAAGAAGCCGAGCGCGACATCACGGTGCAAACCACGCTGCTGGAAACCCGTTTTCTGTGTGGCAGCCGCAAGCTCTACGGCCGCTTTCGTGGCGCATTCGATCAGGCCCTCGACCCGCTGGCCTTCTGCAAAGCCAAGCGCCTGGAGCAGGAAGCACGCTACGCGAAGCACCAAGACACGCCCTACAACCTCGAACCCAACTGCAAGGAAAATCCCGGCGGACTGCGCGACCTGCACACCATCCTGTGGGTCGCGCGCGCCGCCACGCTGGCGGATAGCTGGGGCAAACTTGCCGCCGCCGACATCATCACGCGTGAAGAGGCCCGCCTGCTGGCCCGCTCGGAGGATTTTTTGCGGCGCGTCCGCATTGGTTTGCATTTGTCCACCAGCCGCCGCGAAGACCGCCTGCTGTTCGACCACCAGGAAGCGCTGGCCCGTGCGCTGGGCTTCGCCGCCACGGCGTCGCGGCGCGCGGCGGAAGTCCTGATGCAGCGCTATTACCGCAACGCCAAGCGCGTCACCCAGTTGAACACGCTGGTGCTTGCCGATCTGGCCTCCCGCCTGGAAAGTCAGCCGGCCGTGCCGCCGATTGTCATCGACGCTGATTTCCAGATCGTCCGGGAACAACTCGACATCCGCGCCGACGATCATTTCGAGCAGCATCCGGCCGCCCTGCTCAAGAGTTTCCTGCTGCTGTCGCAGCGGCCGGAACTGAAGGGCATGACCTCCCGCACGCTGCGCGCCCTGTGGCGCGCGCGCGGCCGCATCGATGCAAATTTCCGGCGCGACCCGGCCAACCACGCCACCTTTCTGGCTCTCTTCAAGGAACGGCGCGGACTCACCCATCAATTGCGCCGCATGAACCAGTTCGACATCCTCGGCGCCTATCTGCCGGCGTTCGGCCGCATCGTCGGTCGCATGCAACACGACCTGTTTCATGTTTACACGGTCGACCAGCACATCCTGCAGGTGGTGCGCAACCTGCGGCGCTTTGCCCTGCCGGAATTCGCCCACGAATATCCCGATTGCGCGCGCCTGATGGCCGCCTTTCCCGAGCGCTGGCGGCTGTTTCTGGCCGCCCTGTTTCACGATATCGCCAAGGGACGCGGCGGCGACCATTCGCAACTGGGCGCGCGCGAGGCGCGGCGCTTTTGCCGGCTGCACGCCATCACCCCGGACGACACGGCCCTGATCTGTTTTCTGGTCGAACAGCACCTGACCATGTCGACCTTCGCCCAGAAACATGACCTCGCCGACCCCAATGTCATCCATCGCTTCGCCGCCATTGTGCAGAACGAGGAACGGCTGACCGCGCTCTATCTCCTGACCGTCGGCGACATTCGCGGCACCAGCCCCAAGGTGTGGAACACCTGGAAAGCCAAGCTGCTCGAAGAGCTCTTTCACATCACGCGGCGCCTGCTCCGCGGCGAGAGCACGCGCCCGCTGGCCGGCATCGAGGAACGCAGTGAAGACGCGCGCCGCCTGCTGCGGCTCGCCGGCCTCTGCGCCGGCGTCGAAACCGAATTATGGAACCGGCTCGACACGCCGTATTTCCTGCGGCATGCCAGCGAGGAAATCGCCTGGCATACCCAGATCCTCTATCACCGGCCAGACAGCCCGGAACCCATCGTCCGCGCCCGCCTCAATCCAGCCAGCGCCGGTCTTCAGGTGATGGTCTATACCCCTGACCAGCCCTGGCTGTTTGCCCGCCTTTGCGGCTTTTTTGCCCGGCTCGGCTACTCGATCGTCGATGCGAAGATTCACACCACGCGGCACGGCCACGCCCTCGACAGTTTTGTCCTGCTCGATTCGGGCAACCAGTTGCCGTACCGCGACATGATCGGCCTGATCAACCATGATCTGGCGGAACACCTGAAGCTGCAGCCGCCACTCGCCCCGCCACCGCGGGTTCGTGTGTCGCGGCAGGTGCGCCACATCCCCCTGACGCCGGAAGTCGCCATCCGCGCCGCCGAGAGCAGCGACAACTACATCCTGTCCATCACGGCGGCCGACCGCGCCGGCCTGCTCTATGCCATTGCCTTGACGCTGGCCAAACATGAGGTACGACTGTTTTCCGCCAAAATCGCCACACTGGGCGAACGCGTCGAAGATACTTTCCTGATTAGCGGGGCGGAACTCGGTAAAACAGCAACACTGATCAAGCTGGAGCAGGAACTGCTGGAAATCCTGCACGTCTGACCCGGAACCCCACCATCACCATAGCCATTGCTCCTTTCTGCCCGTTAATGAGCTTTCGATGAGATTTGCCAGGGTTACTCCTGCCCACACGAAGCTGTGCCCTATGAGTCCTCTTTTCGTAGCACCCAACGAATTCAGGGGCGCGCCGCCGATAGGCGGAGCGTCCCCTGGAATGACGTGTCTTTGCGGGTTTGCTGCGAATGCAGACAAAAAGAATGCGCTGCGGCATCGAATCAATCTCAGAACGGCAGTTTCATGCCCGGCGGCAGCGGCAGGCCGGCGGTCAGCGAGCCCATGCGCTCCTGCGACGTGGCTTCGGCGCGGCGGTTGGCGTCGTTCAGCGCGGCGGCGATCAGGTCTTCGAGCATTTCCTTGTCGTCCATGACCGAGGCGTCGATGGTGACGCGCTTCACATCATGCTTGCAGGTCATGACGATCTTGACGGCGCCGGCGCCGGACTGGCCTTCGACCTCGATATTGGCCAGTTCTTCCTGCGCCTTGCTCATGTTTTCCTGCATTTTCTGCGCCTGTTTCATCAGGTTGGCGATGCCGCCTTTGTTCAACATGTGATTTTCCTCAAATGGGTTTGATGGTGGATTCGTCGATGCTGGCGTCAAACAGGTCGCACACCTCGCGCACGAAGGGGTCGCCTTCGATGGCGGCGATGGCCTGATCCTGACGTTCGCGCTTTTCGTTGTCGGCACGCGCCTTGGGCGTCTCGCCGGCCGTCTCGGTCAGCTCGATTTTCAGAGCCAGCGGTCGGCCATGGTGTTTTTGCAGCTCGGCCTGCAATTTTTCCTGCTGCGGCAACAGGTGTTTGTGCACCGGCGACAGGCGCAAGGTGGTCTGGGTTTCGGTCAGGCTCGCCAGTTCGCAATGCTGGGCGAGTTGGCGCGCCATGCCGATGAGCGGCAGTTGCGCGACCAGTGCGTGCCAGTCGTCCGTGGGTGCAGGTTGCACCCGCGCCGGTGAGGCTGCCGTTGTAGCCGGGGCAGGCGCGACAACAGCGGGAGGCGCCGTCCTGCCAGCGCCGACTTTTGCGCCGACTTTTGCACTGTCGGGACGAAAGGCATGCAAACGCAGCAGCACCATGCCGAAACCGGCGGCCTCGTCTGGCGCCAGCGCCAGTTCGTCGCGGCCGTGAATGGCGATCTGGTAACACAGTTGCAGGAACTCGGCATCCAGGCGTTCGGCATAGGGCGCGAGACGCTCGCGTTCCGCCGCATCAAGAATGGCGGTTGGCGCGAATTGCACCAGCGCGATGCGATGAAACAGCGTGGCCAGTTCCTGCAAGGCCGAATCGAAACTGAGACTGCGCGCTTCCATGGTTGCAGCCACGGCCAGCATGGCATGGATGTCGCCGACGGCCAGCCCGTCGAGCAGCGCGTAGAGATGATCGTCGCCCACCGTGCCCAGCATGGCCCGCACGCCCTCTTCCTCGATGCGGCCCGCGCCGTGGGCGATGGCCTGGTCGAGCAGGGAAAGCGCATCGCGCATCGAGCCGGCGGCAGCCTTGGCCAGATAGCGCAATGCGGTTGCTTCACAGTCCACCCCCTCGGCCGCCAGCACCCGCGTCAGATGGTCGACGATGGCGGCGGGCGGCATCTGCTTGAGATTGAATTGCAGGCAGCGCGACAGCACCGTCACCGGGATTTTCTGCGGATCGGTGGTGGCGAGAATGAACTTGACATGCTCCGGCGGCTCTTCCAGCGTCTTCAGCATCGCGTTGAAGGCGTGGCCGGAAAGTTGGTGCACCTCGTCGATCATGTACACCTTGTAACGGCCGCTGTTGGGCGCGTAGGCGGCTTTTTCCAGCAACGCCGCCATGTCCTCGACGCCGCGATTCGAGGCGGCGTCCATTTCCACATAATCGATGAAGCGGCCGCTGTCGATCTCCAGGCAGGCGCCGCAGACGCCGCAGGGCTTGGAAGTGATACCCGTCTCGCAATTCAGCGCCTTGGCAAGAATGCGCGCCAGCGTGGTCTTGCCGACGCCGCGCGTGCCGGTGAAGAGATAGGCGTGATGCAGGCGCTGCTGATCCAGCGCGTGGGTCAGCGCACGCACGACGTGCTCCTGACCGACCAATGTGTCGAAAGACTTGGGACGCCACTTGCGGGCCAGCACCTGATAACTCATGCGCCCATTTTAAGACAAACGGGCGCTCCCCTTGCGGAGAACGCCCGTGATTGACGAAGTTAAATCAGCCTTGCGGCGGCACACCCCGGCCCGGCCCGCGTGGCGCACCACCGCTCCGCGGCCCCGCCATGCCCTGACCCATGCGGGCGGCGTGCTGGTCGGCCACGGTTTTCTGTTCGGGCGTCAGCGCCTCATACAGACGATTGAAGTTCTCATGCACGCCGATCATGGTGGCCAGGTGCGCCTGCATCATGGCCTCCCGCTGCGCCATGCGCTCGGGGGCGGTCAGCTTCGGATCAGCGGTCTGGTTACGCATCGCCTGCATGCCCTTGCCCGCCTGGCTCTTGGCTTTTTCGGCATAGGCCTGCCACAGCGGTTCCTGCTGGGCCGTCAGTTTCAATTGAACTTTGAGCATTTCCAGGCGACGCTCGGCGCGCTGCGCGGGGTCGACTTTCATGGCGGCCTGGCGCGCCATCGGGCCGCCCTGACCCATGCCCTGACCCATGCCCATCTGGCCACCCGGCCCCATGCCGACCTGCGCCAGGGCAACGCCACTGAAGGTAGCGGCGACGATCAAACCGGCGATGATTGTGTGATTGCGTTTCATGTTGCTCTCCTTGTGAATGCCTGCTTGGCGGGAGAGATTAGGCGCTCCGGATGTAAGCGGGCTATATCCGGTTTGTAACCAAACATGAAAAGGAAGGGTGGCGAGCCTGACCCCCGGCACTTGCATTAAATGGCTGTGGCTGCTGCCTTCCGGCCCTGACCAGATTCACCACCTTGCAATGCGGGGAGACCCGCCGTTGCGAAGTCTAGCAGAAGTTCAGCTACGCCCCGGCGCTTTGCAGAAATTCGCTCACCACGGCAAGCTGCGCATCATCCATGAACATCGGCGCATGGCCGACATTGGGGATTTCCACCGCAAGGGCGCGCGGTCCGCGCTCCTGCATCGCGGCTACGGTTGCACGGGTCAGCAGGTCAGAATTCTCGCCGCGAATGATCAGGGTCGGACAGCGGATCGCATCGTAGAGCGGCCATAGTTCGATATCTTTGCCTTCGCCCTGCGCCGCCATCACCGCCTTGAAAGGCACGGCAATCGCCGGGTCGTAACGCAGCACCAGCCGGCCATTCGGCGCGGTCTTGACGACATGCGCGGTCAGGTGATGCCATTGGGCGTCCGTCAACTGGCCGAATGGCGCGGCCACTTGACGAAAGTGGGCCTCGGCCTCGGCCAGCGAGGCAAATTCGAGCGGATGGCCCAGATAGTCACAGATGCGCCGCAACGCCACGGCGGCGACCACCGGCCCGACATCGTTGAGGATCAGCCGCTGGATGGGCCCGGTCGACGCAGGCGCTTGCGCCGCCAGCGCCATGCCGATCAGGCCGCCCATCGAGGTGCCCAGCCAGTCCACGCTCTCCACGTCCAGCCGGGCGATCAGCGTCGCCATGTCTGCCGCATATTGCGCCGTGGTGTAATGCGCCGGATCGCGTAGCCAGTCGCTCATGCCGCGTCCGACCACGTCAGGGCAGACCACGCGGTAGTCCGCCGCCAGCGCCTCCGCCAGAAAGTCGAAATCGCGCCCGGAGCGAGTCAATCCATGCACGCAAACCAGCACGCGCGGATTGTGCGGGTCGCCCCACTCCACATAGGCCATGCGGTGAAAGCCGGCGGGACTGAGGCATTGAACATAGGATGAGCGTGGCGTGGTCATGGCAACTTTTCGATGGTTTCAACAGGCGCATTGTGCCAGTAGCGGCGGCGCGCATCGCACTCATGGGCGAGCAACTGTCCCGTTCCATCCAGCGTGACACGCACCGCACCGCTCTGGTCGGTGCGATGAATGCGCGCGCCCGTGCTGGCGTAGCGTTCGACAACCGCCTGCCGCGGATGGCCGAAACGGTTGCGATAGCCGACGGGGAAAATCACCTCGCGGGGACTGACGGCGCTGACGAAAGGCGTCGATGAGGTGCGCTTGCCGCCGTGATGAGGCGCAACCAGAATATCGGCGCGCAGATTGCCGCCATGCCGCGCCAATAATTCCGCCTCGGCCGCGCCCTCCAGATCGCCGGGGATCAGCACGCTGCCATGGACGCTGTCGATCCTGAGCACACAGCTCATGGCATTCGTCGTGCGTTTGCCGGCATAGTCGGCGGGCGTCGGATGCAGCACCCGGAAGCGCACCCCATCCCATTCCCAGGCGTCGCCATCCAAACAACGCCGCTTATTTCGCCATCCATCCAGCGCCGACTTTTGCTGCAATGGATGTGACTCGGGCAAGGAACTGATGAATTTACCCACTGGCACGGCCGCCATGAGTGAAGACGCGCCGCCGGCATGATCGTTGTCGGCATGACTGACAATCAGCGCATCAAGTTGCTGCACGCCAGCGGCGCGCAGATAGGGCACGAGGATGCGGTTACCGCTGTCGGCATCGGCGGTAAAACCCGGGCCGGTGTCGAAGATCAAATCGTGCGTGGCCGTCTGCACATGCACGGCCTGACCCTGCCCGACATCCAGCACCGTCAGCGTCAATGCGCCCGGCGCCGGCCGCTCTGGATAGATGAAGAACAGCGGCAGAAAGGCGACCAGCCCCAGCCAGCGCGCCGGAAAGCCGCGCGGCAGCAGAAACCAGGCCGTGCCGACGAGCGCCAGCGGGATCGCCCAGAGCGGCGGCGCATGTTGCTGCCAAAGCGCGCCGGGCAAGGCGGCCAGCCAGGACAAGAAGTCCATCAAGAGCGCCAACACCGCATGCGCAGTTTGCAGCACCCACCCCAGGCCGGGCACGCTGCCCAACAGCGCCAGCGGCGTCACCAGCAGGCTCACGACGGGAATCGCCAGCGCGTTGGACAACGGCGACACCAGCGAGAATTGCTGGAACAAAGCCAGCAGCGCGGGAATCATGCCCAGCGTAATCGCCCACTGCGCCCGCCCCCACTCGATCAGCCAGTGCCGCCGCGCCAGTTGCCCGTTGGCGATGTAGAAGAGCAGCGCCACCGCGCCAAAGGACAGCCAGAAACCGGCGGCCAGCACCGCCCACGGATCGATCAGCAGCACCAGCAGCAAGGCCGCGCCGAGCACGCGGGGAGCGGCGACAGATCGCCCCGAGAGCATGGCCAGCGCCACGACGCCCAGCATGTAGAGCGTGCGCTGCGCCGGCACGCCAAAACCGGCGAGCAGGGCATACAGGAACGCCCCGGCAAAACCGGCCAGCGCAGCCGCCTTCTGCGTCGGCCAGAGCAGCGGCAGACGCGCCGAGCGCCGCCACAGCGCCGCGACCAACCAGGCGGCGAGCGCGCCGATCATGGTGACGTGCAGCCCCGAAATGCTCATCAGATGCGTGATGCCGGTCGCCGCGAAAAGTCGCCAGAGCGGCGGCGCGATGGCATTCTGATCCCCCACCGCCAGCGCTATCAAGACGCCGGCATAGTCGTGATCGGGCAGGGCGCGCTGCATGCGCGCCCGCGTCGCCTCGCGCAGCCGCTCGATGCTCACCCAGCCGCCGCCGACCGAGCGTTCCAGCCGGGCATTTTCTGCTGACTTGCGAACATAGCCGGTGGCGCGAATGCCGCGCTCGAACAGCCAGCCTTCGTAGTCGAAGCCATGCGGATTGACATTGCCATGCGGGCGCTTGAGCCGCACCACGAAGCGCCAGCGCTCGCCGACCCGCGGCACCGGCAAGGCGCCGGGCGCGGCGACCTCCTCCCCCGTTTCGTCGTCCGCCGACGCATCGATGTGCCGATACCAGCTCATGGCAATCCGTCGCGGCACGGGCGCAGCCGCCTCTTCGACTTCGAAAACAAAGCGCACGCCGCGCTCGAAGCGCTGCGGCAGGCGGGTGACGATTCCCGTGACCGCGACATCGCGCCCCTCCCACGCCGCAGGCAGCGCATCGGCCAGCCGCCAGTGAGCAAAGCCCCCCGCCCAGGCCAAACCGAGCAATGCCGCACCCACAATGGACAGGAAGCGCCAGCGCCGCCACGCCGCCAGCCACAACAGCACGCCGACAACCGCCGCAGCCACCAGAAAAGTCGGCGCTGGCAGGACGGCGACCTGTTGTAACAGGAACACTCCCAGCGCGAAAGCCAGCACCCGCCAAGGCATGGCTAATCCTCCCCAGGCCGGTTGCCCCAGGAATTTCTTGAGATATTCTTTGTCAGCATGGCGAATGGTAATTCGTGGCCGTGGATAATAGCGGCCTCGGCACCTGAATATCTGGCCCAACCACCACACGCACAAAGGAAAAAGTCATGAATCAAGCTATCCGGATCGCCATCGCGGGTCACGGCAACCTGGGGCGCGGGGTGGAAGCCGCGCTGACCAAGAACCCCGACATGCGCCTCGTCGGCATCTACTCCCGCCGCCCGCCGACGACGCTCAAGCCGCTGCTGGCTGGCACGCCCGCCTATTCCATGGATGCGCTGAACGGCCATGTCGGCCAGATCGACGTGCTGATCCTCTGCGGCGGCTCCAAGGAAGACCTGCCCCAGCAGGGGCCCGCGCTGGCCGCGCAGTTCAACACGGTGGACAGCTTTGATACGCACGCGCTGATTCCCGAGTATTTCGCCGCCGTGGACGCCGCGGCGACGGCCAGCCGCAAGACGGCCTTGATCGCCTCGGGCTGGGATCCGGGCATGTTCTCCATCAATCGCGTCTACGGCGAAGCGCTGCTGCCGGATGGCGCGACCTATACCTTCTGGGGCAAGGGCCTGAGCCAGGGCCACTCCGACGCGATTCGCCGCGTGCCCGGTGTGGCGGGCGGCGTGCAATACACCCTGCCGGTGGCAGCGGCCGTCGAGGCGGTGCGGAGCGGCACGCGCCCCGCGCTCGGCACCCGGCAAAAACACACGCGGGAATGCTTCGTGGTGCTGAAGGACGGCGCCGACGCCGAAGCAGTGCGCCGCGCCATCGTTACCATGCCGCATTACTTTGACGAGTATGACACCACGGTGAATTTCATCAGCGCCGAAGAACTCAGCCGCAACCATGCCACCATGCCGCACGGCGGCTTTGTCATCCGCAGCGGCAACACCACGGCCGCAAGCACCCAGGTGATCGAATACAGCCTCAAGCTCGACAGCAACCCCGAGTTCACCGCCAGCGTGCTGGTGGCCTACGCACGAGCTGTGTACCGCCTGCACCTGGCGGGCCAGTTCGGCGCCAAGACCGTGTTCGACGTCGCGCCCGGCCTGCTCTCGCCCAAGAGCGCCGCGCAGTTGCGTGCCGAGCTGCTGTGAAATTGGATATCCCGATGAAACATAAAACGCTGCTCATCGGCACCGTCGTGCTCTTGCTGCTGATATTCGTCGTCGCAACACTGGCTTACAAGAGCGAAAAGATCGACCAATCGGTGCAACTGGCCGCCGCCAATAGTGCGGCGCTGGTCCGCATGCATTCGCCGACGCTCGGCCGCACCGATGCGCCGGTGGTGATCGTCGAATTTCTCGATCCCGCCTGCGAAACCTGCGCGGCGCTCTATCCGCTGGTCAAGGGCCTGATGGCGGAGCATCCCGGAAAGATTCGCCTGGTGCTGCGTTACGCGCCATTCCACACTGGTTCGGACAAGGTGGTGGCGGTGCTTGAAGCCGCGCGCCTGCAGGGCAAATTCTGGCCGGCGCTGGAAGCATTGCTGTCCACGCAGCATCACTGGGCGCCGCATCACACGGTGCAGGTGGCTCGGGTCTGGCCGCATCTGGAAGGTTTGGGACTGAATCTTGAACAACTGCGTGCCGACATGCTCGCCCCGGCAATCGCTCAGGTGATCGCCCAGGACCTTGCCGACGCGGACACCCTCAAAGTCAGTAAGACGCCGGAATTCTTTGTCAACGGCAAACCCCTGCCGCGCTTTGGCTTCGATCAGTTGAAAAAACTGGTTGATGAGGCGCTGAAGGACGCACAGCGGCGCTAGTCGCCCAGTCAGCCGGGTCATCCAAAACCATGCGTAACTGGCTCCGCCGCTATACGCCCGACCACGCAGCGGTGAGCGAAAACCGCTGGCTGTACCCATTTCGCAACACGCTACTGCACCCGCGCCTGTGGCACATCAACCGCCATTCCGCCGCCGGCGGCGTTGCGGTGGGGTTGTTCTGCGGGCTGATTCCGGGGCCGTTCCAGATGATCTTCGCGGCGCTTTGCGCCGTTTTCTTCCGCATCAATCTGCCGCTCGCGCTGATCACCACGCTCTACACCAACCCGCTCACCGTCGTGCCCTTGTATGTGGTCGCCTTCGGTCTGGGCCGGATCGTGATGGGGGTGTTCGGGCATGGCAACAGCGAGTTCATTCACCCGCCCGAATATGGCGATGTCGGCGCCGAAACGCTGCTGGCATGGATAGCCGCGCTCGGTGACTGGGTATGGCAGCTCGGCGCGCCGCTGGCCATCGGCCTGCCGCTCCTGGCCGCGTTTCTGGCGATTGTCGGCTACCTCGTCGTGTATGTGGCCTGGCGGATTTATTTAATTCGCGCCTGGCGCCACCGCGCCCGCAGCCGCCGCGTCGGCCAAACGCCCGTCGCATAGCGAAAGTCGGCGCTGGCAGGACGCCGCCAGCGTCGCATCGTGCGTGACGATCACCAGGCTGGTGCCGTGCACCGCGTTCATGCGCAACATCAGCGCAAACACTTCGTCTGCTGTGTGGCGGTCGAGGTTGCCGGTTGGCTCATCGGCCAGCACGCAGGCCGGCTGGGTCACCAGCGCCCGCGCCAGCGCCGCGCGCTGACGTTCGCCGCCCGAGAGTTCGCCGGGCCGGTGCTTGAGCCGCGCGCCCAGGCCAACTTCTTCGAGGATCGCCGCCGCCTGTGCCATGGCTTGAGCCATCGGCAAGCGCCGGATCAGCAGCGGCATGGCGACATTTTCCTGCGCCGAAAACTCCGACAGCAGATGATGAAATTGATAGACAAAACCCAGCGATTCGTTGCGCAGACGGCCACGCTCGGCCTCGGTCGCTTTTGCCAATGCCACGCCGAGCAGAGTCACCGAACCGGCCGATGGCGCATCCAGCCCGCCCAGCAGATGCAGCAAGGTGCTCTTGCCCGAACCGCTCGTGCCGACGATCGCCAGCGTCTCGCCCGCCCCGACTTGCAGATCGATGCCGGTCAGCACCGGCACATCGGTCGCGCCCTGGCGGAAGGTTTTGGCCAGGCCGGTACAGGAAATTACCGGCTCATTCATACCCTCATTCATACCGCTCATTCATACCTCAATGCCTCCGCCGGATTCACCCGCGCGGCGCGCCAGCTCGGATAGAGCGTCGCCAGCAGCGTCAGGACGAAAGACACCGAACCGATGGTCCACACATCCGGCCAGCGCAGGTCGGAAGGCAGGTCGGAAATGTAATAGACATCCTTGGCGAGAAACTGGAAGCCGAGCACACGCTCCAGTGCCGGCACCACGATATCGACATTCAGCGCCAGCGCCACGCCGCCGCCAATCCCCATCACCAGCCCGATTACGCCGATCAGCGTGCCCTGAATGATGAAGATGCGCATGATGCTGCCGGGGCTCGCCCCCAGCGTGCGCAGGATGGCGATGTCGGCGCGCTTGTCGGTCACCGTCATCACCAGCGTCGACACGATGTTGAAGGCGGCCACCGCGACGATCAGCAGCAGGATGAGGAACATCATGTTCTTTTCGATCTGCACGGCGCGGAAGAAATTGGCATGGGTGCGCGTCCAGTCGGTGGCGCGCAGGTCGGGGCCGATGCTGGAAGCCAGTTCGCGCACCACGCGCGGCGCCATGAAGAGATCGTCGAGCTTGAGCCGCACGCCGGTAACGCGATCTTCCATCTGGTAGAGTTTTTGCGCGTCATTCAGATGCACCAGCGCGAGGCCGGAGTCATATTCGAACATGCCGACTTCGAAGATGCCGACCACCGTAAACTGCTTCATGCGCGGCAATATGGCCGCCGGCGTGACCATGCCCTGCGGGGCGATCAACGCCACTTTCTCGCCTTCGAAGACGCGCAGCGCATGCGCCAGTTCCGAGCCGAGGATGATGCCGAACTCGCCGGGTGCCAGCCGTTCCAGCGCGCCGACCTTCATGTGGCGGGCGAAATCGGCGACGCCCTCCTCCTCGGCCGGCAGGATGCCGCGAATCAACGCGCCCTTCACCTGGCCGTCGAAGGTCAACATGCTCTGCCCCTGGATGTAGGGCGCGGCCGCAATGACGCGCGGATGGCGGATCACTGCGGCGACGGCATCCGGCCAGTTGTCCATCTCGCCGGAGATGCCGGAAATCTGCGCGTGCGAGGCGACGCCGAGGATGCGCGTGCGCAATTCCTTCTGGAAGCCGTTCATCACCGACAGCACGACAATCAGCGCCGCCACGCCAAGCGCCAGCCCGAGCGTGGAAATCAGCGAGATGAAGGAGATGAAGCGGTTGCCGCCACCCGACTTGCGGGCAGTGGTATAGCGTAGGCCGATGAAAGTTTCGAATGACATGGAGGCGGGATTCTACCTGCGCGCCACGGCAGGCTGAACAACTCTCGAATCAGGCATTTTGCCCGCTGTTACGCGCTGGTTTATCGCCGCCACTACGCGACAAGGCAATCATTCATTCTGATGACCGTGGTGACCGCATCCCAAAGCTTTTCGGTGACGCCCATCAGGCAGCCCGCTTTTCCAGCGCCGCAATACGCTTGTTGGAAGACTCGACATAAACCAGCGCTTTGTCGATCGCTGCGTTGGCTTGGGCGGTTGT
>JAUXWU010000086.1 GCA_030680085.1 Rhodocyclaceae bacterium | reverse complement strand
GCGGCATTCTTGGCGCCTACCTCGCCGCCGGAAACCGGCGCGTCGATGTACTCGCACTTCATCTCGTTGATGCGGGCGGCGAACTGCTTGGTCTCGATGGGCGAGATCGAGCTCATGTCGACGACGATCTTGCCACCCGTGAGGCCGGCCGCGACGCCGTCACGGCCGAACAGCACCTTCTCGACGTCCGGCGTGTCCGGCACCATCGTGATGATGACGTCGGCGTTATGGGCGACATCCTGCGCGGTCGTGCAGGCGATGCCTTTCGCATCAATCAGGTCCTGCGTGACGCCGGAGCGGCTGAACAGATAGACCGTGTGGCCGCCGTTGATGAGGTGCTGGGCCATGGGCTTGCCCATGATGCCGAGGCCGATAAAACCAACTTTCATGTTGATGACTCCTTGAGGTAAGGCGCGACCCAGCCGAGGCCGACAGTGGTCGGCGTCGCGGGTTTGTATTCGCAGCCGATCCAGCCTTTATAACCGATGCGGTCGAGGAAGGCGAAGAGGAAAGCGTAGTTGATCTCGCCCGTGCCCGGCTCAAAGCGGCCCGGGTTGTCGGCCAGTTGCAGGTGGGCGATTTGGCCGAGGTTCTTCTCGATGGTCTTGGCCAGTTCGCCTTCCATGCGCTGCATGTGATAGTCGGTCTTGGTGGCGTAGAGCGCCGCGGCGGCGGCGGCGAGCAACTGGTCGGCGCTGGTATTCGCATCGGGTATGCCGATGGCCGTGTGCTCTTCGTACAGCGAATAGGCGACAAGGCCACCCAGCACCAGCAGCGCGCTGACGAGCAGCAGCCATTCGGTCAGGCAGGAGGCGGGGCGATGGGCGGCGGCATTCACCCGCGCATCATACGACGGACGGGCCAGCGCGGATAGGACTAATGTGATAGCCGTCGCGCCAGCATGGACCCTCAAATCTTGCACCTTGGCGGTCTCCTGCAGTTGCCGCCCCATCCCGCGGGTGACGTTGATTTCTTCCATAATGCTCCACTTTCTCTCAGCGATCTCCGCGAACTACCTTTCAGGATGAAACCAAGCCCTGCCGTAATCTGGCCCTTCGCGCTGCTGGCGGCGCTGTTCGCGCTCGGCGTGGCGGCGCATTTTCTGGAGTGGTTCGCGTGGCGCGAAGCGCTCGCCTGGGGGCGCGGCCATGCCCGGCAATGGTGGCTGCCGGTCGCGTTGATCCTGCTGCAGGTGGTGCTGTTCATGTTCGCGCTGCCGGGTTCCACCCTGCTGTGGGTCGTCGCGCCGCTGTATGCCCCCCTCGCCGCCACCCTCATCCTGACCGCGGGCGGGGTAGGCGGCGCGCTGGCGGCCTACGGGTTCGCGCGGCGGCTGACGGCGGCGCAGCAGGCGCGAATGCGCGAGCAGCGCGCCTGGCGTACGCTGGAACGCGAAAGCGATTTTCTTGCCCTGTGCGCCCTGCGGCTGGTGCCGGCCTTCCCCAATTCCATGCTCAATTATGGTGCCGGCATCCTGCGCCTGCCCCTGGCCGGTTTCCTGGTCGCAGCAGCGATCGGCTTCGGGCTCAAGTCCTTCCTCTATTCCAGCCTCGTCCATCACACCCTCGAAGCCGCCGAGCTGCGCCACCTGCTGCGGCCGACGCTGCTATTGCCCCTGCTGCTGCTCGTCTTGCTACTGTTCGCCGCGCGCTTTCTGCTGCGGCGCCGACGGGAGACTGCTCGATGATCCACAAAGGACATCGCACCAGCCCTCTTTCGCCGCTTCGACAAAAGTGCATTCTGCCGGATTGGTTTTGCCCCTGCGTTCCGGCTATCGCCGTCCCCATGTTGGCGGCGTTCCGGCTATCGCCGTCCCCATGTTGGCGGCGTTCCGGCTATCGCCGTCCCGCCAGCGCCGACTTTTTGCAGACGCAAAAAAGCCGACACGCTTGCGCGTACCGGCTCTTTCGCTCCACTCCCTCTGTGTTGAGGAATCAGTGAAACTGCTCCTCCTCCGTCGAGCCGGTCAGCGCCTTGACGTTGCTTGACCCGCCCTGGATCACGGTGGTGACGTCGTCGAAGTAGCCGGTGCCGACTTCCTGCTGGTGCGAGACGAAGGTGTAGCCTTGCTCGCGGGCCTTGAATTCAGGCTCTTGCACCATCTCCACATAGTGCTTCATGCCTTCGCCACGGGCGTAGGCGTGGGCGAACTGGAAGGTGTTGAACCAGTTGATGTGGATGCCGGCCAGCGTGATGAACTGGTACTTGTAGCCCATGGCCGCGAGTTCGTCCTGGAACTTGGCGATGGTCTTGTCGTCGAGGTTCTTTTTCCAGTTGAAGGAGGGCGAGCAGTTGTATGACAGGAGCTTGCCGGGGCAGGCTGATCGCACGGCCTGGGCGAATTCGCGGGCGAAGCCGAGGTCGGGTTTGCCGGTCTCGCACCACACCAGATCGGCGTAGGGCGCGTAGGCGATGCCGCGGCTGATGGACTGTTCCAGACCGTTCTTGACGCGATAGAAACCCTCGGCGGTACGCTCGCCGGTGAGGAAGGGCTGGTCGTTGGCGTCGTGGTCGGAGGTCAGCAGGTTGGCGGCCTCGGCGTCGGTGCGCGCCAGGATCAGGGTCGGCACGCCCATCACGTCGGCGGCGAAGCGGGCGGAGATCAGCTTCTCGCAGGCTTCTTGCGTCGGCACCAGCACCTTGCCGCCCATGTGGCCGCACTTCTTCGCGGCGGCGAGCTGGTCCTCGAAGTGCACGGCGGCGGCGCCGGAAGCGATCATGTTTTTCATCAGTTCGAAGGCGTTAAGCACGCCGCCGAAACCGGCTTCAGCGTCGGCCACGATCGGCAGGAAGTAGTCGATGAATGCAGTGTCGCCGGGATTGATGCCGCGCGACCACTGGATTTCGTCGGCGCGCTTGAAGGTGTTGTTGATGCGGCGCACCATGGTCGGCACCGAATCGTAGGCGTAGAGCGACTGGTCCGGGTACATGGTTTCGGAGCTGTTGCCGTCGGCCGCCACCTGCCAGCCGGACAGATAAACGGCCTCCAGGCCGGCTTTCGCCTGCTGCATCGCCTGGCCGGCGGTGATGGCGCCAAAGGCATTCACATAGCCTTTTTTCGCGCCGCCGTTAACCTTGTCCCACAGCTTTGCGGCGCCGCGCTGGGCCAGCGTGTGTTCGATGACCACGGAACCGGAGAGGCGCACCACGTCTGCCGCGCTATAGCCGCGCTTGACGCCTTTCCAGCGCGGGTTGGTGGCCCAGTCTTTTTCCAGGGCGGCGATTTGAGTTTGGCGATCGGTCATGTTTTGATCCTCTCTTGATGGGGGAGTCAGGTTGGGGAAGCGTCTGTTGGTGAGACGGTGCGACAAAGTATAGAGTGGTTTTTGCAAAGCAACAAGTATCTTATATAAGACATATGTTAGAAAGTTTTAATGGGTGCATCAACAAGGCGCTCGACTAAAATTGCGGCGGTGAATGGCGAGTTATTTTCGGAGGCTGAATACTTTGGAATATCTGACGATATGTCTCGTGGCCGTGCTGGCTTCCGGTCTCACGCTGTTTTCCGGCTTTGGCCTGGGAACCATCCTGACCCCGGCCTTCGCCCTGTTTTTCCCGATCCCGACCGCCATCGCCATGACGGCCGTGGTGCATCTGTCCAACAACCTGTTCAAGATCGGCCTCGTCGGCCGCAACGCCGACTGGCGGGTGGTTGCCCGTTTCGGCCTGACGGCGGCGCTGGCCGCCATTGCTGGCGCCAGTCTGCTGGCGCTGTTTGCCGATCTGCCAGCCTGGGGCAGTTACCTGCTGGGCGGTCGAGTGCACGAAATTACGCCGGTCAAGGCGATCATCGGGCTCTTGATCGTGGCTTTCGCCCTGCTGGAACTTTCGCCGCGCTTTGAGAAGCTCTCCTTTTCACCACGCTGGCTGCCCCTCGGCGGATTGCTGTCGGGTTTCTTCGGCGGCCTGTCCGGCAATCAGGGCGCCTTTCGCGCCGCCTTCCTGGTCAAGGCAGGGCTTTCCAAAGAAGCCTTCGTCGGCACCAGCGCCGCCTGCGCGGTGCTGGTGGATGCCGTGCGGCTGCTGGTCTATGGCGCGGTTTTTCATGGTGGCGGCTGGGCGGTATTGCAGGGCGAAAACGGCGGCCTGGTTATTGCCGCAACGCTCTCCGCGTTTGCCGGCGCATGGTTCGGCAAGCGGCTGCTGAAGAAGGTCAGCCTGCGCTTTGTGCAATTGACGGTCGCGGCAATGATGGTGCTGATCGGCGGCGGATTGGCAGCCGGTCTGTTGTGATCGGGCTGGCTTGTCGCGGGTTCGCCGGCTTCGCTTCCGGTGATGCACTGCGCTGCGGTGGTCGTGTTACGATGAAACACACCCATGTTTGGAGATTTCCATGAGCGCCACTTTAAGTATCCGTATCGATGATGTGCTGGAGCGCGAACTGACGTTGGCGGCAAAAGCCGCGCATCGCCCCAAGGGCGACATTGTGCGCGAGGCATTGCGCCGCCAGTTGGCATTGGCGCGGTATCAAGCTGTGCGCGTCGAGGTGACGGCGCTGGCGGAACAACAAGGATTTTTAACCGACGAGGATGTGTTCAAGGCTGTCTCGTGAAGATATTCCTCGACACCAATGTATTGGTGAGCGCCTTGGCTACCCACGGGCTG
>JAUXWU010000089.1 GCA_030680085.1 Rhodocyclaceae bacterium | reverse complement strand
CGCCAAGCGGGTCAATCCGCTGGTGGTCAAGCGGGTTGCCGTCGTCGCCCTGTCGCTGCTCGGGGTGTCGCTGATCGGGTTGTTCTGAGCCGGACTCCCCTACCGCACTCCCCTCTCCCCTTGCGGGAGAGGGGCTGGGGGAGAGGGGGTGTCGCGTGTAAAAGATCAAGGATGAAATAATGAATTCGGTCAAAGCCCCCAATGTACGCGGCGTCGGCAGTCCCGGCCGCCGCACGATTTACAGTATTTGCGGCATGTGCGTGGCCCGTTGCCCGATCGAGGTCTCGGTCGAGGACGGCCGGGTCGTGTGGCTGCGCGGCAACCCCAACGACAAGGCCATCGGCGAGAGCATGTGCGCCCGCGGGGCGTCGGCGATTCCCTTCGAGTACGACGACGAGCGGCCGCAAACGCCGCTGATCCGCACCGGCGCGCGCGGCGCCGGCCAATGGCGGCGCGCTTCGTGGGACGAGGCGCTCGACTACATCGCCGACAAGCTGCGCGAGGTCGTTGCCGAGATGGGCCCGCGCGGCATCGCGCTGTCGGATCGCGGCGGCCCATTCACCGATCTGAGCCGCGGCTTCGTGCAGGCGCTCGGTTCGCCCAACTATTTCGACCACGATGCTTCCTGCGCGCGCAACACCAACAATGCCATTCGCAGCCTCACCGGCTACGGGCGCGGCGCCATCGGTTTCGACATCAAGAACGCCAAGCATATCGTGCTGTGGGGCCGCAACCTGGTGGAATCGATCAAGGTCAAGGAAGCCAAGGAATTCATGGGCGCCCTGTCCCGCGGCATGCGCTGCACCTACATCGATCCCCGGGTCAGCACCACCGCCTGCAAGGCCACGCGCTTCTGGCAGGTGCGCCCGAACAGCGATTACGCGCTCAATCTCGCCATCATCCACGAAGTCCTGAAGCAGGAGATTTACGACAAGGAGTTCGTCGCGCGCTACGTAACCGGCATGGACTACCTGCGCGCGGCCGTGCAAGACGCCACGCCCGAATGGCAGGAACAGCACACGGGCATTTCCGCCGCCGAGCTGCGCGCCTTCGTCAAGGAGATCGCCGCGGATGCGCCGCAGGTGATTTTCCACACCGGCTGGATGACGGCGCGCCACAAGCAGTCGTTCTACGTCAGCCGTACCGCGTTGATCCTCAACGCGCTGATGGGCTCGATCGATGTCAAGGGCGGCATCGTCATCGGCAAGTCTCCCGAGGACCTCGGCCGCAAGGGGCTGAAAAAGCTGATCGACCGATCGCCCAAGGTCAAGGAGCCGCGCGCCGACGGCGCCGGCACGACGCATCCGCAATGGGATCCGGTGGCCGGCATGGCTCACCAGATATATCGAGCGATGGAAACCGGCGATCCCTACCCCGTCGGCGCCTATATCGTCTATCGCCACGACCCGCTGACCTGCATGCCCGACCCGCCGGCCCTGCAGAAGGCGCTGGACAAGCTGAAACTGCTGGTCGCCATCGACGTCAATTACTCGGAAACGGCGTGGTTCGCCGACGTGATCCTGCCGGAATCCACCTATCTCGAACGTGCCAATATCCTCTGCCAGAACAATGGCGGCAAGCCCAACTTCGGCATGCGCGACCAGGCGCTGGCGCCGCGCTTCGACAGCCGTCCGGCCTGGTGGATCTTCCGCGAGATCCTGCGGCGCCATGGCCCATTGGGTCATAGCGACGCCCTCGATTTCGAAACCATCGAGGAGTTGTGGGACTACCAGCTCGAAGGCACCGGCGTTACCGTGGCGCAGATGCGCGAGAAAGGCATTGTCAGCCTGGCCGAATCCCCTTGGTTCTTCCCGCGCGACAAGATTCCGTTCAAGACGCCCACGGGCAAGTTCGAGATCGAGAGCGAGGTGATGAAGCAGGCGGGGCTGCCCAGCCTGGCGCCCTTCCAGCCGCGCGAGCCGACGCGCGGCGATCGCTTCCACCTCATGTTCGGCCATTCGCCGGTCATGAGCGGCGGCCAGTCGCTCAACAATCCCATCCTGGGCGATCTGGCCGGGCCCAACCCGCTGTGGATCAACGATGGGCGCGCCAAGGCACTGGGCATCGGCGACGGCGATGAAGTGCTCATCAGCAGCCCGAGTTACTCGGCCTGCATGACGGCGCGCGTCACGCCCTTGATTCATCCCGACGCCGTGTTCATGTTTCATGGCTTCGGCCGTACCGTGCCGCTGCAGACGCGTGCCTGCGGACTGGGTGTGGCCGATCAGCGCCTGCAGCACGGCAAGCTGTACGAATACGACCCGGCCGGCGGCGCCAATGCCATGACCGAAACCATTGTCCAGATCAAGCGCAAGGGAGCTGCGAAATGAGCAATTACATCCTGCGTCACGACGAGGCGAACTGCATCGGCTGCCAGGCCTGCGAAGTGCATTGCAAGACCAACAAGGACCTCGGTCCGGGCCCGGCGCCGTGCAAGATCATCACCGTCGGCCCCGTCATGGTCGGCAACCGGCCGCGGGTCCGCTTCGTTTTCATGCCCTGCTTCCATTGCGAGGAAGCCTGGTGCGCCAAGGCCTGCCCGACGGGCGCCATGCAGCGGCGCGAAAAGGACGGCATCGTTTTCGTCCAGGCCAGCCTCTGCGTCGGCTGCAAGAGCTGCATCGCCGCCTGCCCCTGGGGCACGCCGCAATGGGATCCGGCGACGCACAAGGTGGTCAAGTGCGACTTCTGCAAGGATCGCCTCGACGCGGGACTGGAGCCGGCTTGCGTCACCAAGTGCGTCACCGGCTGTCTGTCCTTCGGCGTCGCCAACGAGTTGCCCGATCCGCGCCGCGAACGTTACGCGCAGCAGATCGCCGCCGAGCCACCTGCCAATCCGCTCGCATAGCAAGAAGCAATCATGAGCGAACTCAATACGCTACCGGCGTGGCTGGATGCAGGCGCCGTCTCGCCAGCGCCGACTTTGCTCGGCGCGCTGCCGGGCCTTGCGCGCGCGCGCGCGCTGAACCCTCTACAGCGCCTGCAGCGCTTGCAGGAGTCCGGCCTGGCTGAATGTGGTTTTGCCGGCGAGCCGCTTTACCAAGAGTGGCGGCAGTTCCTGCGCGGCCATGGCACTTCCGTGCTGGTGGTGGATGCCGCCGGGCTCGATCCTCGCGCCCGCGGCACGGCGGCCGTGCTTGACGGTGCGCCATGGCGCCTGGCCGAGGGGCTCCTGATTGCCGCCGGTTTGCGCGACACCGCCAAGATCGAATTGCTGTTGCCCGCCGAATTGACGGGCCAGGAGGCCGGACTGCTCAACGCCTTGGACACCATCCGCGCGCGGGGCTTCCTGGGGGGGCGCCGCATCAAGGTTGAGGTGCGCCGCGACAGTGTGCCGAGTCCCTGGGGCGAGGGCCATGCCACCGACGGCACGCGACTGATTCACGCGCCGGAAACCTGGTGCCGCGTGGCCTTGATGTTTGCCGAACAGGATGAAACAGCCAACGCTGCCGCGTTGCTGACGCTCAGGAGCGGCCTCAATCAGCGCGGACTGATCGAACTGAAGCGTAGCGACATGCTGCGCCGCCTGATCTACGATTGGGGCGGCGGCGTCGAGGTCATGGGGCGCGACGCGGTGCTGGTGTTCGACAACGGCATGGGCGGTTTCCTGCCCCTTTCCGAAGCCGACTTGTCCTGCCAGCCGCTAACGCTGGCCAACGCGGGGATTGCCCCTGCACCTTCGAGCCTGATGGTGCTGGCCGAGGGCGTCTGCCTCGTCGAGCAGACGCGCCGCGCACTGTATCGCTACTGGCAACTGGCCGAAAATGAAGCGCCGCCGGTTCGCTCCCTGCTGGCGCGGGCCGCGCGACTGGTGGCCGACATCACCGTCGGTCGCGGCGAGCCGCGTCATCTCGTCGAACTCAAGCAGTTGGCGCTTGAACTGGCGACCCAGGGCCTGGCGGCGGCCTGGCCGCTGGGCAGCGCGCTGCGCTATTTCCCCGAACAATGGGAAGCTCACGTACGACGCGAGTCATGTCCCGAAAAGCTTTGCCTGGAACGCCGCGCCGCGCCCTGTCATAGCACCTGCCCGGCCAACATCGACATCCCCAGCTTCATGGCGCACATCGGCTACGGCGACTATGATAAGGCGATCGAGGTGATTACCCGTGACAATCCCCTGCCGCTGACCTGCGGCCTGGTCTGTCCGGCGCCTTGCGAGTCGGCCTGCGTGCGTAACGGCAGCAACGGCGCCGTCTTCATCCGGCCGATGAAGGCCAAGGCGGCCGAGGTGTGTCTGTCGGCCGGCGGCTATCCGCGCCCCGCGCTGGCGCCGCCAACCGGCAAGCGCATCGGCATCGTCGGCTCTGGCCCGGCGGGCTTGACCGCAGCTTATTACTTGCGCATTCTCGGCCACGACGTGCAGATCTTCGAGTCGCAAAAAAAGGCGGGCGGCATGCTGCGCTATGGCATTCCGGCCTATCGCCTGCCGCCCGAGTTGCTCGACCGGGAAATCGAGCAGATAACCGCGCTGGGTATTCCGATTCACACCAGCGCCAAGGTCGACAGCCTGGACGTGCTGCGCCAGGGCTATGACGCCGTCTTTCTCGGGCTCGGCACGCAGTTGTCGCGTTTCATTCCCATCGAGGGCGTGCATCAACCCATTGTGCTGGGCGGCATCGATTTTCTGCGTAATGTCAGAGGTGGCGAGGACGTTCAGGTTGGTCCGCGCGTCGTCGTCATTGGTGGCGGCAACGTCGCCATCGACGTGGCGCTGACCGCTTTGCGCCAAGGCGCCAAGCATGTCGATATGGTGTGTCTGGAAAAGCGCCGCGAAATGCCGGCGAGTCACCATGAAATCGAGACTGCCGCGGCCGAGGGCGTGGCCCTGCATCCGGGTTGGGGGCCCGTGCGCATCGAGGAAGATGGCAAGGTTATCTTCCAGCACTGCGACCGCGTGTTCGACGAAACGGGCAGATTCAATCCGAAATTCGATGCCGAGCGGCTTCTGAATCTCGAAGGCGATCAGGTTATTCTTGCAGTGGGTCAGGGCACCGATCTGACCAGTATCGATGGCAGTGGACTGGAGGTCACGCGCGGCTTCATTGTCACCGATCCGCGTACCTTGATGACGACGGTTTCCGGTGTCTTCGCGGGCGGCGACGTGGCGCATGGCCCGCGCACCGCGGTTGAAGCGATTCGCTCGGGCAAGATCGCCGCCTATTCCATCGACGCCTGGCTGCGTGGCGAGCCCCTGGACGCGCATGTCGGCAAGCCGGTGCGCCGCGCCGAGGTGATTCCCCTGCAAGTCGTGGCACACGAGCGCAGTTACATGCACCGCGCCGAAATGGCCGAGAAAACGGTCGAAGAGCGACTGGGTACTGGCAATTACGTCAAGATCGAGCAGGGGCTCACGGATGCGATGGCGCGTAACGAAGCCAGCCGCTGCCTGCGTTGCGACGTCTGCATCGGCTGCGGCCTGTGCCAGCTCGCCTGCAGCGAGATGGGCGTGGAGGCATTGCGCATGGCCGAAACCACGGCCGGCCGACTGGCTTATTTCGACTTCACGCGGCCGATGGATCTGTGCATCGGCTGTGGCGCCTGCGCGCAGGTCTGCCCGACCGGGGCAATTCGCATCGAGGATGAAGCCGGCGTGCGGCGCACGATCATCACCGGCACGGTGGTGCGCGAGCAGCCGCTGTTGTCCTGCGATCAGTGCGGCGTCCGGATTCAGACGGCCGCGCAGCGCCGCTTCGTCAGGCAGCGTTTGCCTGATCACATGGCGGCGCATCTGGGACGCGATCTCTGTCCCGCCTGCGCACGACAACAGGTCGACCGGCCGTGGTTGACCAGTCGCGAGGAAATCGCCGCGCGATGATCAAACGCTGGATTCATTCAGGAAAGGCTTGCAAATGATTGCAGATTTCATCGCCTGGACCACCCATTTGAATGAAACCAATCGCTTGGCCTTCGCCCTCGTCACGGTGGGGGTGATGGCCGGGGTCGGGATCCTTTTCGCCACGATTACCGAAGTGATTTTCAAAGTGCTGGGAATCAAGTCGGGAAAAGGCGAGCACCACCATTGATCAACCCTGACGCGCCATAGGGAGATACCTGGATGTTCGACTGGATCGTGTATCTGCCTATTTCGGGCACGGAGATCAACGGCTACGCCTTGATCCTGCTCGGCTTCACGGTGGGCGTGATCGGCGGCTTCTTCGGCGTCGGCGGCGCTTTCATGGTGACGCCCGCGCTCAATGTGTTCGGCTTCCCGATGGCCTACGCCATCGGCACCGACATGGCGCATATCGCCGGCAAGTCGATCGTCGCGACGGCGAAGCACCGGAAATTCGGCAACGTGGACGTCAAGCTCGGCGTGCTGATGATCATCGGCACGGTGATCGGCATCGAAGTGGGCGCGACGCTCATCATGTGGCTAGAAAAGATCGGCCGCATCGGGCCGATTGTCAGGACGACCTACGTCATTCTCCTCTTCGGCCTCGGCTTTTTCATGCTATTCGAATACATCAAAAACGCCCGGGGACTGAGCAAGGGGGTCCCGCCGGTGGATGTTGGCAAATCGAAACTGGCGCTGCGGATGCAAAAAATCAACCTGCCGCCGATGATCGATCTCAAGGTATCGGGTTTCAAGATTTCCCTGTGGATCATTGTCGGTGTCGGGGTTCTTACCGGCTTTCTGGCCGGGTTTCTGGGTGTGGGCGGCGGCTTCATCCGTATGCCCGCCCTCATGTATGTCATCGGTTCGCCAACCAAGGTGGCGGTGGGCACCGACCTGTTCGAGGTGATGTTCTCCGGCGCCTACGGCGCATTTTCCTACGCGATGAAGGGCCGGGTGGAGATACTGGCTGCCATCATCATGCTGGTCGGCGCCGCCGTCGGCGCCCAGATCGGGGCCACGGCAACCTTGTATGCGCGGGGCACGATCATTCGTCTGTATTTCGCCTACACCATGATAGCCGCGGGTGTTTCGGTCATTTTCAAGCACATTGCCGAGGAGAACAAGGCAGTTTTTCAGGTCGCCCTGAATGAATGGGCAAAGGCCAGCTCGGGACTGAGCGACAAGGTCGAGCTGGGTATCTGGCTGCACAACAACAAGGAGGCGGTGAAGGCGTGGCTCGTGCTGCAGCCCGAGGCGATCCAGCAGGCGCAGGCGATGTCCAAAATGTGGTCAAGCTATTCGGGATATCTGATGCTCGGTTCCGCCGGCGGCCTGAGCGCGGTGATCATGTTCTGGCTGGTCAGGGGGGTTCTGCGCGAGAGGGCCGAGGCGCGCACCGTCGAGACAGTGGCGCGGGAAGGCATCAGGGGGCAGATGGTGATTGCCGCAAGCTGCCAGCCGGCCGACCTGCCGGCAATCAGGATGGGCGCCCAGATTGCGCGCGGCATGGGGGGGCAGACCGAATTGCTGGTTTGCGAAGAGGCGGGCGTCTGCGAGAACCACGTCCAGGAAGGCAAGCGGATTCTGGAGCAAGCAGGCATTATGCCGACCCTGACATTCGCCCAAGGCGCGCCTTACAAGGAAATCCTCGCCAGATCGGTCGATGCGCACATTCTCGTGATGGGCTCGCGGCCGCTCGACCCGGCGTGGCCGAATTTCTATCTGGGCGACAACACGACCAAGGTGGTGCGGAGCATGACCACGTCCACCCTGGTGGTGAGAGGGCGCGATCAGGTGCGGAAAATTCTGCTTTGCCTGGATGTCCCGCACAGCCAGGCCACGGTGGACATGGCGCAGGAGGTTGCCCTGGCAACCGGTGCGACGCTGGAAATACTTTATGTCGCCGCGCTGCCCACACTCTTCTCTGCCTACGCTGCCGAGATGCCTCCCGCACTGGACCACTCCGCCGTGAAAGATTTCCTGTCTGATTACTACAGCAAGGAACTGGTTGTCCTCGCCAAAATTAAAGACGAATTGTCCGCTGCCGGGGTGAAGGAGGTTTCGGTGCGACTGAGGGAAGGGATCGTCGAGGAAGAAATACTCAGGGAATCCGTCGAGGGCGATTTCGACCTCATCGTACTGAAGGAAGGCTTCCTCAAGACCCCGTTCGGTCTGTTCCTCGGCCGGCTGTCCTCCAGCGTGGCGGCGCACTCGCCACAGGCTTCGGTGTTGATCGTGAAAAGGTAAAATGCCCCTATTCTAAAATGGTATAAATGGCAGTTGTTTATGGGTGTATTAGTAACTAGAGTCTGTCGCGGTGCTGAGTCAAGGGGAAGAGGCTGCTGCGCGACAAATGGATTTCAACCGGCAATAACAGGAGGGGTCTGTCATGAAGATACTCGTAGCAACGGATGGTTCTCAGGCGTCTGACAAGGCAGTGGATGTTGCGCTGGCGCGTGCGCGGCTGACTGGAGATCAGGTGATCATCGCCAATGTCTCCGAGATATTTTGTCCGGTGGGCGTCACCGAGCTGGATCCGACGGTTTTCGAGGAGGCGTCACGCAAGGAGTCCGCGGCGATCATTGCTGCCGCAATGGCCCGGGCCAAGTCGGCCGGTATCGAAGCGCAGGCTGTACAGGAGCCAGGTTCACCTGCGGATACCTTGGTTAGTATCGCCAAACGGGAGGGAGTGGAGGAAATCTTCATCGCCTCGCATGGCCGTCATGGCCTGGCACGTTTCGCCATGGGTAGCGTGTCGACGCGCGTGGTCGAGTGGGCGCCCTGCACGGTTACCGTTGTCAAATAAACAGGAGAGAAAAAATATGAGCGAACAATCAACGCATGATGCATACGAAGCCAAGGCAAAGTCGACCTTTTCGGCCGAGCGCAAGGAGGATTACTTCGTGCTCATGGTCGCCGCCATCACGGTGGCGCTGGTGCTGACGGGGGCCATCGGGCCCGGCTTCTTCAAGTCCCTGTTCTTCTGATTCGGGAGATATAAAATGAGCGGTGGAATCGGTGTCGAGTTCAGTCTGAAAAATCTCCCCAACATGTTGCCGGGGCTAATCCTTTGTGCGGTCTTCGGCTGGCTGGCGCTCCAGTGGGATGCCACGATGAGCGGCTGGAACCGCGACTTCAAGGAGGCCGAAAAGGTTTTGAAGGCGGTCAATGAAGGCAAGGCGCCAGCGAGCTTTGCCGAGTACAAGCAGAAGCACACGGACAGCTTCGCCAAGAAGAACGAAGAGTTCAAGGCCGCCGAGGCAGCCTTCAAGGCAGCGCCGTCGGGCGGCGACCCGTCCGTCAAGGCGCCGAAGAAGCCCTCGAAGCCGGTCGTCCTCAAGGAAGCCGACTTCAATCAGGTCGCGCAGGCCAAGGCGATCCCCGGCACGCTGTCGTTCGGCAACCTGATGATCTCCTTCCAGCTGACCTATGTCGCCATGTTGCTGCTGGTCGGCATGCTGATCCGCAACACCGTCGGCCTGCCCGAAATCTTCAAGGCGGGTACCGTGGCCGCGCGACCGCTGATCAAGCCGGGCATCATCATTCTCGGCGCCTACTACCTGTGGACCGACGTGCTGAAGGTCGGCTTCTTCGGCCTGGCGCTGGTGGTGGCCTTCGTCATGGGCACGCAGATCCTCATTTCGTTCTGGGCCAAGCGCGCCAAGGTTGA
>JAUXWU010000087.1 GCA_030680085.1 Rhodocyclaceae bacterium | reverse complement strand
TGGGGTTGTTGGGGTTGTGGCGCAGGTGGTGGTTCCACAGCACCTCGGCAATCTCGGCCATGCCCATGGGCGCGCCAGGATGGCCGGAATTGGCCTTCTGCACGGCATCCATGGCCAGGGCGCGGATCGCGCTGGTCAGATTATTAAACACGGGCGGCTCGAAATCGCTAAAAGTGGCAGACATGATATTTCCTCCTCGGGAATCCGCGATTATCCGCGAAACCCGGCTTCAGGGGTTACAGGTATCGGGAGAACGACTGCTTAAGCGCGCGTCACAGTGCCGTGGCGCGCCGCTTGTTCTCCATCAGACGCAGAATCATCGGCGTGAAGATCAACTGCATCGCCAGCTCCATCTTGCCGCCCGGCACGACGATGACATTGGGGCGCGACATGAAGGAATCGTGGATCATCGACAGCAGGTAGGGGAAGTCGATGCCCTTCGGGTTGGCGAAGCGAATCACGACAAAACTCTCGTCCGCCGTCGGGATGTCCTGGGCGATGAAGGGGTTCGAGGTGTCCACGGTCGGCACGCGCTGGAAGTTCACATGGGTGCGCGAAAACTGCGGAATGATGTAATTCACATAATCCGGCATGCGCCGCATGATGGTATCCACCACCGCCTCGGTCGAATAGCCGCGCGCGGATTTGTCGCGGACCAGCTTCTGGATCCATTCGAGGTTGATGATCGGCACCACGCCCACCAGCAGATCGGCGTGCTGCGCGATATTCACCTGGTCGGTGACAACCGCGCCATGCAGTCCTTCATAGAACAACAGATCGGCGGGCGGCAGGTCCTGCCAGGGGGTGAAGGTGCCCGACTCCTGCTTGTAGGGCGCGGCTTCGTCGGCGTTGTGCAGATAGTAACGCCGCTTGCCGGTGCCGGTTTCACCATAGGTCTTGAACAGATTCTCCAACTCTTCGAGAACGTTTGTCTCGGGGCTGAAGTGGCTGAAGTGGTTGTTGCCCAGCTTGGCCTGGGCGGCGGCTTGCTCCTTCATCGCCGTGCGGTCGTAGCGGTGATAGGAGTCGCCTTCGACGACCGCGGCGTTGAGTTTTTCGCGACGGAAGACGTTCTGGAAGGATTTGGTGACCGAGGAAGTGCCCGCCCCCGATGAACCGGTGATGGCGATGACTGGATACTTGACCGACATGAACGTCTCCGGAAAAAGAAGTGAAAATTAACGAAACAGGGATCGCGATGAGAACAGAGGCATATTGTAGCCGTCCAGATCCTTGCCCTCGACGTATTCGTGATGGTAGTGATGCAGGCGCTCCACCTCGTCCTTCGAACCGAAGATGAAGGGAGCGCGCTGATGCAGTTCGCTCGGTTTGATGTCGAGGATGCGGTTGCGGCCGGTAATCGCCGCGCCGCCAGCCTGCTCGATGATGAAGGCAATCGGGTTGGCTTCGTAGAGCAGGCCGAGACGACCGCCCTGCTCGCGCGTGCGCTCATCGTGCGGGTAGAGAAACACGCCGCCGCGCGTCAGGATGCGATAGGCCTCGGCGACCAGCGAAGCGACCCAGCGCATGCCGAAATCCTTGCCCCGGGGGCCTTCCTTGCCAGCCATGCACTCCTGCACATAACGGCGCACCGGCGGCTCCCAGAAGCGCTCGTTGGAGGCGTTGATGGCGAAGGTCGACGCCTCGACGGGAATGGTCATCTTGGGGTGGGTCAGAATGAATTCGCCGATTTCGCGGTCGAGCGTAAAGCCGTTGACGCCCACACCGGTGGTCAGGAGCAGACGGGTCGAGGCGCCATACTGGATGAGACCCGCGCACAGCATCTGCGTGCCGGGTTGCAGGAAATCGGCTTCCGTGGGTTTGCGCTTGGGGTCCGGCGCCCGAAAAATCGAAAAGATCGTGCCGGTCTGGAAGTTGATGTCCAGATTCCCCGAACCGTTCAATGGATCGAAGCAGAGCAGATACTTGCCGCGCTGCTGCCCGGCAGGAATGTGGCTGACGCCTTGCATGTCCTCGGAAGCCATCGCGGCGAGGTGGCCGGTACTGATGCCCGCCTGCAACATGACCTCGTTGGCCAGAGCTTCGAGTTTCGTGTTGAGGTCCTTGCCGGTGGCCAGCAGCGCACCTTTGCCAACGGCATTGGCGATGGTCTTGCTAGCGATGGCAATGTCGTTGAGCAGGCCGGTGAAATCTCCGGTGGCTCCCTCGATCTGCCGTTGCTCCTCGTTGATGAACTGCGTCAATGTGATGCGGCCGACTTGCATGCTCCACTCCTCTTTCGTGTCTGCGGCTTGCCGTATCGACAGCCTACAGTTTTTTTATCTTATCGTTTCCGCGCGCATTCCACTCCAGAAAAATCCCCGCCCCTGATCAGGGGCGGGGTCAAACTGGCAAATGCCAGAGGGAGTGGAAAACTACAACACGGCAGACCCGTCAATCAAGCTCGCCGCGTCAATGAGCAAACTTTAATATGTGGTATCTATAAGAGCCAGTCATTTTTTCTTATAGTCAGAATAAGCTTTCAATTATTGCCGTGCGGCATCTGAAGCGCCGGGCCGCCTCATGAAGGCGCGCCCACCCCATCTTCCCTCGCGGAGGTGGTGGTTATTCGCCCACCACGTCCGCCCCCTTGGGCGGCACGAAGCGGAAAGTGTCCTTGGCCAGGCGTGGGTTTGGCTGAAATTCTGTGAACAACAGCGTCGTGGTTTGACCGAAGTTGTCGCGCACCTCCATCAGGCGCGGCAGGTTGTCGCGCATGCCGATGCGCACCCGCGCAAAGGCGCCGTCAGCGGTTTTCGGCGTGGCATCGACAATTTCAAAGCCATCGGCAACACCGGCTTCCGTCAAAGTGAAATGCTTGTCGAGCGACTCGCCGGTTAGAAGCGCGGCGGGGCTGGCGCCCAGCGCCTTGTCCATTTTGCTGACGGTGACCTGATTCAGATCGGCGTCAAAGCTCCAGAGCTTTTCGCCATCGGCAACCAGCAGTAGCTTGTAGGGCTTTTCGTAAGCCCAGCGCAACTTGCCCGGCCGGGCAAAGGCGAAATGCCCGGTCGAATTTTGCGGCTTGCGGCCGGATTTGGTAGCGACGCTCTGGGCGAACGTGCCCTGCGCCGAGTGGGTGTTGGCCCAGAAAGCCTGGAGTTGATCGAGACCGCTGGCGGCGGCCGGGCCGAAAAAAAACAGGCCACAGAGAGTGAAAAATATGCGCATGGCGGCATTATCGCCCAACAGCCACAAAAGTCGGCGCTGGCGAGACGGCGTACCGGTAGAGTCAACCCGGCTTGAAAGGTCTATCAAGCTTCTAAGCCACCCACATGGTGGCGAACCATCCTCAGCCGCTCGCTCTCGTAGCTCATGCCTTCTAAGCCACCCACATGGTGGCGAACAACTACTCTGCTGCGATCATTGCTCATGGGTTCTTCTAAGCCACCCACATGGTGGCGAACACCACCCTCGCTGGAGACGCCGAGCACCCGCTCTTCTAAGCCACCCACATGGTGGCGAACAGCGTGACTCTTAAGCTCGACTCGACTGCGGTATTCTAAGCCACCCACATGGTGGCGAACAACAAATCCCGTGCGCTGATCCGGCGCGAGCGCTTCTAAGCCACCCACATGGTGGCGAACTGATCCATGGTGAGGATGGCCAGCGGGTGCTCCTTCTAAGCCACCCACATGGTGGCGAACTTCGCCATACGTTCGGTGACGTTTAGCTTCATCTTCTAAGCCACCCACATGGTGGCGAACAAGTATTACGACTGGCTGATGCAGCACGGTAACTTCTAAGCCACCCACATGGTGGCGAACGAAAAGCGCTCAATTGAGCGCTTTTCTTTTGTCTTCTAAGCCACCCACATGGTGGCGAACAAATGCTGCCCACGAAGGGAAAGCGCCCAATTCTTCTAAGCCACCCACATGGTGGCGAACCAAGCATCTACGTTGGCACGTCGGGCCGGTCTCTTCTAAGCCACCCACATGGTGGCGAACATCTCCCTTGCGTAGAAATCCAGCGTCTTGCCCTTCTAAGCCACCCACATGGTGGCGAACCTGCTGAACATCATTCAATTCCGACTCAGGATCTTCTAAGCCACCCACATGGTGGCGAACTCCGCC
>JAUXWU010000083.1 GCA_030680085.1 Rhodocyclaceae bacterium | reverse complement strand
ATCCCGCATCGAGTCGGCCAACTTCGGTTGGTTGTCTTTGACCGACAGGACGTACTCGGCACCGCGATCCCGGATGGCTTGGGCAATGTTCGGCTGCGTGCCCATGGCATCGATGGTCACGATGCAACCCCCCAGCGCCAGGGCCGGCGACAGTTCTTCGATCGCCGTAATTTCGTTCGACTTCTCTGCGCAGGTGCGCTGACCCAAAGTCAGCCCGTAGTCGGCCGCATAGGCCGAGACTTGATGCAGCGCCCGCAGACCGCGCGCGCTTCGCGCCGCCCCCCGCAAGACCTTGCCGTCGATGGCAATGACGCGCCCTTTCACCGCTGGGCAGACTTCCCCCATCCATGCCTCGAAGCGCCGCTCCAGCTCCTCAGGCCGAGGGGTCGAAGATCAGGGTGTCAAGCATTCAAGCCCACCGCCCGGATTTTTTCGGTCAGAGGAAATTCACGATCGCCTGGATAGACCACCCGGAGTTCGTCGAGCTGAAGCACTTCCATCGCCGTGTGCATGGAGCGCGTGGCGCGCGGCTGGTCGGTGTATTTGACCTCGTAGCCGACTCTGCCCCGGTCGGTGAGGAGGAATAGATCCACCTCACCGCCGCCATGCGCCGCCCAGAAATACACTTCACCGGATGCGGCGCGATGGCGGCGGATGATTTCCTCGACCGCGAAGCCTTCCCACGATGCGCCAAGTTTTGGGTGCCGGGAGAGCGCCGTCGGATCCGGTATGCCCATCAGCGAGTGGAATAGCCCCGAATCGCGCAGGTAGAGCTTGGGCGCTTTCACCTGGCGTTTGCCGACGTTTTCGTGCCAGGGCATGAGCAGGCGCACCATGAAGGTGGCTTCGAGAATGTCCAGATAGCGCCGTACGGTAGTGTCCGCTGCGCCGAAAGATCGCCCCAGTTCGGAGAAATTGAGCAATTGACCGTGGTAGTTGGCCAGCATCATCCAGAACCGGCGCAGCGATTGGGGCGGTATGGTGATGCCTAGCGTCGGTAGGTCGCGTTCGAGAAACGCGGCGATGTAATCCTTGCGCCACTGCGCGCTGGCGGTGTCGCTTTTCGCCAGGAACGAGGGGGGGAAGCCGCCACGCAGCCAGAGGCGCCGCCAGGATTCGATGCCGGTTTCGCCAAGCGCGAAGGGGGTCAATTCGATGTGGCCGATGCGCCCGGCCAGTGTTTCGGAGGACTGGCGGATCAGATCGCGCGAGGCGCTGCCGAGAATCAGAAAGCGTGCCGGATTTTCCGGCCGATCCACCAGTACGCGCAACACCGGGAAAAGTTCCGGGCTGCGCTGAATCTCGTCGATGATCACCAGACCGCGCAAGTCCTGAAGCGCCAAGCGGGGTGCGGCCAGCATGGCCAGGTCGGTGGGGTCTTCCAGGTCGAAGCGGGTAACCGGTTCGACAGTGCTTTCCGCGACCATCCGCGCAAGTGTCGTCTTGCCGCACTGGCGTGGGCCGAGTAACGCCACTACAGGATGGATGGCGAATTGCTGTTCAATCTGGTGGAGATAATCAGGACGGTCCATGGGATGGATAGTAGTTGAAAACTCTTTACTGTTTACAGAGTTTTCAATGATAGTTTGTTCATTGCGAAGCGTATGCCATGCCATTTTCCCAGACAGGTCGAATCTCGGCCAGGACATACCTTGGGATTCTTTCGTCGAAATCGGCAGCTTTGAGCGCCTTGCTCATGGCCTCTGCGATGCGCTGAAGGACTACTTCGGCATGTTTCACGCCGCAGATTGCCCGGCCGAAGCGCAGCAGTTCTTCAGGCAATGGGTAGGCCTTCGAATGACTCTTTCTGAACAGGCGCAGTGCCAGGGTGCGGTCTTCGAGTTCCGGGCCGCCCGCGTAGCGGGTATAGCGGTAGATAGCGGTAGTGACGACGTCGTAGAACGGCGCAAGCCGGATATCGCTGGCGCTGCGATAGAGCACACCGAAGTTCTTCAGGTGCCCGTCGCCGTTGCGGACCATGACGGTGATGGCCACTTGTTCGAAGAATCGCGACAGGTCATGGGCGGACAGGCCGATCATCTTCAAGCTGTCTGCCATCATTTCGTAGCTGCCCTGGTATTTGCGATCCGACAGGGTGTCTCGTACGCAAAGCCCCATGAGCGAAGCGACATCTTCGAAGCCGAGACGCATGCCGTTCTCGTCAAGGTCGAACCGATCCACGAGCAGCAACTGACCATCGTCCGATAAATCGAAACCCGGTGTCTCAATCCCGGCGCGGCGGGCCGCGCTCAGGCAAAGGTATTCGTTTGCCGCCAGGCCGGGGTAGCTTTCCGAGCCGGTTTTGACGATGAGGTTGGGGACCGGAAGAGTGGCGCGATCCGGCACCATGATCTTCGGCTGAACCCCGGCGATGCCAATACCGGTCGACAGATAGGCTTGTACCAGCGATTCGAATACTTTCGGTCCGAACTTCGTCCGCAACAGTTCGGTTCTGGAGAGGGGGCGAATGGGCTGAGGGCGGTCAATTCCGGGCAGGTGAAAACCCAGGCGTCCGATACCGTTCTCGCCCGCCAGCGCGAGCAGGTGCATGGCGGTCAGCGGCTGTTTGGGATAAGACTCCCGAATGCGCTGGAACAAGTATCCCTCGGGCAGGTTCTGATCCATTACCGGGAAAAGCGAGTTCGACTGGTAGAGCAGGCGCGTTGGCGGCATCAGGAGACCGACCGCAGGTTGCGTCGGGTCATCGCGCAGATATTTGAACAGCAGTTGCGATTGGTGCAGTAACTCTCCCCGACGTTCTCCGCCAATGTGAACGTCGAGCAGACGAATCTTTTCAGGCAGGGCCGTCATCATGGTTATCACCCTCCGCGTCAAACCGTGCCTGCATTTCTTCCAGAGTGGGCATGCCGGCGCTTTCAATGCGGATACACAAACCCATGGCGCGCAGGATGCCGAATAGCGAGTGGACAGTCACGTCCTGGCCTTTTTCCAGGCGGTTGAGCACGTCGCGGCTGCGTCCCGAATGTTCGGCGATGTCGATGGCCTTGAGCTTGCGTGTTTGTCGCAGGCTTTTCAGGACTTGGCCAAGTTCGATAGGTGTGCGTAATTTGTCCATGATCGAAGACATAATTACACGGAAGTAACTATATGTCTATTGAAACGGACAAATTCGCCCGCAGCCACTGCTCTAGCATCGTCATGATCCAGACGAGTTCGCCGTAAAAGCCAGGGTGGGTCGGCAGGTGTTCCTTGAGCTGCGTGTCGAAGAATTCCCTGCGGACGAAGCCCCGGTCGGCGAGGCCGTGCAGCGAATCCGCCGCGAGCTGGTTGAGCGGCGCATGACTGACCGCCCAAGGGCCGAATGTTGATGGCGGTCAATTTCCGTAGAAATTTGGCGGCATGCTTTTTTCGGGCACGCGTTTTGCTGTCAAGGCATCCGAGCGGCAAGCTCCGCATTTTGGTGCTTGCCGCCTTGCAGACCGGCGTTTTCGCCGCCAAATTTCTACGGATTTACACCGCCGCTAACAGTGCCCGGCGGCGGCATCGCACAGGTCCCAGAGGGCGATGCGCGTGACGCCTGGACAGGCGGACTGCAGCGCGTCGATGGCGGCGCGGATGTCGGGCGCGATGGCCTCGAAGTTGCGCGGCGTGCCGGTGCTGTCACCCATGCTGCGGTGATCGAAGCGCAGGACGGGGAAGCCAGCGGCGGCGAGGACGCGGGACAGCAGCACGAATTGCCGGTGACTGCCGACACGGGTCTGCGGCCCGCCGACGACGATGACGACGCCCATGTCGGCAGCCTGCCGCGGCCGCGCCAGAATGCCGCACAGGTTTTCATTCTCGCAGGTGAATCGAACGGCCTCTTCCGCGTAGTTCATGATTGCATGGCCGCCAGCGTTGCTGGCAACAGGGCCGGAGCCTCCTCGATTTCAACGGTCTGCCAGAAAGTCGGCGCTGGCAGGACGGCGCTGCTCGTGGCATGACCGGCTGCCTGCCATTGTTCGAGGCGCGTGACCGATGCCGGCGCCAGCGTGGCGTCTGGTCGCGTCGAGAGTTCGAGCCAGACCAACCGGCCGGGCCGACCGGGGGGGTGAGTTCCGCGGCTGCCAGGCCGTGCGCCAGACCCGGGGAGAGTGCATAGCCGGCAATTTCCACGGACTGATTTTCGGCAAGCTGTTTCTTCAGCTCTTCCATGACACCCTTACCAACGCCGCCGAGCATTTCGCCCGCCACTTTCAAGCGCAGGAACTGCTTGCCGGAAACGACTGGCTGCCAGAACAGGAAATTTGCCGGTTCGTTGATTTGCTCCGCAGCCTGTGTAGCCAGCAGGCAGCCGGTCCGCAGGCCCCAGAGCCACAGGGGCGCCTGACAACGGTGGCGCAGCCAGGCATGGGCATCCTGCACATCCTGCAACCAGCTCTGCCAGGTGGCATCGCCGAAATCTCCCGAACTGTCGCCGCAGCCGTGCAGATCGATTTGCAGAACGGCGTAGCCGTGCGCTGCGAGCATCCGCGCCTGCAAGGCCGCCATGCGTCGTGACTTGTTCCATTTCCTCGGCAAACTGGTGGAGGTAGAGCAGCGCCCCTTTGGGCATATGCGCTAACTTACCCAGCTCCTCCCCCTTCAAGGGGAGGGAGAAATGCGCTGTCGCACTAAAGTTAGCGCTTATGGCCCCTTTGGGGGGCGCGCCTGGCGGTGCGTGGTAGAGGCAGAAACGTTGTCCGCTAGCGACCGGCAGGAAGAAAGCTTCGGACGCCATCGGGATTTTCGGGCCGGGTCAGCCCGCCTGCTTCGCTGTCACGAAATCGACCAGCGAACCGACCGTGGCGAACACGCTGCCGTCGATTTCGTCGTCTTCGGCAATGAAGCCGAAACGCTCTTCCATGCCGGTGATCAGCGCGACGACGGCCATCGAATCGAGTTCGGGAATCGCGCCGAGGAGCACGGTGTCGGCGGTGAACGTGGCCGCCCGTCCCTTGAGGCTGAGAATTTCGTCGAGCAGGGAGAGAACTTCTTGCTGGGTATTCAAGTGGAACTCCGGTCATCATGGAGAAAACGTCGATTATAGGATATGCGGTAACTACTCAGGCGGTCTTACCCATTGAGAAATAACGATAAATCCGTTCGGCCTGAGCTTGTCGAAGGCCATTATCGGCACGAAACTTGCGGTTCGACAAGCTCACCGCGAACGGTAGTCCTTTTAATACAATGAGTTATAAACAAAACGCCTACCTGAGTAGTTACGATATGCGATACTTTGGCCCGTGATGATCAAAATTCCGTTGCCATGCCCGATGCCACGCTGCTGCCAGAACTGATTGCGCTTGCGGCGCAACGCGCCCCGCAAGCGGTTGCGCTCACCTGCGGCAAACATTCGCTCACTTATGACGAATTGCAGGATGCGGTCACGCGCTGCGCCGACGGCCTGATCGGTTTCGGTCTGCAACGCGGCGCGCGGGTCGCGATCTACCTCGAAAAGCGCTTCGAGACGGTCATCGCCAGCTTTGGCGCGCCGGCGGCGGGCGGCGTGTTCGTGCCGCTCAATCCGTTGCTGAAGGCGGATCAGGTGGCCTACATTCTGCGCGACTGCAATGTGCGCGTGCTCGTCACCTCGCCCGAGCGCCTGGCCCTGTTGGCCCCGGTGCTGGCGGATTGTCCTGATCTGCGTCAGGTGGTCGTGCTGGATTCCGCGCAGCCGTTGCCGTCCGGCGCTGGCCTGGGCTATTGCCGCTGGAGCGAGCTGCTCGCCGCGCCGCCACGCGCCGGACATCGCGTCATCGACACCGACATGCTCGCCATCCTTTACACCTCCGGCAGCACGGGCAAGCCGAAGGGCGTGGTGCTCTCCCACCGCAACATGGTGGCGGGCGCGAAAAGCGTGGCGTCCTATCTGGAGAACCGGCCGGATGACACGCTGCTCGCGGCGCTGCCGCTGTCCTTCGATGCCGGCTTCAGCCAGCTCACCACGGCTTTCCATGTCGGTGCGCGCGTCGTGCTGCTCAACTACCTGCTGCCGCGTGATGTGCTGCAAGCCCTGGAACGTGAAAAAGTCACCGGCCTGACGGCGGTGCCGCCGCTCTACATCCAGCTTGCGCAACTCGACTGGCCGACGTCGATCACCGAGCACCTGCGCTACTTCGCCAACACCGGCGGCCGCATGCCAAAGGAGACGCTGCTGGCGCTACGCGACCGCTTGCCGAAAACGCGGCCCTTCCTGATGTACGGCCTGACGGAAGCGTTCCGCTCGACCTTCCTGCCGCCGGCCGAAGTGGATCGCCGGCCCGATTCCATCGGCAAAGCGATTCCGAATGCCGAGATTCTCGTGCTGCGCGAGGACGGCACGCCCTGCGCGCCCAACGAGACGGGCGAGCTGGTGCATCGCGGCGCGCTGGTCGGCATGGGCTACTGGAACGATCCGGGAAAAACCGCCGAGAGTTACAAGCCCCTCCCGATCCATGCGCCGGGACGCGAGACGGGGCTGGTGCTGCCTGAACTGGCGGTGTTCTCCGGCGACACGGTGAAGATGGACGGGGACGGCTTCCTCTATTTCGTCGGCCGGCGCGACGAGATGATGAAGACCTCCGGTTATCGCGTCAGCCCGACCGAGGTCGAGGAGATTCTTTACGAGACGAAACTGGTCGGCGAATGTGTCGCCTTTGGCGTCGAGCATCCAACGCTCGGCCAAGCGATTCAGGTCATCGCTACCCCGCCACTAGACGGAATGCTCGATGTCGAGGCGCTGCTCGCCGAATGCCGCGCCCGCATGCCGGCCTACATGGTGCCGGCGGGCATCGAAGTGCGGCAGGGGCCGCTGCCGCGTAATCCGAATGGCAAGATTGATCGCAAGTTGCTGAGCAGCGAGTTCGCGCCGCAGTGAGCCAGCACGCCGATTCGTCACGCCAGGGGGCATCCGGTTATCGCATCCCCGTTCTCCTGCTGCTGTCGCTGATTGCCTACGGATCGCTGTATCCGTTCACCTGGAATTTCACGACGCAGCAAGCCTTCAATTATTCGCTGGCGGGGCGGGCCGGTCTTTCCGATCTGGTGGAAAACATCGTCTTGTTCCTGCCGCTCTGTTGGATCCTGGGTTGGCGCCACCAGGCACTGCAATGCCGCCGGGTTGAGGCGGCCGGCTGGCTGGCCGCGATTGCCGCAGCCGCCGTGCTGGCGGGCAAGTTCCTGTTCGTCGGGCAATCGCCCGGCCTCTCCGTGGTGTTCGGCATTGGGGTCGGCGCCGTGGCCTGGCTGCCTTTCGCATCCTCGCTCGAAAATTCCATCGAGTCGGTCATCAGAACCACCGCCTTCGAGTGCTTGTGTTTCGGCGCCATTCTCTGGGCCGCGACGCGGTCTGGCGCCCTGTTGGGCGGAACCACGGCGATGGTGGCCGCCCTGGCCTTCGGCTGCGAATGGGAGCAGCGTTATCTGCCCGGCCGCACCCCGGAAATCACCGCGCTGCTGCTTGCCGTCGCCATGGGCTGGCTGGTGGCGGCCTTGCGCAATGCCAGGACGCAGCTTGGCGATTCCGTCGCCCGATGAGTAATATCCCGTTTCAGGAGTGATCATGCCAATAAGCACGCCCATCCATGTCACGGCGCATCAATTTCCCCTTGGTCATGGCGAACTCACGCTCGGCGGCCTACCGCTGACTCGACTGGCCGCCCGCGTCGGCCGCACGCCGTTCTACGCCTACGACCGCAGCCTGCTGTCGCGGCGTGTGTCTGAACTCCGCGCCGTATTGCCGCCTGCCGTGAAGCTGCATTACGCCATGAAGGCCAACCCGCTGCCGGCGCTGGTCTGCCACATGGCCGGCCTGGTCGATGGTATCGATGTCGCCTCGGGCGGCGAGTTGAAGGTTGCGCTGGATGCCGGCGCCGATCCGCATGACATCAGTTTCGCCGGGCCAGGGAAAAGCCATGGGGAACTTCGGCAGGCAGTTGCGGTCGGCATTCTGGTCAATATCGAGTCGTTCCGCGAAATCGATGCATTGGCAGCCATCTCGCAGGAACTCAGCCTGCCGGCGCGGGTTGCCGTTCGCGTGAATCCGGACTTCGAACTCAAATCGTCCGGCATGAAGATGGGCGGCGGGCCGAAGCAGTTCGGCATCGATGCCGAACAGGTGCCGGCGGCGCTGGCCGAGATCGGTTGTCATGGCTTGGCTTTCGAGGGCTTCCATCTCTTTGCCGGTTCGCAGAATCTTAAGGCCGATGCGATTGTCGAGGCGCAGTGCAAGTCCTACGAACTGGCGCTGCGCCTGGCCGACGATGCTCCGGCGCCGGTGCGTTTTTTGAATCTGGGTGGCGGTTTCGGCATTCCCTATTTCCCCGGCGAGCAGCGGCTGGATCTGGCGCCCATCGGCGCCAATCTTGCGGCGCTGTCGCAGCGGGCAAGCATGGAAATGCCCTCTGCCCAACTGGTGATCGAACTGGGGCGTTATCTGGTGGGCGAGGCGGGCATTTACGTGACGCGCGTCGTCGACCGCAAGGTCTCGCGCGGCCAGGTGTTCCTGGTGGTGGACGGGGGCTTGCACCATCATCTTTCGGCCTCCGGCAACTTCGGCCAGGTGATCCGCAAGAATTATCCGGTCTCCATCGGTAACCGAATGAATGCCACCGAAAAGGAAATTGCCTCTGTGGTCGGCCCGCTGTGCACGCCGCTCGACCTGCTGGCGGACCGCATGGAACTGGCGCGCGCCGAGCCCGGCGACCTGGTGGTGATCTTCCAGTCCGGCGCTTACGGCGCCAGCGCCAGCCCGCAGGGTTTTCTCGGCCATCCGGCCGTGGTGGAAGTGCTTGTATAGATAGGGGGAGGATAAATGAATAGCTTGCTTTGGTTGGGCCGGATTGCTGGCGCTGGCGGCGCCTTGCTCTGCCTTGTTAGCGTCATGTTTCGCTTGCGCGGCGAGTTGTTAGCGGCGGTGTAAATCCGTAGAAATTTGGCGGCGAAAACGCCGGTCTGCAAGGCGGCAAGCACCAAAATGCGGAGCTTGCCGCCATGCATTAGCGTATCGCCCCTTCACCGCGTCAATGGTTCGCTTCGCCAGGC
>JAUXWU010000064.1 GCA_030680085.1 Rhodocyclaceae bacterium | reverse complement strand
TGCCGATAGCGCTTCGGCCAGTGCGCGGGCCTCCGCCTCCGCTTGGGCAGCAGGAACGCCCGCTTCTTTTAACCGGTCAGAAAACTTGAGGGTGTCAAAGGTGATTGATGTCATGCGTCCAAGTGTAGCACTCGGGAACTCTCAAACAACAACGGCCCGGAAATCACTCCCGAGCCGCCGTCCCGCCAGCGCCGACTTTTACCAAATCGACCCTGGCCCCTTTTAGTATTTATCTTACGTGCAGCCAGTGGTAACGACAGCAACAGCACCCGTCGTACCGTTATACGTAGCCTGACAGGTTGTAGAACCGCCTGTAGCCGTTCTGAAGGTTACTGCGGTCGCAGTTGCGTAGTCTGTCACAAGCCCAGTGCAAACTGTTGCTGACTCGCATCCCATCATGGCGCCGATCCCAACGAATGCCCCTGTGGGAATTCCGGTGCCCGCAGCAACGGCTGCGGTTGCGGGTGTGCCACCTGTCAAAGCTACTGTCACTGCTAACGGGAGCCCTGTCACCATATACCTTGCCTGCGCTACCGCCACAGCCGAGCGCAAACCGCCCGCAGCCCCGTTAACAGCAGAGGTTCGAGCATCAGCGGATAAGCTGATAAACCTCGGCAACGCGGTCGCCGCCAAAATCCCCAAAATCACAATCACAACCACCAATTCGATCAGCGTAAAACCCTGTTGCATTTGACTATGTTTCATTGCTTGCTACCTCCGTAAGTAATCGAAAAACATGAAAAAACGTGAAATGAAGCGGTTTCGTTAGTGTTTGTGTCAGCGAGTGTTTAGTCGAAGTATTGCAGCACTGCCAGAACCTGATCGGCGTCGGCCACGGCCCATTGCGCCCCGCTTTCGTCGTAGCATTGTCCGGGCACCATGTCAATTTCGCCGTAGAACGCCGCTTCGCGTTCGCGGCGCAGGCGTGCCGACGCTTTGACGATGGCGGGCAGCATGGGGTGCATGGCGGTCGGCAGGCGCGCCTGGTGTTCGAGCAGGATGGCGCCGACGTCGTGCCAGCGCGGCGGATCGATGCCCGCCCAGCGCAGCATGCCTTTCAAGGCCAGTTCGACCAGTTCCTGGGCTTCGCGCACGACATCGGCGTGCTCGCCGGCATTCATCAGCAGGTCGAGCACCTGCCGGCGCACGCGCGCGCGGCGGAAATAGTCGCGGGCGAGTTCGTCGGTGGTCATAGCGGAATCGGCTCGCCGGGGCGGGCAGAGGGTTTGAGCAGCCAGTACGGCGCGCCGTTGCAATAGCGCCGTTCGGCGCCTTGCGCCGCGAGCCGCGCACTGAGCCGCGCAAAATAATCGGCGGCAACGCCCCGCGGGTCGTAGAGGATGCGGCCCTCGGCGGGGATGTCGAGAAAGGCGAAGCTGCCGCGCTCGAGTTCTTCCGGTGTGCGGATCAGGGGAGAAAGCGTGGTATGCACACCCTGCATGGCGGCGGCGGCGAGTTCTCCGGCGAGTAGCGCATCGACGGCCTCGAATTCGGCATTGCGCGCGAGGCGGGTGAGCGGCAGGTCGCGGGCGATGAGCAGCAGATCGATGTCGGAATCCGGCCGCATGGTGCCGCGCGCCACCGAACCGAACAGCACCAGCGCGATAAGCCGGTCGCCATAGGCGTGTTGCGCGGCTTCCGGCAGAGCGGCGACAATGTCGGCGTAGGCGGAACTCCAGTTGCGGGTGGGCATGGCGTTCATTTCGCGGGCTTCAGCAACCCGTGGTGGTGACCGAAATCACCGGCGAGGTAATGAGGACGCCGGAAAGTGTGGCCGGTGAGTAGGTGATGCGGCAGTTCGGCGCGGTGCCGCCTGCGATGTCAAGGCAAATGGCGCCGGCCGCGCAGCCCGCGCCGCCAGTAATCATGCCATCGGCCGTCAGGTTGATGTCGGCGGCGGCCAGAATGCCGGTGGCGCTGGCGGCTGGATAGCGGTTGACGATATCAACGCCCAAGCCGTCCATATTGACTTTCGGCGGGGAGGCCTGGCAGTTGGCGGCGGGCAGGGTGGCGGCGACTGCGGCGAGATCGAGTTCGCAACGCGCACGCGCCAGCGCGGAAGCGGAGCGGATCGAGCCATAAATGGTGTTGGCCTTGGCAATCCGCGCATCGCGCTGGGCGTCGATCAGGCGCGGCAACGCAACCGCCGCCAGAATGGCGATGATGGTAATGACGATGATCAGATAGATCAGCGTGAAGCCTTGGTCAAAGCGGTTGGCGCTTTTCATGGGTGGCAAATTAGCATAATGTCTGGCTAAAGTGTGGTGTCGATTAACGGCGGGATTGCCGCTTACTTGAGCGGTTGAAGGGCCTGCTTGCGCGCTATCGGGGCAGCAAAGGCAGCAGGCGCAGGCGCGTGCGTTTCGGATCAATAGTGAGTAACGCCCCGCTTTCCAACTCGGACGCCATCTGCCGCAAGGCGATGATGACTTGCTTGCCAATCACGTCAGGACTGACATCCTCGGCGCGGATTTGCACAACGCTGGGCTTTTCGCCGTGGGTAGCGGCCAGGATTGCGCCGAAATCCAGATCGTGGGTCAGTACCACATAGTTGTGAGCCCCGGCATAGGCCATGATTCGTTCGTCAGGGGCATTGCTCGCGCCGAGTGACGACCAGTGCGCCGCGTCGATGTTCGCGTCCGCCAGCACTTTTATCCAGCGTGGCGACAAATTCATATCGACAATCAGTTTCATGCGACGGCCAGCGTGACCTCGCGTTCTTCGGCTCGCCATGCGGCGTAGCGCAGCGCCTGCATGATGTCTTCGCGCTCCAGATAAGGGAAGTCGGCGAGGATTTCATCAACGCTGTGACCGGCCCCGATTTGACCGACGATCATGCTGACCGTAACGCGCATCCCACGAATACATGCCTTGCCGCCCATTACGTCTGATTGCTGGGTGATTCGATCGAGTTGGTCCATGCTTTGCTCCTTGGGGTATCGCGCCATTTTTACACCTTTTCTGTGCAAAGCGCGGTAGATCGTGACGCATCAGTGCACCGGTTCCAGCCGCAGACCGACGCTGCGGCCGAGTTCGTCCGTGTGTCCTTGCAGCCGCCAGGCCAGCTTTTGCTGATGGGTGAAGGCTTCGGGTTGGCGGGGGTGATAGGTCAGTGCATGGGTTGCTGGGTTGTAATTCCATCCCTTGGCATCTGACGTCGTCCTGCCAGCGCCGACTTTTAGATCGAGAAAGTTGAGCGGGTTTTCGTCAATCAACCCGGCGATGCGCGCTTCCTCGCCGCGCATGATGGCATCGGCCACGGCGAGTTTGATGCCGGTGTTGATGTGGCGCACGGTGAGTTCGACTTCCAGCCGTTCGGTTTCCTGTTCCAACGTCGTCAGGCGGTCGAGCAAAATAGTCGCCAGCACGCCGAAGATGGCCAGCACTACGGCGAATTCGAATTTGCTGAAACCGGTTTGCCGTCTCATGGGTTTTACAGATCCGCAAAAATTATGTGAATCTGTAAGGCTACTTCTTCATCGCCACGCCGCCCAGATCCCACAGCGGCAGGAAGATGCCCAGGGCGAGGACCAGCACCATGGCGCCGAGCGCGATGATGAGGATCGGCTCGATCTGTTGCGAGAGGGTCTTGAGTTCGTATTCGACTTCGCTTTGATACATCGCCGAGATTTCTTCCATCATCTCGTCGAGCGAGCCGGATTCTTCGCCGACGGCGATCATCTGCAGCACGACCGGCGTAAAAGCGTGTGAGGTAATGGCGGCGCGCAGTACGGATTCGCCGCGCTCGACCTGGTTGCGCATCCGTTCGACCTTGTCGGCGATGAAGGCGTTGTCGACGGTCTGCGCCACGGTGGTGAGCGCCTGGATCACCGGCACGCCGGAGCGCGAGGCCAGCGCAAAGCTGCGCGCAAAGCGCGCCAGGGTGGCTTTTCTGACGATCTTGCCGGCGATGGGAATGCGCATCTTGATCTTGTCCCAGAGATAGCGGCCGTGCACGGTGCCGATCCAGGACTTGAAGGCGAAGCCGGCGGCGGCGATGATGCCGAGCAGCAGGTGCCACCATTCCACCATGAAGTTGGAAAAGCCGATGAGCATGCGCGTCAGCAGCGGCAGTTCAGCGCCAAAGCCCGCGAACACCTTGGCGAAGGTCGGGATGACCCAGATATTGATGACAAACATGGCGGCGACCATGGCCATGATGACGAAGCTGGGATAGCGCAGCGCCGACTTGATCTGTTCGCGCATGAAGCGCTCGAACTCCATGTGGTCGAACAGGCGCAGCAGCACTTCTTCAAGGCGGCCGGTCATCTCGCCGACGCGCACCATGGCGAGATAGAAGGTCGTGAATATTTTTGGGTGGCGCGACATCGAAACCGAGAGTTCGCGGCCGGAATCGAGACTTTCGCGCAAGCTGCCCAGGAGGGATTTCATCGCCGGATTGCCGCTCGACTCTTGCAGGCCGGCCAGCGCGCGCATGATCGGCACGCCGGCTTTCATCAGGGTGTAAAGCTGGCGGGTGAACAGCAGGATGTCGACGTGCAGGACTTGCGGAGCGAATAAACTCAAGCCCCCGCCGCCATCCTTTTTCAGCGCACTGGCGGGCGCCGGCTTGATTTCCAGCGGGGTGACGCCGCTGCCGAACAGCAGGTCGGCCACCGCCCCGGGCGTCGCGCCTTCCAGCACGCCATTGACGACTACGCCGGCGCCGTTGCGACCGCGGTAGGTGAAGGCGGGCATCGTCTACCTATTCATCCAGTTGGGTGGCGATGCGCATGGCTTCGTCGATGGTGGTGCGGCCATTCACCACCAGCCGCACGGCGTCGCGCCGCAGGGTGTGGCCGGCCATCTGCTCGCGGCCGATGCGCATGAATTCGTTGGGGTCGCCGTGGTTGGCGGCTTCGACCAGCGCGTTGCTCATTTCGAGGAATTCATAGACGGCCTGGCGGCCCTGGTAGCCGGTGTTGGCGCAGTGGGCGCAGCCGCGGCCTTTGGCATATTTGAAACTGGTCGCGCGGTCGCCCAGTTCGTAACGCAGCCACTCCAGTTCGTGCGGCTCGGGTGGGTGCTCCGCGCTGCAGTTTTGGCAGATGACGCGCACCAGTCGCTGCGCCAGCACCATCTGGATCGACAGCGCGACCATGTAGCGCGGCACGCCCATGTCGAGCAGCCGGATCGGTGTCGACAGGGCGTCGTTGGTGTGCAGGGTGGACAGCACCATGTGGCCGGTCATGGCGGCGCGCATGCCGATTTCGGCGGTTTCCTGGTCGCGCATTTCGCCGATGAGGATGATGTCCGGATCCTGGCGCAGGGCGGTGCGGAGCACGCGGGTGAAGGTCAGGTCGATCTTTTCATGCACCTGCACCTGATTGAGGCCGGGCAGGCGGTATTCGACCGGGTCTTCGACGGTGATGATCTTGACCTCGTGGCTGTTCAACTCGTTCAAGGCCGCGTAAAGCGTGGTGGTTTTACCCGAGCCGGTGGGGCCGGTGACCAGCACGATGCCCGACGGCCGCCCGATCGCATGGCGGAAGCGTTCGAGCACGCGCGGCGGCATCTGCAATTTTTCGAGCTGGAGCAGCCCGGTGTTCTGTGCCAAAAGACGCATCACCACCGATTCGCCGTGCTGGGTGGGCATGGTCGAAATCCGCACATCGACATTCGCGCCGCGCAGCTTGATGTTGAAGCGGCCATCCTGCGGCAGGCGTTTTTCCGAAATGTCGAGACCCGACATCAGCTTGAGGCGCAGCACCAGCGCCGTCGAAATCTTGCTGTCGGCGGTCGTCTGGATGTGCAGCACGCCGTCGATGCGAAAACGGATCAGCAGCGATTTTTCCTGCGGTTCGATGTGGATGTCGGAGGCGCGGGTCTTTTGCGCTTCCTCGAACACCGTCTGCAAGAGCCTGACGACCGGCGCATCCTCGGCGCCCGGCGCGATGCCGAGCACGATGCCGAATTCGACCGGAATGTCGCCCATCTCCTGGGTGAGGTCCATGGCGAGGCTGGAAATTTCCTCGGTGCGGCGATAGACGCGGTCGAGCAGGGGCAGCAACTGGCCCTCGGTGACGACGGCGAGGTCGATGTCGCGGCGGACGATGCGGGCAATCTCGTCGAAAGCGGCCAGGTCGGAGGGATCGGACATGCCGACGCGCAACATGCCGCGATTCTCGTCCAGCACCAGCGCGCGGAAACGGCGCGCCTGGGCTTCGGGCAGCAGCTTGATCAGATCCGGCTGTGGCTGGAATTCTTTCAAGTCGATGAATTCCGCGCCCAACTGACGCGCCAGCGCTTTCGAGAAGCCCTGTTCGGTGGCGTAGCCCGAATCGACCAATACGCGGCCCAGTTTGCGGCCGTTCTTCTTCTGCTCGGCCAGGGCGAGCGTCAGTTGTTCCTCGGTGATGACGTTCTGCTGCACCAGCAGGTCGCCGAGGCGAATCTTTTCCGGTCGTGCCATAGGTCTGATCCGCTATCCGCTAAACTTCGAAAAAACTCACAATGCCACACACCCCATGTTCCAGATCGTTCTATTTCAGCCCGAAATCCCGCCCAATACCGGCAATGTGATTCGTTTGGCGGCCAATTCGGGCTGTGTGCTGCATCTGGTCGAACCGCTGGGCTTCGATGTCAGCGCGCCGCAACTGCGTCGCGCCGGGCTGGATTATGCCGAATTTGTCGATATGCAGGTGCATGCGGACTGGGCGGCCTGTCTGCTTGCGCTCGGGGAAGCGCGCCGCTTTGCCTTCAGTACGCGCGGCACGGCACGTTATGACCGCGTGAGTTATCAGCCGGGCGATGCCTTCATTTTCGGCCCTGAATCGCGCGGCCTGCCGGCGGAAATGCTGGCGGCCCTGCCGCCGGAAAACCGCCTGCGACTACCGATGATGCCGGACAACCGCAGTTTGAACCTGTCGAATACCGTGGCGATTGCCGTTTATGAGGCGTGGCGGCAACAGGGATTCGCAGGCGGGCTGTAGTAAAAGTCGGCGCTGGCGGGACGGCAACCCCTCCCGGCCTCCCCTTGTCAGGGGAGGTGGCAGGCTCTCCCCCTGACAAGGGGGAGTTGGAGGGGGTTATTCGTGCTTGGGATTGCGGTTCATCAGGCGTTCAACCGCGCCGGCCGCTGACAACTCACCATCCAGCACATCACGCACCGTCGCGGTAATCGGCATGTCGACGCCCAGTGACGCCGCGCGTTTGGCGACCTCGCGGGTGGTGGACACGCCTTCGGCGACATGGCCCAGGTCGCGCTGAATATCGGCCAGTGATTTGCCGGCGGCGAGCGCCAGGCCGACGCGACGGTTGCGCGAGAGATCGCCGGTGCAGGTGAGGATCAGGTCGCCCATGCCGGCCAGGCCCATGAAGGTTTCCGTGCGCGCACCAAGACGGACGCCGAAGCGGGTGATCTCGGCCAGCCCGCGCGTCATCAGCGCGGCGCGGGCGTTGAGTCCCAGCCCGAGCCCGTCGCTGATGCCGGTGGCGATGGCCATGACGTTTTTCACTGCGCCGCCGACCTCGGCGCCGGTGATGTCGTCGTTGGCGTAGAGCCGCAGGCGCGGGCCATGCAGAGCCAGGGCCGTGGCGGCGGCGAAAGCCGCATTGGTGGAGGCGAGGGTGATTGCCGTCGGCAGGCCGCGCGCCACTTCGTCGGCGAAGCTGGGGCCGGTCAACGCGCCACAGCGCGTTCCTGCGGAGGCGCCACAGCGCGCGGCGGGATGCACGTTGGCCACCACCTGGTGCGGCAATAAACCGCTGCCGGCTTCCAGCCCCTTGCAGACCCAGAGAAAGGGCAGCTCGCCGCGGAGTTGAGAAAGTTGCAGCACGGTTTGGCGCAGGCCGGCCATCGGCGTGGCGATGATGGCCAGGTCGGCCGTGGCGACCGCTGCCGCAAAATCGGCGGTAATGGCGAGGTTGTCGGGAAGCGGGTAGCCATTCAAAAAGGCGGTGTTTTCGCTGGCGGCTTGCATCGCGGCAGCATGTTCGGCCTGCCAGGTCCACAACGTAACCGTGTGGCGCGAGGCAAAGGACAGGGCGAGGGCGGTGCCCCAGGCGCCGGCGCCCAGTACCGTTATCTGCATCAAAGTCCCCAGATTTGGCCGGCCTTCACGAAGCCCTGCTGGCCATCGCGATGGCGCACCTTGACCCAACCCGCTGGGCCGGGTTCGACGAGTTCGAGCAATACGTCAGTTTCCGCCTCGAACACCAGCGCGGCGGATTCGTCGGCGCCGACGCGGATTTGCGCCCGCGTGGCGCGCACCTGCAAGAAGCGCTGCTCGGCAAGTTGCCGGCGTTCGATCCAGGCCAAGTCGCCCTTCATGTCGCGAATCTTGACCCACGCATCCAGGGTGACGACGGCTTCAACCGGCGTGCCGGCGGCAATGACGAACAGCGGCCGGGCTTTTTGCGAGGGCGCGTCGTAGAGCACGGCCGCCTCGTTGATCGAGCGGTAATCGAGCGCGCTCGCCGCGCCGGTGAACAGCAGTGTTGCGCAGCAGACCAGCGCGCGCCGCGGCATCATTATTGGATCGGGATTTCGTGCGGGGCGGCGGCGGTTTGCTGCTTGGCCAGACGGTCGCGGTAGATCGCTTCGAAATTGACCGGGGCGAGCAATACAGGCGGGAAGCCGGCCCGCGTCACGGCGTCCGAAATCGTTTCGCGCGCATAGGGAAACAGGATGTTGGGGCAGGCCACCGCAACGATCGGCTCCAGGTCTGCCTCCGGCACATTGCGGATCTGGAAGATGCCGGCCTGCGCGGCCTCGATCAGGAACTGGGTCTTGTCGCCGACCTTGGCAGAGACGGTCAGCGTCAGCACGACGCTGTAGACGCCATCGCCAATCGCTTCGCCGCCGGTCTGCATCTGCAGGCTGATTTCGGCGGCGTCACGCTCCAGAAAACACTGCGGGGCGTTGGGCACCTCCAGCGAGAGGTCCTTGATGTAAATCTTTTCGATGCTGAAAACGGGGGAGGTGTCCTGCGCTTGTTCGCTCATGATGATTTTGGTCGGGCTGAAAGGGGATGAATTCTATCTTGCCAGCAGCGGGTCGAGTTTGCCCTGACGGTCGAGTTCGTGCAGATCGTCACAACCGCCGACATGAAAGTCGTCGATGAATATCTGCGGCACGGTACGGGCGCCAGGGACGCGCGCCTCCATTTCCTGACGTTTTGCCGGATCAAGGTCGACGCGGATCTTCTCGATGGCGGTGACGCCCTTGCGCTTCAACAACTGTTCGGCGCGGACGCAATAGGGGCAGACCGCGGTGGCGTACATGAGGATTTTGGGCATGACTTTACTTTTTCACCATCGGCAATCCGGCTTCGCTCCAGGCATTGACGCCGCCCGTCAGGTTGTAGATTTGCTGGAAGCCGGCCTTCTTGAGCGTGCCGCAGGCCGAGCTGGAACGGTTGCCGCGGGCGCAGACGACGATGATCTGCTTTTCCTTGAATTTGTCGATCTCGGAAAGGTGCTTGCCCAGATGGCCGAGGGCGATATGGCGTGAATTCTGGATGTGGCCGGTCGACCATTCGGCGGTTTCGCGCACGTCGACTACCAGGGCATCCTGTCGATTGATGAGCAGCGTCGCCTCATGCACGGAAACATTGTTGCCACCGCCGCCATTGACTAACTGCCACAACAACATGCCGCCACTGACCGCGGCCAGTCCGACCCACATCAAATTTTGCTGGATGAATTCCATTTCGTTTCCTGTTGAGTTTGTTCAAACTTTTGCCGGCATGCCGCAAAAAACTTCGCGCATCAGCCCGACCAGTTGCAAGGTGCGCTGGTCGGCGACCCGATAGTAAACCCGATTGGCGTCCTTGCGGGTGGCCAGCACGCCCTTGTCGCGCAGGATGGCCAGATGCTGCGAAATATTGCTCTGCGAGGTGCCAACCGCCTCGACGATGTCCTGCACGCAGATTTCCTGGTCGCCGAGAAAGCACAGTATTTTAAGCCGCAGGGGATGCGAGATCGCCTTGAGCGCGCGCGCGGCCGTTTGCACATGCTCGTCATGAGCCATCATTTCGGCAAAGCTGTTGTTCATGGCGGCGCGCTTTTGGTGTCAGGGAGGTGGGTGAAAAACGGCATATTATAGAATACTGCTATTCCCGCGCCGATAATGGATTCCCTTTATCATTCGCGGTCTTTATCTTATCCCCCCCGTACCATGTCCGTTACCTACAAGCTCGTTCTGCTGCGCCATGGCGAATCCGTCTGGAACAAGGAAAATCGTTTCACCGGCTGGACCGATGTCGGTCTCACCGAAAAAGGTCTTGCCGAGGCGAAAGCCGCCGGCCAGTTGCTGAAGGCCCAGGGCTTCGATTTCGACATTGCCTACACTTCGGTGCTCAAGCGCGCCATCAAGACGCTGTGGCTGACGCTGGAGGAAATGGATCGGATGTGGCTGCCCATCGTCCATTCCTGGCGGCTCAATGAGCGTCACTACGGCGCGCTGCAGGGTCTCAACAAGGCCGAAACCGCGGCCAAATTCGGCGAAGCGCAGGTGAAACTGTGGCGCCGCTCCTACGACACGCCGCCGCCCGCGCTGGAAACGACCGATCCCCGCTATGAAAGTCATGATCCGCGTTATGCCGCATTGGCCCCCGGCCAGTTTCCCACTGCCGAATGTCTGAAGGACACGGTCGAACGTTTTCTGCCCTACTGGTTTGACACCATCGCCCCCGCCATCAAATCCGGCCAACGCGTCGTCGTCGTCGCCCACGGCAACAGCATGCGGGCATTGATCAAATATCTCGACAAGATTTCGGATGCCGATATCGTCGGCCTCAACATCCCTACCGGCCAGCCGCTGGTCTATGAGTTCGACGCCGAGCTGAAGCCGCTGCGTAGTTACTATTTGGGTGATCCGGCCGCCATTGCCGCCGCGGAGGCCGCTGTCGCCAACCAAGGCAAAGCCAAGGCTTGATCCGCCTCCTTTTGTTTGTTCTGTTGTGCTTGCCGGGACTTGTCCTGGCGGCGGGCGAGCGCGAGAAGGCCCGGCTTGAATCGCTGCGCGAGCAGCGCGCCTCGCTGGAAGGGCAGCTCAAGCAAAGTGAGTCCTCACGGGCGGAAACGGCTGACCAGTTGCGCGATA
>JAUXWU010000056.1 GCA_030680085.1 Rhodocyclaceae bacterium | reverse complement strand
ACTGAGCATGCCGGGAAATTACTTGCGCAGGAGCTGGGAGGTCTCAACTGTTCCCGGTGCCGCCACTGCGGCGCCGTCTCGCCAGCGCCGACTTTCTGCTACGCTTGACGGCAGTTACGCCATGTTATGGAACCGGACAATGAGCACGATTACTTTCGACACCCTGAAGTTTGTCAAACAGCTTGAAGCATCGGGCATCCCGCCCGTGCAGGCGGAGGCGTTCATCAATGCGCAACGAGATATTCTCTCGGAGGTGATGGATACTTCGCTGGCTACCCGTGCGGATGTTGATCGTATTGAGCGCAAGCTTATCGAGCACGATGCAAAGTTCGACAAACTGCAATGGATGCTCGGGATCGTCATCGCCTTGGCCGTCGCCAACTTCGCCAAGCAATTTTTCTGAGAAACAGAAATAGTCAATAGTGGGCAGGCCACTGGTCGCCTAGCGCCATTGGGGTTGCGGCTGACGTGGGAATGGCTGAATTAAGATGGTAATTAGCTTGAAATGTCGGATGTAGATTCCGAATAATCGAGTTAATATGTAAGCATGATTCATAGAGCTCGTCATCTCCAGCAGATTTTACAAGGGCTGCAACGTTTTCCAGTCCTGGCCCTGCTGGGCCCGCGCCAGGTGGGCAAGACTACCTTGGCGCGGCAATTGGCTGCGGAATGGTCCGGGCCGAGTCACCATTTCGATCTGGAAGACCCCGACGACCAGGCGCGCCTCACCGACCCGTCTTTCGTATTGCGGCCATTGACCGGTCTTGTCGTGCTCGATGAGATTCAAACGCGGCCAGATCTGTTTCCGCTGTTGCGGGTATTGGCCGACAGGGCAGATACCCCAGCCAGATTCCTGATTCTGGGCAGTGCCGCGCCCGAACTGTTGCGTAATACCGCGGAAACGCTGGCGGGGCGCGTGGTGTTCCATGAGCTGGATGGCATCGGGCTCGACGAGCTCGATCCCGGTCAAATGGATGAACGCTGGCTGCGCGGTGGTTTCCCGCGGGCACTGCTGGCAGGGGATCTGGATAGCAGCCGCGCCTGGCGCGAGGCGTTCATCCGCACCTATCTGGAGCGCGACTTGCCCCAGCTTGGCATCAATTTGCCGACGATTACCTTGCGCCGCTTCTGGACCATGTTGGCGCACTATCACGGTCAGACCTGGAACAGCAGCGAGTTGGCGCGCTCGCTGGGCGTGAGCGACAAGACCGTGGCACGCTATCTGGACATTCTGGAAGGTACCTTCATGGCCAGTCGGTTGCGGCCCTGGCATGCGAACCTGGGCAAGCGTGAAGTCAAGGCGCCCAAGGTCTATCTGGCGGATAGCGGCATCTTGCACAGCCTGCTGGGGATCGGCAGTTCGCAAGATCTGCTGGCGCATCCCAAGTGCGGTGCATCCTGGGAGGGTTTTGCGCTGCATGAAATCATGCGCTGCACTGGCGCCCGGCGCGACGAAACCTATTTTTGGGGACTGCACTCGGGGGCCGAGCTTGATTTGCTTATCCAGCGCCACGGTGATCCTGGGCGCCGCCTGGGTTTCGAAATCAAGCTGACACGTTCGCCCAAGATCACCGCGGCGATGCGGTCGGCCAGCGAAGCGCTGCAACTGGAACATCTTTACGTCGTTTGCCACGGCGATGGCGAACCCTGGCCATTGGCGGAAGGCATCAGCGCGGTACCGCTGGCCGCGCTCGATCGCGTGCCGATTGGGTGACTTGATCCGGCACGCAGTTTGCCAGTTCAGCGCAACATCTCCGGATTCATCACCGCCCGCAACATGGCTTGCTCGCTCCCGGTGCGGCTTTGCCGGGAAAACCACCAGATGGCGCCTTTTTTGATGCTCCAGTCGGCCTCGACGCCGGTGAGCAGCTTGGCGGCGAGTTGTCCGAGCGTGGGTTGGTGGCCGACCAGAATGACTGCGCCGGAATATTCCGCTGCGTGGGTTATCGAGAGGCGGGCGGCGGCGATGAGGTCATCGACATCGGCGCCGGTGGCGATGCGCGGTTCGATCTCGAAGGGCAGGGCCAAGGCGTGGGCGGTCTGCTGGGTGCGTGCGGCCGGACTGACGAGAACTTTCAGTTTTTTCGGCAGCCGGGGCTTCAGCCATTTGGCCATGTCGCGCGCCTGTTTTTCGCCGTGCGCGGTGAGGCGGCGCTCGGTATCTGACTTGTCGAAGCCGCCGTCTTCGGCTTCGGCGTGACGCCACAGGATCAGTTCCATTGTTTCATTCCCTCCGTATTCCGTGTTGCCCGGCGCATTTACGCAGCGGTCAGCTTTGGCAGGCGCAGGCGGCCCAGTTGCTTGAGTCCGGCCGGGACGGCTTTCAACAATTTGTGGTGACGCGGGCCATGCCAGCCGCCGATGAGGGTGACGGCTTCGCGCAGGCGCGGATCGGCGTCGGCACAGCTCATCAACAATTCGCCGGCGCTGGCGAGGTCGTTGATCTGCCCCAGCGCGTCTTGCAGGCGGGTCAGGTGCAAGAGCAGGCGCCGCAGGGCTTTGGGCGATGCCAGCGGGGTAAAGAATTCGAGCGCGTAACGCAGGCGCTTGATGTCGATGCGCAGTGCGTGCAGGGAGGAGGGATTGTCGACGCGCGTTTCTCCGGCGAGCGCCAGCACCTTCTTGCGCAGGCGGCGCAGGCGGTTTTGCGCGAATTCGAGCAAGGTCTGCGCTGGCACCATTTCCTCCGCAGTCGCCGTCCCTATCAACGCGGCGTCCGGCTGCGCCGTCCCCATGGTGGCGGCGGATCCGGCTGACGCCGTCCCGCCAGCGCCGACTTTTGCAGCTTCTGGTTGCGCGTGCAAAGTTGCCAGCGCATGCAGGACGATGCTGCCGTAGCGCGGCGAACGCATGAAGCGCATGGCTTCTTGCCGGGCGGTGAAGCGCCGTTCGGTGATGATGCCGACCAGCGCGGCGAGGCGCGGTTCGTCGGGGAGCGCTGTCAGCACCGGCGCGGCGATCTCGGCGAGCAATACGTCGAGATCGCGGGCCGGACCGAGCACCGCCATCAGTTCGGAGAGCGGCGGCAAGAGCGCCGCGGCGAGGTTGTCGGGCAGCAGCGGCCCGAACAGCCGCAGCGCCGCGCGCAGGCGGCGCGTGCTGATGCGCATCTGGTGGATATATTCGGGGTCGGTGCTGCCGCAGGCCAGGGCGCCCAGATGATTTTGCTGCAGGTGGTCGAGGCAGGCCAGCGCAATGGCGCGGAAGGCGTCCGTCGGCGCTGCGCTGGCCGCCAGCGGAATCGGCGCGGCCTTGACCGGCGCGGCGGGGAGCTGCTGCCACAGGCGGTAGCCGCGGTCGGCTTTCGAGAGTGGCGCGGGGGAGAGCGGGATGCGCTGGGCAAGGGTCTGCGCCAGGGCGAACAACTGCATGGCTTCGCCGGCGATGAGTTCGATCTCGATTTCCGAGATCGCCTGACGCTGGCCGTTGGCGACGATCCAGCCGCGGTCGAGGGCGAGCTCGATGCGCGTGCCGCGTGGTAGTTCAAAAGTCCAGGCGATGCGCTGAAAATTGGTCTCGAAAACGGGGGCGATCCGCGCCAGGAGCTGCGGCCGAGAAAGCCAGTCGCGCACCGCCGGGTCGTCGATCGCGGTGAAGTCGAAATGCCCGGTGTACGGCGTTTCCCATTCCGGACGGGCCGATATGCCGCCGCCACGCTGGCCGGCGCACTTGACGGATTGCAGCCAGAACCCGCCATGTTCGCGCAACCGCAAGGCGATGCCGCGCTGGCGCAGGTCGCGCGCCGGGGTATCGTAATACAGGTTGGTCAGCCGGTAGGACTGTTTGCGGGTGGCTTGCTTGAGCAGCGGATGGCGCAGGAAATTGCGGTGGGCGTCTTCCGGCAGAGCGAGCTTGATTTCGATTTCTTGTGCCATGGCTATTCGTGACGTAAAGCCTCGATGGGCGACAGGCGCGCGGCCTGCCGTGCCGGATAGTAACCGAAGAAAATGCCGATGGCGGCGGCGAAACTGACGGCCAGCGCCGTGGCGTAGGGCGACAGCTTGATCGGCCAACCCGCGAACTCGCCGATCAGTTGCGCGCCGCCCAGTCCCAGCAGCACGCCGATCAGACCGCCGATCAGCGAGAGGGTGATGGCTTCGATGAGAAATTGCCGCAGGATGTCGCCCGACCTTGCGCCGACCGCGCGGCGCAGGCCGATTTCGCGGGTGCGCTCGGTGACCGAGACCAGCATGATGTTCATGATGCCGATGCCGCCGACCAGCAGCGAAACCGAGGCCACGGCGGCCAGCAGCATCGCCATCACCCGAGAGGATTCCTCGCGTGCCTGCAGCAGCTCGGTCATGTTGCGCAGGGTGACGTCGTCGTCCTGGCCGGGTTGCAGGCGGTGCCGCTGGCGCAGGTCGCGCGCCGGGGTATCGTAATACAGGTTGGTCAGCCGGTAGGACTGTTTGCGGGTGGCTTGCTTG
>JAUXWU010000002.1 GCA_030680085.1 Rhodocyclaceae bacterium | reverse complement strand
CCAAGCTCGATCTGCGCCCGTCCCGCGTTTCCGAAGACGTGATCGGCAACGCCTACATCTACCTGATCGAGCGCTTCGCCTCCGATGCCGGCAAAAAGGCCGGCGAGTTCTACACGCCCAAGCAGGTCTCGCGTCTGCTCGCCCGGCTGGCCAAGCCCAAACCGGGCAACCGCATCTGCGATCCGGCTTGCGGTTCCGCCGGATTGCTGATTGAGGCGGCGGCACTGGTGGAAGAAACCGGCAGCCGCGATTTCGCCCTTTTCGGCCAGGAGGTGAATGGCAGCACCTGGGCTCTGGCGCGCATGAACATGTTCCTGCACGGCAAGGACTCCGCTCGCATCGAATGGGGCGACACCCTCAACAGCCCGGCGCTGGTCGAAGCCGACCGCCTGATGCGCTTCGACGTGGTGGTCGCCAATCCGCCCTTCAGCCTCGACAAATGGGGCTCGGAGCATGCCGAGTCGGATCGCTTCAACCGCTTCTGGCGCGGCGTGCCGCCCAAATCCAAGGGCGATTACGCCTTCATCAGCCACATGGTCGAAACCGCCTTGCCGCAGGCCGGTCGTGTTGCGGTGGTCGTGCCGCACGGCGTGCTGTTCCGTGCCGGTGCCGAAGGCCGCATCCGGCAGAAGATGATCGAGGACAACCTGCTCGATGCCGTCATCGGCCTGCCGGCCAACCTCTTCCCCACCACCCCCATTCCGGTCGCAGTTCTGGTCTTCGACCGGTCGCGGGAAAAGGGCGGTGAGCGCGAATCCTGCCGCGACGTACTGTTCATCGATGCCAGCCGCGATTTCCAGGCCGCCAAGACCCAGAACGCCCTGTTCGACTCGCACCTGGACAAAATCGTCGCCACCTTCGACGCGCGCCAGAACGTCGACAAATACGCCTACGTTGCCACGCTGGCCGAGATCGCCGAGAACGACTTCAACCTCAACATTCCGCGCTACGTGGACACTTTCGAGGAAGAAGAAGAAATCGACGTCGCTGCCGTGGAGCTGGAAATCGAGCGCCTCGAAAGCGAACTGGCCGAAGTGCGGGCGAAGATGAAAACCTACCTCAAGGAGTTGGGGGTATGAGCAACGCATCCAAGGGCCACGACAGTGAACCCGTGACAGTCCGTCACGGGTTCACGCAACCTTACGATTTTCTCGTACGGTTGAAAGGTGGGGACATTTTGTCCCTACCCTTCGTTGAGCAAAGGGGGGAGGCAACTTGCCCCCCTCCTTTGGCAGATGCAGTTATCCGGAAATTCCGGATAACTGCATCTGACGGCAATAGCTACAAGCTTGGCCAATGATGAAAACCTACCTCTAGGAGTTGGGCATATGACAGAGAAACGCGTTGTCGAACAGCACCACGAGACCTTCGATGGCATCCGCCAGTTCGATACCGAAGGCAATGAATATTGGGTTGCGCGGGATTTACAGCCGCTGCTGGAATACGCGGGCTGGGACAAGTTCAAGCGCGTTATCGAAAAGTCGATGGAGGCATGCCGTCAGTCTGGCAACGAGGTCGACGACCATTTTTCCCAAACGGCGAAAATGGTCGATATCGGCTCCGGCGCCAAGCGTGAAATCGAGGACTACCGGCTTTCTCGCTATGCCTGCTACCTGATTGTCCAGAACGGCGACCCGTCGAAACCGGTCATTGCCAATGGGCAGACCTACTTCGCTTTACAGACCCGTCGGCAGGAGTTAAATGATAACGAAGCTTTCGCCAAGTTCTCTGAAAACGACAAGCGACTGGCTATCCGTAACGAACTCGCCGAACACAACAAGCATCTCGCCGCTGCGGCCAAGGATGCCGGCGTCGAAACGCCGATTGACTACGCCATCTTCCAGGATCATGGCTACAAAGGCCTCTACGGCGGCCGAGGCGCGAAGGACATCCACGCCATCAAGGACCTGAAGAAGAGCCAGAAGATACTCGATCATATGGGCAGCACCGAACTCGCCGCCAACCTGTTCCGCGCCACGCAAACGGAAGAGAAGCTGCGCCGCGACAAAGTGCGTGGCAAACAGAAGGCCAACCAGACCCACTTCGAGGTCGGCAAGAAGGTGCGTCAGACCATCGACGAGTTGGGCGGCACCATGCCCGAGGCGCTGCCGACGCCGGAGAAAAGCATTCAGCAGATTGAAAGCGCCAAGAAGAAGCTGGAAGGCAAGGCGAAGAAATGACCTCACAAATTCCAAAGGGCTGGAAGCGCGCCAAGCTAGGCAGCGTTATCGATTTGGTCTCTGGACAACACATTCAGGTTGATGACTGCAACGCTGATGGTCGTGGAGTTCCATATCTGACTGGCCCGGCAGATTTCGAGAACGGGGTGATCCGAAGCTCAAAGTTCACTGAGGTTCCGCAGATTTGCTGTAAGGCTGGTGACATACTCATCACCGTTAAAGGATCAGGTACTGGGTCTACCGTAACTGCAGATGCTGAGTACTGCATCAGTAGACAATTGATGGCAGTTCGAGCCAGGAACTCGGATTCAGCATTTATTCGCTTTGTATTGGAGTCGCACGCCGCAACCTACAACAATATCTCGGCGGGGTTGATACCTGGAATCGCACGAGATGATGTTCTGAACACGAGGTTGGCAGTTCCTCCGATTGCTGAGCAGCAGAAAATTGGAGCGTTGCTCGCAATGTGGGCTGACGCCATCGACAAAATAGAGCAGTTAATCGCGGCAAAAAATCAGTGTTTGAATCACCTGCGCGAACACCACCTGACCAAACAGAATCAATTTACTCGGATCAAGCTCAAAGCGGCAACCCGGGAATCCACAGCGCGCAACGGTAAGCGACTTGGGCGCGAGGCGATTATGGCCGTGACCAAGCAAGTCGGCATGCGGCCGATGCGCGAGGAAACCATTGCCGCTGCCATCGACCGTTACAAGGTCGTCAGGCCGAGAGCGTTCGCTTACAACCCGATGCGGTTGAATATCGGTTCCATCGCCACGTCCTCCTTCGACGACGACGTATTGGTGAGCCCCGATTACGTGGTCTTCGAATGCGACGAGGCGAAGCTGCTGCCAGGCTATCTCAACCACCTACGCCGCACCCGGCACTGGGCCAGCCACTTCGAGGCTGCCGGCAGCGGTGGGGTACGCATTCGCATTTACTACGATGACCTTGGCGCATTCGCATTCCCCCTTCCCCCATTGGCAGAGCAAGAGCGCGTGCTTGCCGTGCTCGACGCTGGTGTCACGGAAATTGAAACGCTAGAGAGCTACCTAGCCGCGTTGAAAAAGCAGAAACGCGGCCTGATGCAAAAACTCCTCACCGGCCAGTGGCGAGTGCCGGTGGAAAGCAAGGCGGTGGCCGCATGAGCGGCTTCCGTTTCGACGAGAAACACCTCTCGCAAATCCCCGCTCTGCAACTGCTGGCCAATCTCGGCTATCGCTACCTGACGCCGGCTGAGGCGCTGGCAATGCGCGGCGGACGCCTCTCAAATGTGCTTCTGGAAGAGGTGTTGCGCGACAGTCTCAAGCGCATCAACCGCATCCAGCACAAGGGCGACAGTTATCTATTTAGCGAAGAAAACCTCCAGAGCGCCATCCAGCGCCTGAAGAACGTCAAGTACGACGGCCTGCTGAAAACCAATGAAGCTGTCTATGACCTGCTGACGCTGGGCGTGGCGCTGGAACAGTCGGTGGAAGGGGCGGTGCGCAGTTTCACGCTCAACTACATCGACTGGAAAAACCCGGAGAACAACGTCTATCACGTCACCGCCGAATTTTCGGTGGAGCGCACGCGCAGCCACGAGACGGCGCGGCCGGACATCGTGCTGTTCGTCAACGGCATCCCGTTCGCGGTGATCGAGTGCAAATCGCCCAACACGGAAGTGGCGCAGGCCGTGTCGCAGATGATCCGCAACCAGCGCGACGAGTACAT
>JAUXWU010000223.1 GCA_030680085.1 Rhodocyclaceae bacterium | reverse complement strand
GCGCTTCCTGGTTGGTCTCGGCGAACAGTTGCAGCCAGCCCTAGTCGCGCTGCGAGAGCGCGTCGGAATGGTCGTTCCAGATATTGATCGGCGCGCCGATGGCGCGGTTGGCCACCGTCATGACGATTGGCAGGCCGAGGCCGGAAGCGTTGTAAACCGCCTCGACCATGTAGAGCAGCCCCTGCGAGGCGGTGGCCGTGTAGCTCCGCGCCCCCGTCGCCGATGCGCCAATCGCCACCGACATGGCGGCGAATTCGGATTCGACGTTGATGAATTCGCAGTCGGTGAGCGCGCCGGCCTTGACCATCTCGCCCAGTGCTTCGACGATGTGGGTCTGCGGCGAAATCGGATAGGCGCAGATCACCTCGGGGCGGCATAGTGCCACGGCTTCCGCGACGGCGCGGCTGCCTTCGATTTGTTTAAGCATGAGCCATCCCCCGCCGCACAGTTTCGTAAGCCTCGGTCGCCGCGGCGCTATTGCCGGCGGCCAGCTTGCCGGAGAAGCGTTCCCCGATCGCCTTCAGCACCGAGGCCAACTGGATGACGCCCGAGATGGCCGCAAAGCCGCCGAGTAGCGGCACGTTCGGCACCGGTCGGCCGACATGTTTCAGCGCCAGTTCGGTGGCGGACACGGTGCACAGGTGCGCCGGGTTCCAGGCGCTGGCCAGATCGGCCAGCCCCAGCGCCGCAAAACTTTTGTTGGTGTTGATGAGAATGTAGCCGTCATTCTTCAGGCCGGCGAAGACGTCGACCTGATGCAGCAGGGTCGGGTCCTGAATGATGATCGCGTCCGGCTCCATGATCGGCTCGCGCAGCCGGATTGCCCGGTCGTCGATGCGGCAGAACGCCACCACCGGCGCGCCGGTGCGCTCGGAACCGAAACTGGGAAAGGCCTGGGCATGCCTTCCCTCGTCGAAGGCGGCGACCGACAACATTTCAGCCGCCGTGACCACGCCCTGGCCGCCGCGGCCGTGAATGCGCACCTGGAACATGAGTTCTCCTAAGCCAACTATGTCCGGCAAAGGCTATACACCAGCGGCGGCCGGGTCAAGTTATGGTTATTGGCGGAACAGGCGCGAGCGGGCTCTCCATCAGCGACCATCAGGCAAGGAGTTTCTTACAGATTGAAGCTACCGCTTCTCACCGTCCCGCGAAATCTGGCGCGTGAAAACATCCGCGCTCAAAGAGCGTCTCGGGGGCTTATCGTAGCGCCATGACACTCTGACCCCATTTCCCCACCACCATTTCCCCGCATTTCCCCGCCATAACCTCTCCGAGTTAGTTAACCGGCCGTCTGCGGGCGGCGCAACCGCCACTCTTCCACCAGCGCATACAGCGCCGGGATCACGATCAGCGTCAGCAGCGTCGAAGAGATCATGCCGCCGACCATCGGCGCTGCGATGCGGCGCATCACTTCCGAACCCGTGCCGGTGCTCCACATGATGGGCAAAAGGCCGGCCATGATCGTCACCACGGTCATCATCTTCGGCCGCACGCGCTCGACCGCGCCTTCCATTACTGCCGCATAGAGCTCGACTGTCGTGGCGTGCCGTCCGGCCAGCGCCGACTTTTGCTTGGCGGCTTCCCAGGCGTGATCGAGGTAGATCTGCATCACCACGCCGGTTTCGGCCGCCACGCCGGCCAGCGCGATGAAGCCGACCGCCACCGCCACCGACAGGTTGTAGTCGAGCAGCCACATCAGCCAGACGCCGCCCACCAGTGCGAAGGGCACCGAGATCAGGACGATCAGGGTCGGGATGATGCGGCGGAAGTTGATGTAGAGCAGCAGGAAAATCAGCAGCAGGGTGAAGGGGACGACAATTTTCATCCGTTCCAGCGCCCGCTCCATGTACTCGAACTGGCCGCTCCAGGTGACATAGCTGCCCTGCGGGAAGGTCACGCTCGCCGCCACCGCGCGTTTGGCCTCCGCCACATAGGAGCCGATGTCGCGCTCGCGGATGTCGACGTAAATGTAGGCGGAGAGCAGCGCGTTTTCGGTGCGGATCGACGGCGCGCCCTTGACGATACTGACTTTTGCGACCTGGCCGAGCGGCACCATGGCACCGTCCATGATCGGCACCAGCACGTTGGCGGCGATTTTTTGTGGATCGTCGCGCAGTTCGCGCGGGTAGCGGATACTGACGCCGAAGCGCTCGCGGCCTTCGACCATGGTCGTCACCATCTCGCCGCCGAGCGCCGTGGCAATCACTTCCTGCAGGTCGCCGACGAGGATGCCGTAACGCGCCAGCGCGGCGCGGTCGGGCTCGATGTCGAGATACCAGCCGCCGGTGATCCGCTCGGCATACGCCGAACTGGTGCCGTGCACGGTTTTGACGACGGCCTCGATCTGGCGCGCCAGTTGCTCCATCTCCACGAGATCTTTGCCAAAAACCTTGATGCCGACGGGCGTGCGGATGCCGGTGGACAGCATGTCGATGCGCGCCTTGATCGGCATGGTCCAGGAGTTGGCGATACCGGGGAACTGCAGGGCCTGGTCCAGTTCGGCGATCAGGGCATCCACCGTCAGGCCGGGTCGCCACTCTTTTTCCGGTTTCAGGTTGATCACCGTTTCGAACATCTCGATCGGCGCCGGATCGGTGGCGGTCTGGGCGCGGCCGGCCTTGCCGATAACCGAGGCGACTTCGGGAAAACTCTTGATGATCTTGTTCTGCGTTTGCAGCAGTTCAGCCGCCTTGGTCACCGACATCGCCGGCAATCCGGTGGGCATGTAGAACAGCGTGCCTTCGTTGAGCGTCGGCATGAATTCGCTGCCGAGTTTCGTGGCCGGCCAGATGGCGGTCAGCATGATGGCGGCGGTCAGCGCCAGCGTCGCCAGCTTCCAGCGCATCACCAGCGCGATGACCGGACGGTAGATCGTGACGAAGAAGCGATTCACCGGGTTTTTCATCTCGGGCAGGATGTTGCCGCGAATGAACAGCAGCATCAGGACCGGCACCAGCGTCACCGACAGTGCCGCCGCGCCGGCCATGGCCAGTGTTTTGGTCCAGGCCAGCGGCGCGAACAGCCGGCCCTCCTGCGCTTCGAGCGTGAACACCGGCAGGAAGGACACGGTGATGATCAGCAGGCTGAAAAACAGCGCCGGGCCGACTTCCTTGCAGGCGAGGATCATCGCTTCGACGCGATCGGCATTGGAGTGACCGGGCTTCAATCTTTCCAGATGTTTGTGCGCGTTCTCGACCATCACGATCGACGCGTCGATCATGGTGCCCAGCGCGATGGCGATGCCGGCCAGGCTCATGATGTTGGAATTCATGCCTAGGAAGCGCATGGCGATGAAGGCGATCAGCACGCCCACCGGCAGAATCAAAATCGCCACCAGCGCCGATCGCAGGTGCAGCAGGAAGATGAAGCAGACGGCCGCGATGATCAGGCTTTCCTCGATGAGTGTCGCCTTCAGCGTGTCGATGGCGCGTTCGATCAGTTCCGAGCGGTCATAGACGGTTTCGATCGTCACGCCCGCCGGCAGGCCGGGTGAAACTTCCCTGATTTTTTCCTTGATGTTGCCGATGACTTCGAGCGCGTTCTGGCCGTAACGCGCCACGGCGATGCCCGACACCACCTCGCCTTCGCCGTTCAGCTCCGTAACGCCGCGTCGCTCGTCGGGGCCGAGTTCGACCCGCGCGATATCGCGCAGCAACACCGGGGTGCCTTTATCCGACTTCACCACCAACTGTTCGAGGTCGCCGCGCCCGCGCAGGTAGCCGCGCCCGCGCACCATGTATTCGGTCTCGGCCAGTTCCACCACGCGGCCGCCGACGTCGCGGTTCGAGTTGCGGATGGCATTCGCCACGGTCATCAGCGACACGCCATAGGCGCGCAGCTTCACCGGATCGACCGTCACCTGGTATTGCTGCACGAAGCCGCCGATGCTGGCCACCTCGGACACGCCATGCGCCTTGGTGATCTGGTAGCGCAGATACCAGTCCTGCAGCGTGCGCAGTTCGGCCAGCGTGTGGTTCGCGCTCTGCACTACATATTGATAGACCCAGCCGACGCCGCTGGCATCCGGCCCGAGGCTCGGCGCCACGCCTTGCGGCAGGCGCCCGGCGACGGTGCTGAGATATTCCAGCACGCGCGAACGCGCCCAATAGATGTCGGTGCCGTCCTCGAAGATCACATAGACAAAGGAGGCGCCGAAGAAGGAAAACCCGCGCACCACCTTCGATTTCGGCACCGACAACAGCGCCGTGGTCAGCGGGTAGGTCACCTGATCCTCGACCACCTGCGGCGCCTGGCCCGAAAATTCCGTATAGACAATAACCTGAACGTCCGACAGATCGGGCAGGGCGTCGAGCGGCGTTTTCAGCACCGCGATGACGCCGCCCAGAATGACGAACAGCGTGGCGAGCAGAACCAGCAGCTTGTTGCGCGCCGACCAGTCGATGACGTGGCTCAACATGTCATTTCACCTTTTTGTCGAGCTTGGTGATGACCCACTCGCCGGGCTTCCTCTCGACGAATTCGAAGCTGATGGCGCTGCCTGGCTTCACAGCGGCGAACAGCGCCGCGTTGGCGGGGACGAATTCCATCGTCATCTTCGGCCAATTCAGGCTGGCGACCGGCTCGTGCGTCACCATCACCGTGCCGGCCTTGGCATCGATGGCATCGAGCGTGCCGACGGCCTGGTGGCTCACACTGGGCTTCTCTTTCATGCCACCCAGGGCGGCTTTCAGGTTGCTCTCTGAATCGATCAGGAAGTTGGCGGCGACCACCACCTGCTCGCCAGCCTTGACGCCTTCCCTGACCTCGACGTAATCGTCGCCGCGCAAGCCGAGTTTTACCTCGCGCGGCTCGAAGCGACCTGCCTCTTTCTGCACCAGCACCGTCTGGCGCGTGCCGCTGTCGATCACCGCACCGATCGGCACGGCGACGACTTTCGCCGTGTTGCCAGCGCCGACTTCCACGGAGGCATACATCGCCGGCTTCAGCAGTCCGCCCGGATTGGCCAGCTCGACACGGATCGGCACCGTGCGCGTCTGCGCGTTGAGCGTCGGATAGATGTAGGCAAGCTTGCCCGTAAAAACCTTGTCGGGATAGGCATTGATCGTCACCTGAACCGGCTGCCCGAGCTTCAGCGCGCCGATGTCGCGCTCGAACACATCGGCCAGCACCCAGACGCTGCCGATGTCGGCGATCTGGTAGAGCATCTCGCCCGGCATGAAACGCATGCCGGCCACCGCCTTCTTCTCCAGCACAATGCCGCCGGCCGGCGCGCGGAAAGTCAATGAGCGCCTGGCCTCGCCGCCCGACTGGAGCCTCTCGATCTGCTCGGCGGAAATATCCCAGTTGCGCAAGCGAACGAGCGCCGCCTCCGCGAGCCGGCGCATCGACTCTTTGGCCTCGGGCGACGCATCCTTCAGCGCAAGCAAACCCTGCGCCGCCACCTGATATTCGCGCTGCGCCGACACGAGTTCCGGGCTGTAGGCCTCGAACAGCGGCTGGCCCCGACCCACCGGCTGCCCGGTGGCGCTGACGTGCAGTTGTTCGATCCAGCCCTCGAATTTGGGCGCAATGGTATGGACGCGGCGCTCGTCGATTTCCACCCGGCCCGCCGCGCGAATCGGCCGCGACAACTCGCGCAGACTCGCCGCCTCGACGCGCACGCCGAGCTTCTGCACACGGGCGGTGCTGATCTTGACTTCACCGCTGCCCGTGTCCTCCTCGCCCTCATGGACGGCGATGTAGTCCATGCCCATCGAATCCTTCTTCGGCGTCGGCGAGGTGTCGGGCAGGCCCATCGGGTTGCGGTAATAGAGCAGTTTTTTTCCGGCTGGCGCCGTCTCGCCAGCGCCGACTTTTGCGGGCGTCGTCCCGCCCGCACCAACTATTGCGGCCCCATGTTGCTGGCCGCCAACCCAGTAACCAACGCCGGCGGCAATGGTCACAGCCAACGCAACCACGGCAAATGTTGCTGTTTTCATAATTCTTCTCCGATGAGGCGTTCGATGTCAGCCAGGCGCAACTGCTGGTCGCCACGCGCCTTGACGATGTCCTGCCGGGCGCGGCGGATCTGCCGCTGTGCTTCGAGCACCATGGCAAATTCGACCTTGCCGGTCTCATAACCCACGAGCGCCGACTGCAAGGACAACTCGGCCTGCGGCAACAGGTGGGTGGCCTGCAGCGTCTCGATGCGGCGGGCCGCTTCCAGCCCGGCCAGCGCCTCGCCCAGCTCGGCCAGCGCCTGATTGAGCGCCGCTTCACGACGCAGTTTGCTCGCCTCGAACATGCGCTCGGACTCCCGCTCCTGGGCGCGGCGGCTGTCCTGCCGCAGGGGGATATTCACCTCGACCATCAGTTCCCATTCGGCGACGCGCGTGCGCGACTGAATCGGCGCAATGCCCACCATCACGTCGGGATAGCGATTGCGGTAGGCGAGTTCGCGGCCCTTGTCGGCCGCAGTAACGCGCGCCGCAGCCATGGCCAATTGCGGGTTGTTCGCCAACAGCCGGGCCTCCAGCGCGAGAAAATCGAGGGCAGCGGGCGGCGGCAGCGGGCGCAACTTTTCCGGGGGCCGCAGTTTGACGCTGGCCGGCGGCCGTCCCAGCAGGCTGCGCATGCGCGCGCTGGCCTGGGCGCTCTCGCCTTCGAACATGGCCTGATCGCCTTGCAGCATCGCACGCTCGGTCAGGGCGCGCAGCACATCCTGCTGCGCCGCCAGCCCGTTGGCATAGCGGGTCTGGGCGCTGTCGGCCAGCCGCAGCAGCAGGTCAAGGTTCTCGCCCATCAGCCGCAGGGTGTAGTGATGGACGTGATGCTGCGCGTAGGTCTGTTTGATCTGCGTCGCCAGTTCCAGCCAAGTCGCGCGCACAGCTTGCGTCGCCGCGTCGGCGCCAGCGGCGGCGGCTTCGCGCCGCAGGTCGCGCTTGCCAACCCACGGCAGGGTTTGCGTCAGCAGGTAGCGGGTGCTGCCAACCCGCGCCGGCAGCAAGTTGGGGCTGCCGCCGCTCATCTCGTTGGTGAAGTCGCGCAGTTCGACGCGTAAGCTCGGGTCGGGCAAGGCGCCCGCCGGGGCGATGCGCTCCGTGGCCGCGTCGGCCTCGGCGCGCATGGCGGCGAACTCGGGATGACGCTCGCGGGCGAAGGCGAGCAGGCTTTCGACGTTGCCGCCGATGAGTGTTTCATCGGCGGCA
>JAUXWU010000222.1 GCA_030680085.1 Rhodocyclaceae bacterium | reverse complement strand
TGGGTTCGAGCACGAACTTGAGGTCTTCCTGCGTGTAGCCGAAGGCCTGCTGCAGGTCGAGCAACGGCGCGGTTAATTTCTCCAGCGACAGCACCTCGGGCAGCGCATCGACATAATGGCGCGACTGCTCGATCCAGCGGCGGTACGGTTTCGCCTGGGCCAGCGTGTGCTTGATCTCTTCGTCGCTGATGATGCGGCCCTCTTCGAGATCGATCAGCAGCATCTTGCCGGGCTGCAGACGCCACTTCTTGACGATGCGTTCCTCGGCGATCGGCAGCACGCCGGTCTCGGAGGCCAGCACCACCAGGTCGTCGTCGGTCACCAGATAGCGGGCCGGCCGCAAGCCATTTCTGTCGAGCGTGGCGCCGATCTGCCGGCCGTCGGTGAAGGCCACCGCCGCCGGGCCGTCCCACGGCTCCATCAGCGCCATGTGATATTCATAAAAGGCGCGGCGATCCTCGTCCATCAGCGGGTTGCCGGCCCAGGCTTCGGGGATCAGCATCATCATGGCGTGCGGCAGGCTGTAGCCGCCCATCACCAGAAGCTCCAGCGCGTTGTCGAAGCTGGCGGAATCGGACTGGCCGTCGTAGATCAGCGGCCAGATTTTTTCCAGATCCTCGCCGAACAACGGCGAGGAAATATTGTGCTCGCGGGCGCGAATCCAGTTCACATTGCCGCGCAGGGTGTTGATCTCGCCGTTGTGGGCGAACATGCTGAAGGGGTGGGCGAGATCCCTGGTCGGGAAGGTGTTGGTCGAGAAGCGCTGATGCACCAGCGCCAGCGCCGAATCGACGCGCTCGTCCTGCAGATCGAGGAAGTATTCGCCGACCTGATTGGCCAGCAGCATGCCCTTGTAAATGATCGTGCGCGTCGACAGCGAAGGGACGTAGAACATCTTCACATCCGGCAGCTTGAGCGCCTGGATGGCATGGCCCGAGGCCTTGCGCACGATGAATAGCTTGCGCTCCAGGGCAGCGCTATCGTTGGCCGCGCCTGCCGCAGCACCGTTGGCTTCCCAGCCGATAAACACCTGACGGATGACCGGCTCCTTCTCCCGCGCCATCTCGGCCAGTCCGGAATTGTCGCGGGGCACGTCGCGCCAGCCAATCAGCTTCAGACCCTCGTAGCGGATCGTGCGTTCGATGGCCGCCTCGCAGGCGCGCCGACTGGCGTCATTGGGCGGCAGGAACATCATGCCCACGCCATAGGCGCCCGGCGGCGGCAGCTCGATACCCCGCGGCGCCAGCTCGGCGCGGAAAAAGCCGTCGGGAATCTGGATCAGGATGCCCGCGCCGTCGCCCAATAGTGGATCGTAGCCGGTAGCGCCACGGTGTTCGAGATTCTTGAGAATCTGCAGCCCCTGCAGGACAATCGAATGGCTCTTCTGGTTCTTGATGTGGGCGATAAAGCCGACGCCGCAGGCGTCGTGCTCAAAGGCGGGGTCGTAAAGACCGACGGTCGGGCCGTCGGGACCCGGCTGTGCGGAGTTTCCCATGATGTATTCCTGACATTGCGGCCAAAAGTGAACCGCAAAATATACCCGGAATCGCCCTATGGCTCAATACCCAGCCTTGTCCAACGCAGGGTGAATTTGCTCTTATTTACGCTGCCCCAGCCGCGACCGGCATGGCCGCCTCCACCCGGTTGCGCCCGGTGGCCTTGGCCCGGTAGAGGGCATCGTCGGCGGTCTTGATCACGACATCGATATTGTGGCAGTCGACGATTTTTTCCGCGACGCCAATGCTAACCGTCACTGGCAGCGCCAGGCCACCCACCGTGATTGGCGTGTCGCCGACCGCCGCGCGCAGGCGTTCGGCCAGTCGGGCCGCCTGTTCGAGCGGGGTATCGACGGTGAGGATCAGGAATTCCTCGCCGCCGAAACGGGCGACGACGTCGGACCGCCGCTTGGCCTTCTCGATACGCCAGGCGATTTCCTGCAACACTGCATCGCCGACATCGTGGCCGTGGATATCGTTGACCTGCTTGAAATGGTCGACGTCGAGCATCAACACCGAAAGCGAACGTTCGCTGCGTTCGGCGGCCGCGCATTCCTGGGTCAGCCGCTCGATCACGTAGCGACGATTGGGCAGGCCGGTGAGCATGTCGGTCATCGCCGCCTTCTCCGCCTGCCGCAAGGCGGCGGCCAGCGCAAGGTTGCGCATGGCGAGCTCGCGTTGCAGGCGCACGATGCGCGCGCCGGCCGACAGGCGCGCCAGCAGGGTGCGCGGCTTCAGTGGCTTGGTGACGTAATCGTCGGCGCCGGCAGCGAAGGTTGCGGCGAGAATGTCTTCAGTGTCGGCCGCCGTGAGAATCACGAGATAAAGCGCTTGGCCGCGTTCGCCTTGGCGCAGGCGGCGCACGAGTTCCAGCCCGTCTGCGCGCGGCATGGAAAGGTCGGTGACGACGATGTCTGGATGGAAAGTGCTCGCCACTTCGAAACCGTGCAGACCATCGACGGCGCTCTCGACCACATAGCCGACCTTGGCGAGCAGATTTCCGAGCAGTTTGCGCATGGCGGCATCGTCATCGACGACAAGCACGCGCAGCGCCGTGTGGCCATCCGCCGCTTTTATTTCTTCCGCGGCCAGATCGGCGATCTCGATCTCGGTAAACGGCGTCAGCGACAACGTCGGCACACCGAGCAGTTGCCCCCATTCCCGCCAGCGCTGCAGGCTCTCGTCGGCGAGTGCCAGGAACGTCTGGGGCGTCAGATTCAGGCCTTCTGCACACGGCAGCAAGGCGTCGAGCGCTGCCTTGCGGGGGGCGTCATCCAGGTTCACAAGGCCGGCAAACGCCCGGGACAGCCACATCAGACTGGTCAGCCGCATCAGCCGTACCGGGGGCGTCGGCTCGGGCTGGACGGACGGATCATCTCGCGCGGACAGCAATACCGTATCCAGGAACAGGCGCGGAAAGCCCCAGTCGCGCAACATCGCTTCGGTGAGCTCGTCGTGATCGAAGCCGAAGGTTTTTTGCTCTTCCGCGCGCAAGGCTGCCGTCCCGGCGCTGCCCGCTGCCGCGGCGTCGGCCTTGTCGATAAGCGCGCTGTAACGCACGGGCTCAAACGTGGCGAGGGCCAGACGGCCGATGTCGGCAACCAGCCCCAGGGTGAACAACTCGGCGGCGGGGGCCAACCGCGTGGCGCTGCCAAAGGTCTGCGCCGCCGCGCCGCGCGCCATGGCCCGCGACCAGAACGCGGGATAATCGAAGGACGCGCAAGGTCCGCCGCGCTGTCCATCGACGAGAGAAAAGATCAGCACCAGTTGCCTGAGCGTCGGCAGACCGAGCGCCATCAGGACATCGGAGCTAATCGCCACTGCCGGGCGCGGACGCGCGAAGGCGGCTGAATTGACGAGCTTGAGAATACGGCCGGTGAGTGCCGGATCCGGCTGTAGCGCGGTGACGATCTCCGGCAGGGCGACATCCTCGCGGCTCAAAAGTTCGATCAATCTGAGCACCGATCCGGAAGGCGAAGGCAGACGGCCGCCGGCTTTGAGTTCGGCAAAGCGCAGGGGATCGATCATCCGTTTTCTCCTTCTTCCCGGTAGCGATCATGGATTGCGAGCGCCCCCTCCCATGCCGCGAGAAAGGCGTCGACGCAGGCCGGGTCGAAATGCGTGCCGCTGTTCTCCTGCAGGAATCCGCGCGCATCTTCGAGCGGCCAGGCGCGTTTGTAGGGGCGCTCCGAGGTCAGCGCATCGAACACGTCGGCCACGGCGACGATGCGGCCATGCAAGGGAATCGCCGCGCCCGCCAGACCGCGCGGATAGCCGCTGCCGTCGAATTTCTCATGGTGCGTCAAGGCGATTTCAGCCGCCGCGCGCAGCAGGTCGGAAGTTGAATCGCCGAGGATCTGGTGGCCGATCTCGGCATGGCGCTTCATGATCACGAACTCGGCCTCGTCGAGGCGACCGGGTTTGAGCAAGATCGCGTCTGGAATGCCCACCTTGCCGATGTCGTGCATGGGCGCCGCTTCGAAGATGAGTTCCACATCAGTGCGCGGCAGACCGAGGCGTTCGGCAATCAGGCGCGTGTAGTTCGACATGCGCAACAGATGCGCGCCGGTTTCCGGGTCACGGAATTCGGCGGCGCGCGACAGGCGCAGCACCGCCTCGCGCTCGCGCTCGCGGATGGTGGCGGTGGCTTTATCCACCTCCCCGGCCAGCCACGCCGCATGGTCGGCAAGCTTCTTCCGCGCATCGATCAGGGCCAGCTGGTTTCTGAGCCGCGCCTGGAATTCGGCGCGGTCGAGCGGCTTGGTGAGAAAGTCGCGCGCGCCGAGTTGGAGGGCTTCGTAGCGCACCGTCTTTTCGGTATCGGCGGTGATCATGATGACCGGAATCTCGCCATCCTGCACCCGCAGCCGACGCATGAATTCGAGGCCGTCCACCTGCGGCATCATGTAGTCGAGCAGGATCAGGTCGGGCGGGTTTTCACGGCACCAGTCGAGCGCGAGCAAGGGGTCTTCGAGGGCGACGCATTCCACCCCGGCAAGCTGCCCCAGCATGGCCTCGATGACGCGCAGGTTGGTGGTGTTGTCATCGACGGCGAGCACGATGGCCATGGGCAATCTCCTTGAGGATATGTTGCAGTCGTTCGAACGTGACGGGTTTCGAGAGGTATTCGTCCATGCCGGCCGCGAGGCACTTTTCGCGGTCGCCTTCCAGGGAATTGGCCGTCATCGCGATGATGGGAATGCGGTCGCCGCTTTGCGCCTCGCGGCGGCGAATCTCGGCTGTTGCAGCAAAGCCGTCCATCTCCGGCATCAGGCAGTCCATCAGGATCAGGTCGAAATCGTCACGCGCGCTGGCAACGACCGCCAACCGGCCGTTGCCTGCCACGGTGACGCGATGACCGAGTTTTCCGAGCATCGCCACCGCCACGCGCTGATTGACCGCGTTGTCTTCGGCCAGCAGGATGGACAGGCTTTCCGCAGCCGCGGCCACTGCGGCAACGTCGGGAGCGGCGGCCCGCGGCGCCGCTGATGCGGCAGCCGGACAGGGCAGTTCGACGACGAATGTCGATCCGGCTTGGGGCGTACTTTCGACCGTGATCGCGCCGCCCATCAGCAGGACGAGGCGCTTCGTGATCGCCAGCCCCAGCCCGGTGCCGCCGTATTTGCGCGTCGTCGCGCCATCGGCTTGGGTGAAAGGCTGAAAGATACTGGCTGCGGCGGCTTCATCCATGCCGATGCCGGTATCGTGCACCGCCAGCGACAGGCGGCCGTCGCGCCAGTCGGCGCTCACCGTCACGCCGCCTTCATGGGTGAATTTGAGCGCGTTGCCGACCAGATTGATGAGCACCTGCCGGATGCGCAGGGGATCACCGAGGATGGCCACCGGCACCTGCGGCGCGAACCCGGCGGTGAGCGCCAGGGCCTTTTTCTCCGCGTCGACGCGGAACATGGCGAGCGTGTCCGCGACCTCCCGGCGCAGATCGAAGGGGATCGCCTCCACCGTCATCGCACCGGCCTCGATCTTGGAAAAATCGAGAATTTCGTTGAGGATCGCCAGCAAGCCCTGGGCGCTGGCGCGGATGGTCTCGGCATACTCGCGCTGCGCGGCGGACAGCTCGTCCAGCAGCAGCAATTCGGCCATGCCGATGACGCCGTTCATCGGCGTGCGTAATTCGTGACTCATGTTGGCGAGGAATTCGCTCTTCGTGCGTACGTTGGCTTCGGCGGTCTCCTTGGCGACCGTCAGCCCCGCCGCCAGCTCGCGCTGCGCGGCGACGAGCCGCCAGGCGGCGAAAAATACGAGGAAGAACAGCGCGCCCGCCAGCGCGCCGGTGACCTGAAAATTCCGCCGCAAGAGCGCCAGTAACGGCGCCTCGTGGTAGGTAATGAGATAGGCGGCATGGTTCCCATCCACGTCGGCGACCGGCAGGAAGGCGGCAATCCAGCCGCTCCCGTCGTGGTGCGTGGCGGCGGCAAAACGAGCTTGCGCCGCAAGCCCTTGGGCGACCTCTGGCAGCTCCCGCAGGCCCGCGTCGATGGCGCGCTGGATTGGCGAGCGCGGCGCGGAATCGCGCAGCTTGAGTTCCGGGTCCTCGAAAAAATAGTCGGGCGATAGTTCCGTTGGAACATACAGTGCGCGGCGTTCGGCATTGATCGCCCCCTCGACCGAAGCGCGCGCCAGCACGAGGGCAAATTCGGCGCTGGGGGCGATGCGATCGAGCGAGTTGCGCAAGGTCTTGAAGCCGATGCCCACCTCGGCCGCACCGACGAAACGCTCCGCCTGGAAGAGCGGAAAGAGATAACGGAAGCCGCTCATGAAGCGTCCGGTCTCGAAGCCGGCCACCGCCTGGCGGCTATTGATGACGCGGCGCACCGAAGGACGCACATCGGCCAGGGGATCGCCGAATCTGGCCGGTTCGTGCATGCGCAGGAAACTCCTGCCGTCCGGGGTGAATACCTGCATCTGGCGCACCCCTTGCTGCTTGAGGCTCGCGTAGGCCGGGGCAAGCTGGCGGTAGAGTTGGCCGCGCAGGATCGCCGCATCCGCCTCGTCGGCAACCACCCCCCGGGCAATCAGCTCGATGACCTCGGGCCGGCGCAGATGGATATCGAAGAGAATCTGCGCCATCAGCCGATACTGCTCGGTGGCGGCGCGGTAGGTCGTCTCGGCGACGTCGAGGGTGCGGGCGAACTCCTGCGCCTCGCGGGCGCGCCATTCGCCGTGCGCCCAGACAAGGAACGCCCCCCAAACGACGAACCAGCCGATGAGCCAAGGCCAGACAGTGGTACGCAGACGCTGATGCATGGGCTAGAAACTCCCCCATTTGACCGCAAATTCGTCGCGCGCGGCCGCCAACTCGGTCTGCAAGGCAGCGAGCGGGGCGCTGTCGCCGCGCTTGGCGGCCGCTTCGAGCGTGGCGGCAACCGCCGCCAATCTTGAGATGCCCAGGTTGCCGGCCGCCCCCTTGATTTCGTGCGCCGCGGCGAAGAGCGCGGTGAATTCCCCGGCTTCGGCCGGTGCGATCGCTGCCTCGATGCGTGCGCACATCGCCGCCAGATCGGCGGCGAAAATCCCGATGATCTCGCGCGCCAGCTCTGCATCGCCGCTGGTCACTTCATCGATCCGCGCCTGGTCGAGCCAAGCTGTTTGCGGCGCTTCAGCAGTCTTCATCGCCTCCGCTCCTTGCGCCGCCGTCGGCAGCCACTTCGCCAGTGCCTTCTCGAGCCGCTCGCGCGTGATCGGCTTCGAGATATAGTCGTCCATGCCGGCGGCGAGGCATTTTTCGCGGTCGCCTTCGAGGGCATTGGCCGTCATCGCGGCAATCGGCACGCGGCCGCCAGTTTTCGCTTCCTGCCGCCGTATCGCGGCCGTGGCGGCAAAGCCGTCCATCTCCGGCATCAGGCAGTCCATCAGGACGACGTCAAAACCGCCGCGCGCGCAGGCTTCCACGGCAAGCCTCCCGTTGCCCGCCACGGCGACGTGGTGGCCGAGTTTTTCGAGCATCGCCACCGCAACGCGCTGATTGACCGCGTTGTCCTCGGCCAGGAGGATCGACAGTCCCCGGCCATCCGTCGCCGCATTCGCGGCGGGCGCGGGCGCGGCGGGCGCGGGCACGGCTCCGACAGGCGCTGCGCGCGGACCGGCCAGCGCGTCGGCGAAGGCATCGTGGATTCGCGACGGTTTCAATGGCGGCTCGATGACCTTGGCGCCGCCATCGAGGAGCGCGCGTTTCTTGTCCTTGTCGAGTGCATGAAGCGCAACGATCAGCGGCGGCGCGGCCGGACTGCCGTCCTGCCAGCGCCGACTTTCCATCACGATATCGGGGCCTTCCGGCGCCTCGATGAGCAAGCGCAGATCGGGCGGGGTGCCACGGCTGTCGATACGCCAGGCAGCGAACAGGGTTTGCCAGAGCCGCCGTTGCGCCGGGTCGCCGCCTTCAAGTGCAACATGCTTGCCGGCAAGGGAAGAAAGTTCCGCCGTGGCATCCGCAACCGCTTGCAGCGGTGCCTCGAACGGCAGGACGAGGCGGAAGGTGGAACCGACGCCAGGCATGCTCTCGCACAGCAGATTCCCCCCCATGCCCTGCGCCAGGCGGTGCGAAATCGCCAGCCCCAGCCCGGTGCCGCCATATTTGCGCGTCGTCGAGGCATCGGCCTGCGCGAACGGTTTGAACAATTTTTCCTGCGCCCCGGGTGCAATGCCGATCCCGGTATCACGTACAGCGAACTCGATCCAGCGGCGGTCAGCGCGTTCGAGCGGGGTAACGATGAGTTCGATGCTGCCGCGCTCGGTGAATTTCACCGCATTGCCGAGCAGGTTGAGCAGTATCTGGCGGATGCGGTGGGCATCGCCCTGCATCGCCACCGGCGTATCGGGCGACCAGTGGGTGGCAAGTGTCACGCCCTTGCCCTTGAGGCGCGGATGCACGATGTCGACGGCCGCCTCGACTAGCTGGCGAATCGACAGCGGCGCATGCTCAAACTCGACGCCGCCGGCATCGAGTTTGGAATAATCGAGAATGCTGTTGATCACGGCAAGAAGGGCATCGGCCGAAGCATTGATGGTCTGCGCATAGCCGCTTTGCTCCTGGTCAAGCGGCGTGGTCATGAGCAGATCCGTCATGCCGATCACACCATTCAACGGCGTGCGGATCTCGTGGCTCATCACGGCGAGGAATTCGGACTTCTGCTTCGCCACCTGTTCGGCCGCAGCCCGGGCAGCGAGCAGGGCACTTATGCGCGCCTGCACTTCGGCCAGACGCGTGAGTATCATGCCCGTTTCGTCGCGGCCGGTAATGTCGATCATTTGCGAAAAATCGCCTTCGGCCAGGTGGTCGAAATGTTCGAGTGCGCGATCAAGTGGTCGGGCGATGCTCGCAAACAGGTGGCGCGCGGCGAGCCAGATCAACAGCAAGGCGATGAGCGTGCCGCCGACGGCGAAGGCGCGGACAACGGCATAGCGCGTCTCGGCCGCGGCGTATTCAGTCAGGGCCGCCGCGTTGAAGGCGCTTTGCAACTCATTGCCGATGGCCGCTGCCTCGGCAAAACGCGGATTGAGCAGCGCGAGCAGAATCAGGTTCGCTTCTTCGAAACGGCCCTCCAGCAAGGCGGCGCGCGACGGCAGCAAGCCTTCCGCAACATAGCGGTCGCGCGCGGCTGCGAACCGCACGAGGCGCTCCGCGACCGCAGCGCCGAGATTGCGCGTTTTCACCCGGCCAAAAAGACGGTCGATCTCGGCGCGATTGACACGGATCGCATCGGTATGCATGGCAAGCGAATGATCGTGCAGGCGATTGAATGGACTTGACGGATTGTGTTGCAGACCGAGCATCACTTGGCGGGCGTTCTCGCTCATCAGTTCCAGGATGCGGCTCACTTCCATGATCGGTTCGAGGCGATCTTGCTGGTTGCGCACGATAGCCTGATTGGCCAGCCAGAGGCCGCCGATACCCACGGCGGCGCCGCCGACGAGCATGAGACCCACCGCGACCATGACGAGCGCCAGACGGGCGCGGATCGACAAGCGTTGCCACCAGAGTAGGCGCTGCCCAGCCGTCGCCCACCCGCCCCGCAGCGGGGTTTGGTAAAGCGCTTCGGCAGCCGCGATCTCGGCGCGGCTGGCCGCATGGCGCACCGAGAGATAGCCCGTGATGCGGCCGTCACTGCGCAGCGGCGTGATGAAGGCGCAGACCCAGTAGTGATCGCCGTTTTTGGCGCGGTTCTTGACGGTGCCGCGCCAGGGAAAACCGGCTTCAATGGTGCGCCACAGCTCAGCGAACACCGCCGACGGCACGTCCGGGTGGCGCACGATGTTGTGGCTCTGGCCGACGAGCTCCTCACGCGGAAAGCCGGAAATGGCGCAAAACGCGCTGTTGACATCGGTAATGATGCCCTTCAGATCGGTCTGCGAGACGATAACGGCATCGGCGGTAACCGGAATCTCGCGCTGAGTGACGGGTAGATTATTTTTCATGAATCCGATTCTTGAGCTTGTCCAAAGCATTGTAGCGCCGTGCGGAAATCACGCCGGATACAACTCACCCTCGCCAACCGTGAAGAGCCGCCGATGCTCTTTCATTGCGTATCGGTCGGTCATGCCGGCGATGTAGTCGGCGATCACGCGCGGCATGCCTTCTTGCTCGCCGCTTGCCTGATATTGCGGCGGCAGCAATCGTGGCTCCGCCAGAAAAGCGGCGAACAAGTCACGGATCACCCGGCGCGCCTTGTTGGTCATGCGAACCACCTGGTAATGGCGATACAGTTCCGTGCGCAAAAAGTTTTTCAGTTCGCGGTTTTCCGCCTGCATCGCGGCGGAAAAGCCGACCAGGGGCGGGGCGCACTCGACATCCGCCAGGGTTTTTATCGCTTTGGCCGCGATGCGTTGTTGCGTTTCAGTCAACAGATCGGTCACCTGCGCATCAATCACGCGCCGCACCGTTTCATGGATCAGCCGCCGCCCGGCAAGCCTGGGAAATTCAAGGAGCGCCTGCCGGGCGTGGCGCGCAAACAGGCTGATTTGCTCAAGTTGGTCGAGCGTGATCAACCCTGAGCGCAACCCGTCATCCACATCGTGGTTGTTGTAGGCGATTTCATCCGCCAGATTGCAGATTTGCGCTTCAAGCGATGGCCGCCGGTCGTCAAGGAAGCGTTGTCCGACCTCTCCCAACGCTCGCGCCTTGGCCGGCGCGCAATGCTTGAGAATGCCGGCGCGCGTCTCGAACATCAGGTTCAGCCCGTCAAAGGCGCCGTAACGTTCTTCCAGCCGATCAACGATACGCAAGCTTTGCAGATTGTGCTCGAAGCCACCGTGATCAATCATGCACTCGTTCAGCGCATCCTGGCCGGCATGGCCGAAGGGCGTGTGCCCCAGGTCATGCGCCAGCGCAATGGCTTCGGTAAGGTCATCGTTCAATCCTAGCGCCCGGGCAATCGAGCGGGCGATTTGGGCGACCTCGATCGAGTGCGTCAGGCGGGTGCGGAACAGGTCGCCTTCATGGTTGACGAATACCTGCGTCTTGTATTCCAGCCGCCGAAACGCCGTGGAATGCACGATGCGGTCGCGGTCGCGCTGAAACTCGCCGCGCGTCTTGGGGCGCGGCTCGGCATGCACGCGCCCGCGCGAGACGGATTCGCTAACCGCGTAGGTCGCCAGCTCAGTTACGTGCTCAGTTACGTGTTCACTCACAGCAAGCTTCGATCGCGGCGCGGATTTCCGCTTGCGGTGCATCCGCCCAGGTCACCGCCTCGCCCAGCCGCTTGAGCAGCACCAGGCGCAAACGTCCCGCGATAACCTTCTTGTCGTGCCCCATCAGGTCGAGATACTGCGCTGCGCCGAGCGCAGGGCCGCGCACCGGCAATCCTGCCCGCACCAACAAACGCTGCACGCGTTCCACATCGGCAGCCGCAAGCCAACCCAGCCGCCGCGAGAGTTCCACGGCCATCAGCGTCCCTGCCGCGACCGCCTCGCCATGCAGCCACACGCCATAACCCATGCCGGTCTCAATGGCATGGCCGAAGGTATGCCCCAGGTTCAGGAGCGCCCGGCCGCCCTGTGCTGCGGTTTCCAGTTCATCTCCCGCCACCACCTCGGCCTTGTTGATGCAGGAGCGTTCGATGGCGTAAGACAGCGCGGCGGCATCGCGCGCCATGAGCTGGTCCATGTGGGCTTCCAGCCATTCGAGAAAGGGCAGGTCGCGGATCAGGCCATATTTGATGACCTCGGCCAGCCCGGCAGAGAGTTCGCGTTCTGGCAGGGTATTCAATGTGTCGGTATCGGCGATCACCAGGCGCGGTTGCCAGAATGCACCGATCATATTTTTGCCGCGTGGGTGGTTGATGCCGGTCTTGCCGCCCACGGAAGAATCCACCTGCGCCAGCAAGGTCGTCGGCGCCTGAATGAAAGGCACGCCACGCTGGTAGGTAGCGGCCGCAAAGCCGGCCAGGTCACCAACAACGCCACCGCCCAGCGCGATGATCGGGGTGGTGCGGTCACAACGCTCGGCCAGCAGCCGGTCATAGATATGGTTCAACGACTCCCAGTTCTTGTGGGATTCGCCATCGGGCAAAATGATTTCGCTGACCCGGATTCCCGCTTCTTTCAGCGGCCGAACCATCCGCGCCAGATAGAGGGGCGCCACGACTTCGTTGGTGACAACCACCACCTGCCGTTCGACAAAGGCGCTCAGTTGCGTATCGAGCAGCGCGGGGCCGATGTATATCGGGTAGCTGCGTGCACCCAGACTGACATTCAAGCTAAGCATAAGATTTTAAGTTCTTTTTCAATGGCGCTGACCGAATTGCTCAGTCCGCCGTTCGGCTCGATGATGAAATCCGCCACTTCCCGGTAGAGCGGGTCGCGTTTTTCCACGAGACAGGTAATGCGCGCCAGCGGATCAGCCACTTGCAGCAGGGGACGGGTTTTGTCGTGCCGGGTGCGCTCAAACAGCAATCCCGGGGGTGCGCACAAATATACAACAACCCCGGTCGCGCTCATCCGCGCCCGGTTCAGCGGATTCAGCACCACACCCCCGCCGGTGGCGACAATCAGTTTCCCCGCGCTCGCCAGTTGCTTCAGCGCCAGCACTTCGCGCTGGCGGAATCCCGCCTCGCCCTCGATTTCAAAAATGGTCGCCACCGAAACCCCGGTGGCGCTTTCGATGTGCTGGTCGAGGTCGACAAACGGCCAGCCGATCGATCTGGACAAGCGCCGACCGACGGTCGTCTTGCCGGCGCCCATCATGCCGACGAGGTATATCAGCGGACGTCTCAGAGGAGTTTTACCAGCGCCGCAATCAGTGCAGCCTGGGCAAGCAACATGCCAGCGACCCATTTAATCAAATCGTTTTTTGCTGCCTCGACCTCGGCCTTGAGAAAATCCTTGGTTACCAGCTCCTCGCCGGTAGCCTCCTTGAAAGCAAGCGCCATCGCCTTGGCCTGGGCGCTGGGTACGCCTGCCGCTTCCAGATTCTCTACGAACTTCAGGGTATCGAAAGTAATCGTGCTCATTGTCCGGTTCGCTCCTTTGCGGCCTTGCATTTGAGCATAGCAGAAACTCGGCTCTGGCGAGACGGCGCCGATCAGGCGAAAGGCGCAACCCCGCCGTGCATCACCTCAGCGCGACGGCATCGTCCATGATTTTTGGCGTGATCATGATCAGCAACTCGACCCGCTTGTCTGACTTCTGTTTGGTCTTGAACAGGAATCCGACGTAGGGTAGATCGCCCAGGAAGGGCACGCGCTGGGTGCTTTCAAGCTCCTCTTGCTCGAAAATGCCACCGATCACAATTGTCCCGCCGTTTTCCACCAGGACGTCCGAGACCACCTCTTTCGTTTTGATGGTGTAACCCAGCACATCCCGCGGCCCCAGGGCATTTTTGGTGATCATCAGTTTCATCATCACGCGCCCATCGGGGGTGATGTGCGGCTTGACCTTCAAGGACAGGTTCGCATCCTGCCAGGCAACCGACGTTGCCCCGGACGCCGTGGCCACCAGGTAGGGCACCCGCAAGCCCTGCTGAATGGTCGCCTCCATCTGATCCATGGTCATGATGCGCGGACTGGAGATGGTCTTGCCCTTGCCGTCGGCTTCGAGCGCCTGCAGTTCAAGTGTCAATAATTGCGTCTTCGCCTTGTTGAATAGTGTCAGAGCAAACTGGCCGGCTGGGTTGCCGAGAATCGGGTTATTGGAAAACTGGCTATCCGTCAATACCGGAGCGGGCACTTCCCTTGTATAGGTAATCCGACCTGTTGCTGCATCGACGCCGGTAATAAATGCCGTAGCGGGGTAAGCCCCCAACTCTGGCAGGTGCGTGTACGCATCTCTTGTTGACGCAGCCAGGCCAAAGCGCAGGCCATCCTGGCCCAGCACCTTGTGGCCGACATTCATCCCCTGATGGTCATGCCCGCCCAGCCTGACGCCCAACTGCTTGGAAAAGTTGGTGTCGGCCTCGACAATCCGGGCCTCGATCAACACCTGCCGCACCGGACGGTCGATCTGTTTCAGCAGTGTGCCGATCAGTTCCAGCTTGGTCGGTATGTCGTAGACGAAGACCTGGTTGGTTCTTTTATCAATCGTGACCTTGCCAATGGGAGACAGAAAGCTGCCAGCACCCTTGTCTCCCGCTTTATCACCAGCAGTTGCTGCGGGTGGCGAGAGCATGTTGTGAAATTCTTCCGCCTTCATGTAGTTCAACTGGAACAGTTCCAGCCGCGGCGGATCGGCGGCAAAGGCTGAATCGCGCGCCTTGACCAACTGGTCATCGTGCGCGGCCAGTTCATCTTGCGGCGCAATCCAGATCACGCTACCGCTTTTGCGCATCGCCAGATTCTTCTGCTGCAGGACGATTTCCAGCGCCTGGTCCCAGGGCACGTCATTCAAGCGCAGGGACACATTGCCCGTCACCGAGTCGCTGACGACGATATTGAAGTTGGTGATGTCGGCAAAGACGTGCAGCAGTTCGCGCAGGGGAATGTTCTGGAAGTTCAGCGAGATGGCATCGCCCTGGAAGCCTTTCTTCGAGCCCTGGAACACCTTGTTGGCATCTTCCTTGACGGGCCTGACCTCGACGATGAACTGGCCGTCGCTCTGGTAGGCCGTGTGTTCCCACAGGCCGCGCGGGACGATTTCGATCGTGACATCATCGCCATCCGTCCGGGTATTCACCGCCGTGACCGGTGTGCCGAAGTCGACCACGTCGAGGCGACGCCGCAGCGGGTCGGGGAGCTTGCTTTTCTTGAATGAAACCAGCAGGTTCGTGCCTTTTTGCCTGACATCGATGCCCGTGTCGGAGGACGACAGATCGACCAGCACGACGCCCGCGCCATCCTTGCTGCGGCGGAACTTGATGTCACGCACACTGGTTGCCGCGTCCTTGCCAGTCGTACCAGTTGGGGCAAAATGCTGCACGGCGCCCACGGCGCCAACGGCTGACGCAGCGCCCTCGTCTTGCAGGGTGATGAACAGGAATTTCCCTTCCGGGCGCGCTTCAAATCGGGATGTTTTGTCGAGGTTGAGCACCAGCCGCGAGCGGTCGCCAGCCTGGACCAGACTGAAACTGCGCAAGCCGCCTTCATTGATGACCTTGTTACTGTAGCCCAGGCCGTTTTCGGTTGCCGGGAAATCAAAGACGATGCGCGCCGGGTTGGCGATGACGAAGTTGGCGGGGGTCGCGATCAGCGCCTGTTGCAGTCCGATCTTGAGAATGGTGTTGCCGTCGGCCTTGCTGACCGCCACATTTTCAATCACGTTGGGTTTGCTGGCCGTCTGTGCCACGGCCAGCGGAATAACCCCCAGCAGCGCCAGCAGCACGAGAGGGCACGCCCAGATACGCATGTATTTCATTTCTTTGACTCCTTGCCAGCTGTCCCGTCCAGTAACTGAAGGGTCATTTGCCGTTCCACCCAATCGGTGGTCTGGCCAGTTGGATCCTGTACGATTTCCTTGAGGATGATCTCGGTATCGGTCACCGCGACGATGCGGCCAAAATTCTGGCCCATATGGTTGCCCTTCCTGGCCTGGTAAACCACGCCGTCTACCTGCACCAGTGCGTGCCGATCCTTGCTTTTCGTTTTGCTCACGAGGCCGATGAATTGCAAGGATTCGAGCGGGAAGTTCTCCAGTTGCTCGCGCGGACGATCAAAGTCAGGCCGGGCGCCCCCGCCGCCTTCCCTTTTTTCCGGCTCGACGCGATTCGCGCTGAAGGGGTCCATCTGATCATGCGCTTCATAGGTAATCCGCGGGAAGGGCTTCAGCTCGGGCAGCGGTTTGACGCGGCCACGCAGGTCGCGCGAGGATTCGTCCATCCATTGCTTGATGTCCTGATGCTCGGCATCGCCGCAGCCGGAAAGCACCGTGGCCAGCAACAGCAGCGAGAAAATGCGCAGGGCTTTCACTTTTTCGCCCCCTTCGCTTTGTCTTTTTCGGCCTTCTTCTGCGCCGCGACCTCGGCCTCGTCGAGGTAGCGGAAGGTCTTGGCCGTGGCAACCAGCATCAGGGTCTCGCCCGCTTTGCCGGCAGGGTTCACATTGATGTCATTCAGGGTGACGATGCGCGACAGCTTGGCGATGTCGCCGGCGAACGCGCCAAAATCATGATAGTTGCCGGTCACGTTGAGGGTGATCGGCAATTCGGCATAAAAATCCTTGGAGGCTTCCGTGCCCGGCTTGAACAGTTCGAACTGGAGACCCCGGCCCAAACCCGACTGGTTGATGTCGATCAGCAGGGATTCCATCTCCGCGGCGTTGGGCAACTGTTTGAGCAATGCCCCGAACGAACGCTCGATCTCCGCCAGTTGATTTTTGTGTTCGTCAAGGTTGATGGCCTGCTTCTTCTTGTTGAGCCACTCGTCCTTGAGTTTGGTTTCTTCCTGAGCCTTCAGCTCCAGTTCTTCGTTCTGCGCATTCCAGCCGAACCAGGCCGCCGCGGCCAGCAAGCCCAGGAACATGCCCGTCAGAATGATGGCGCGCGGCACCAGCGGCCAGGCGCCCGGATCCTTGGGGTCGAGCGTCTTGAAATCCTCGGCGATCTGCCTGAAATCCACCTTGGGTATATTGAACTTTGGCAAAGCGGGAATGGCTGGCATAGCGGGCTTGTTCATGGCTCGCCTCCCGGTTTTTTGCCGTCCTTGCCGGCCTCTTCGGTGGTTTGACGCGAAAAATAAATGTTCAGCGTAAATTCGTTCATGCGCCGCTTGCCCACCTGAACCGCCTTGATCTGAATGAGTTCGGGACGCTCCAGCACCGGGGAACTATCCAGGTTATTCATCAGCGTCGAAACGCGGGCATTCGATTGCGCATGGCCGATCAGGGTGATCTTTTGCTGGTCCTGCTTGATCGAGCGCAGATAGACCCCGGCGGGCAATTGCCGCGCCAGCTCGTTGAACAGATGCACGGTCTCGGAGCGATTGGCTTGCAGCGATTCGATCACCTGTTTTCTGGCCAGCAGGGCTTCGGTTTGCTCCCGGAGTTTTTTGATTTCATCAATCTGCTTGTCCAGCACGGCGATTTCTTTTTTGAGAAAGTCGTTCTTTTCGGACTGCCGATCGATCTGGGCGTTGATGTAGGTAAACCCGGCGAACCAGATAACGCCGGCCAGCACGGTGACCAGGCCGGAAAGGGCATAAAACTGCTGGCGCGATGCCTTGCGCCTGGCCTCGCGGTGTGGCAGCAGGTTGATGCGGATCATTGATCGAACCTCCGCAATGCCAAGCCGCACGCCACCATCAGCGAGGGGGCGTCGGACAGTAAATACTTGGGCCGGATGCGTGACGACAGGGTCATTTTCGCGAAGGGGTTGGCCAGCGCAACATCGACCTGCGTACGCTCGGCGACCACTTCAGCAATACCCGGCAACAAGGCGCTGCCGCCCGTCAGAATGATGTGATCCACCTCGCTGTATTGCGTGGAGGTAAAGAAAAACTGCAGGGCGCGCGACACTTCCAGAGCCAGGTTTTCAAGGAAAGGCCGCAGAATCTCGGTTTCGTAGTTATCCGGCATCGGGCCGGTCCGCTTCAGATTTTCAGCCTCCTCATGGCTCATGCCATAGGCGCGCACCATGTCCTGGGTCAACTGGTTGCCGCCGAAAGCCTGTTCCCGGTTATAGACCTGCTGATCGCCTTTTATCGCGGTGACCTTCATTGCACTGGCGCCAACATCGACCAGCGCGAACACCATGCTGTCGCTATTGCCACCATTGCCCGGAAACTGCTCGCGCACCAGGTCGAAGGCAGCCAGCGCGGCATAGGATTCCACATCCATCACCACGGGCTTGAGTTTTGCCGCCTCGGCGCAGGCCACCCGGTCTTCGACACCCTCCTTGCGGGAAGCGGCAATCAATACTTCAACCTCGTCGGCACTGGATGGGGTGGGACCGATCACCTGAAAATCGAGATTCACCTCTTCGAGCGTGAAGGGGATGTACTGATTGGCCTCCGATTCGACTTGCACTTCCATTTCGGCATCACGCAAGCCGGTCGGCAAAATGATTTTCTTGGTGATCACCGCCGCCGTGGGCAAGGCCATGGCGACATACTTTGTGGACGTGCCGAGCCGCCTCCAGCACCGGTCGATCGAATCGGCGACGCCATCGAGGTTGGCGATGTTGCCATCCACCACCGCACCCTCCGGCAGGGTCTCGATGGCGTAGCACTCAAGCTGGTAGCCACCAGCCCGGCTACCCGACAGCTCCACCATCTTGATCGCGGATGAACTGATATCCAGCCCGACTAGCGAGCGCGCCTTGGGGTTGAGTATCGAAAGGTCGATATCCAAGACAATCCTTTATTTTCAGTGTATTACAGCATAAACTGGCAATTCACTTTAGATGCTAGCAGCAACTATATCGGCTGTAAAGGAAATTCTTTAAGCGGAACGGTCAATTCTCTTTGCTGATCAGCATCCGCGCAACAGCCCACGAAAGAACTCCCGACACGGCTGGACTATAATCGCAGCCCGCTCATTCGTCTGCCCATTATCGTGTTGCGCTGGATATTCCTGCCGTTTGCTCTCATCGCCGGCGCAGCCCTTGCGGCGCTCGCCCTCCTCGGCATTGCCCTGATCCTGGCCTATCCGCGCCTGCCCTCGATTGACGCCCTGACCGATTATCGCCCCAAGATTCCGTTGCGGGTCTACACCGCCGACGGCCACCTGATCGGCGAGTTCGGCGAGGAGCGCCGCCACTTCGTGCGCATCCAGGATGTCCCGGAAACCATGAAGCAGGCCATCCTGGCCGCCGAGGACGAGCGTTTCTACCAGCATCCGGGCGTCGACACCCTGGGCATTCTGCGCGCGGCCTATGCGAATTTTATCGGCGGCGGCAAGCGTCAAGGCGCCTCGACCATCACCATGCAGGTGGCGCGCAACTTTTTTCTGTCATCAGAGAAAACGCTCACGCGCAAGCTCTACGAGGCCATGCTGGCCTTCAAGATCGAGAACAGCCTCTCCAAGGATGAAATCCTGCAGATCTATATCAACCAGATCTACCTCGGCCAGCGCGCCTACGGCTTTTCCTCCGCCGCGCGCATTTATTTCGGCAAGGAACTCAAGGAGCTTTCCATCGCCGAGACGGCCATGCTGGCGGGCCTGCCGAAGGCGCCCTCCGCCTACAACCCGGTGGCCAACCCCAAGCGGGCGCAGTTGCGCCAGCAGTATGTGTTGCGCCGCATGCAGCAACTGGACTATATCAACGCGGCACAGTTTGCCGAGGCGCGCGACCAGCCACTCCATGTAAGCCGCCAGATCGACAATTTCGCCGTCAAGGCCGACTATGCCGCCGA
>JAUXWU010000220.1 GCA_030680085.1 Rhodocyclaceae bacterium | reverse complement strand
GGGGTTTGCCTTTCTGCCCTACGACAAAAACCTCACCGCACTCGCCCGTGAAAATCGCAAGAACCCTACGGCTGCAGAAAGTCTGATCTGGAACAAGGTGCTGCGTTCCCGGCAATTTCTGCGTTACAAATTTCTGCGGCAAAAGCCTATCGGTGGCTACATCGTTGACTTTTACTGCTCCGAACTACATCTGGTCATCGAGATCGATGGTGAAAGTCACGCCCAGCAAGTCGATTACGATGTCGAGCGCACCCACTTTCTGAATAGTCTTGGCCTTACGGTCTTTCGCTACACGAATCAGGATGTGCTGCAAAATCTCGCCGAAGTTTTCGACGATTTGTCCTGCCGTTTCGATGCCATGATCAAGACCACCCTTCCCCGCAGATGGGGCGAAAATACCGCTGAACCTTTCGGAGAAAACGCATGATTCGGCAACTGGAAGTCAAAGGTCTGCGCGCCTTGCGCTATGTCTCGGTCGATTTCGAGCCGTTTCTGGTGATGGTGGGGCCGAATGCCTGTGGCAAAAGCACCTTGTTCGATGCCTTGTTGCTGGTGCGTGACGTTCTCGCCAGCGGTCTGGAATCGGCGGTGTTTGGCAATGCCCGCATGAATATCGCACCCCGCGCGGTTGATCCGCTGGATCTGACCTGGCTGCGCCAGGGCGGTGGGGTGGAAATCGCAGTGACCCTGGAGTTGCCTGGCGCAATTGTCGAGAAATTGGGGCAGCGTTACCGCTTTGCGCGTTACGAGTTGGGCATTCATACCGATGGGCGATTGGGTTTCGATCATGAAACGCTGTGGTTATGCGACGAGATCAAGCCGCGCGCGGGTCACCCGCAGACGCAGTTCCCCTTCCCGGAAGCCGGCCCGGAACATATCGTTTTGCCCCAGAACAAGAAAAGCCCGGCAGGCTGGCGCAAGGTGGTCAGCAAGGTAGTTGAAAGTGGCAACGACTATTTCCGTTCGGAAACGTCGGACTGGAACAACCTGTTTCGCCTTGGCCCAACCAAAAGCGCACTGGCCAACCTGCCGGAAGATGAACAGAAATTCCCCGCAGCAACCTGGGCAAAGCGCGTACTGATGGAAGGCATTCATCGCTTGATGCTCAATGCGGAAAAGATGCGCATGCCTTCACCGGCGGGTTCTCCTGCTGATTTTCTGCCAGATGGTTCGAACCTGCCCTGGGTGGTGCATGCGCTTGAAAATAAAAGCGGGTCAAAAGCCAAAAAGGACTGGGTCGCCCATCTGGCGACGACGCTGGATGACCTGGAAGATGTGCAGACCTGCGAAAAACCTGAAGACCGTTCCCGGTATATTCAGTTGAAATACAAGAGCGGTTTGATTGCTCCCTCGTGGGTGCTTTCCGACGGCACGCTGCGCTTGCTCGCCCTGACGTTGCTGGCCTACGCGCCGACCACCCCGAATGTGGTGCTGATCGAAGAACCCGAAAACGGCATTCACCCGAAGGCGATGGAAACCGTGATGCAATCGCTGTCCTCTGTTTATGACGCACAGGTGTTGTGCGCCACGCACTCGCCGGTTGTGCTCAGCCTGTTGGAATCAAAGCAGATTCTCTGTTTTGGCAAGACAGATGAAGGCGCCGTGGATATTGTTCGCGGCAACGATCATCCGCGCTTGCGCGAGTGGAAATCTGCCCTGAATCTCGGCGAATTGTTTGCAACAGGGGTGCTGGGATGAGGGATTGCCTGTTTCTGGTGGCAGACAAAAACATGGAGGGAATGCTCAAGGGTTTTTTCTCCCGGGAGGCTTTCCACCATGCCATGGGTTGCGGGCATTTCGCTTTCGATTTTCGTCAGGATTTGCTGGTCGCCCACGGACAGAATGACCCGGGGCTTTACACCAGAGCGAATGAATTCTTGCAGCCCTATGCCGGCACCCATCGGCACGCAATCGTTATTGTCGATGCCGAATGGAGCGGCTCACCGGGCAAGGACGCGATAGCGCAGCGTTTAACCGAACACCTGACCAGCGCTGGCTGGTTGGACGATAGCGGGTGTGCGGTAGTCATTGCCCCGGAATTGGAAAACTGGGTATGGCAGGACAGTCCCCATGTTTGTTTGGCCTTGGGTTTTGACGGTGCATTCGCTGATCTTCGCGTCGCACTGGAAGCCAAGCGTCTCTGGCAAGCAAACGGGGCGAAACCTGATCGCCCCAAAGAGGCTGTCGAATGGACGCTTCGTCAGTCCAGAAAGGGACGGTCATCCGCCATCTATCAGCAATTGGCGATGCGCGTAACAGCGCGAGGATGTACTGACGCAGCTTTTCACACATTGCGAAACGCGCTTCTTCGATGGTTTCCGCCTGCCGAATGAGTGCCCGGAACTGCTTGCCGAGGAGTGCTGACTGATGTCACTGCAATTTTCCGCCAACCTCTCCTTCCTCTTCACCGAACACGATTTCCTCGACCGCTTTGGCGCTGCCGCACGGGCCGGTTTGAAGGGCGTCGAATTTCATTTTCCCTACGACTTCGATAAAGCGGTGCTGGCCGAGGTCGTGCTGACGTCTGGCGTCGAGGTGGTGGTATTCAACCTGCCGGCGGGCAACTGGGCGGCGGGGGAGCGCGGCGTTGCCTGTCTGCCGGAACGCAAGGCGGAATTTCAGGACGGTGTCGGGCGGGCCATCGAATATGCCGAGGCGCTGGGCTGCACGCGGCTGAATTGTCTGGCGGGCGCCGTCCCCGTGTTACGCGGCGGTCCGGCGAGCGCCGTCCCGCCAGCGCCGACTTTTGCGGAAAAACATTTCGAGACGCTGGTTGATAACCTGCGCTTTGCCGCCGCCGCCACACAGCGCGCGGGCATCCGCCTGCTGCTCGAACCGCTCAACAACCGCGACAATCCCGGTTTTTTCGTTCCCACGACGGCACGGGCGCTACAAGTGCTCGATGCCGTCGGCAGCCGCAACTTGCAAGTGCAATACGATGTCTATCACGCCCAGGTGATGGAAGGCGACCTGGCCCGCACGCTGGAGACGCAGCTGGCGCGGATCGGCCACATCCAGATTGCCGACAATCCCGGTCGTCATGAGCCGGGCACGGGCGAGATTCATTTCCCCTTCCTGTTCAAGCGCCTTGAACAACTCGGTTACCCCGGCTGGATTGGCTGCGAATACAAACCCAGCGGCGCGACCGAGGACAGCTTCGGCTGGCTCGACGATTTCCATGTTATTTTCGCCCGCCCATGACCGCCATCTTGCCACCTCTCCCTGACGCTGCCCACCGCGCCGCCTTGCTCGCCCGGCTGGCACCGCTGCTGCCGGCGGGCGGATTGCTCAGCGATCCGGAAGACATCAAGCCGTATGAATGCGACGGCCTGACCGCCTATCGCTGCCTGCCCTGGGCGGTGGCGCTGCCGGATAGCGAGGCACAGGTGATCGCCGTGCTGCGCGTCTGTCATGACATGAAGATTCCCGTGGTGGTGCGTGGCGCCGGCACCGGCTTGTCCGGTGGCGCGACGCCGGTGGCCGCGGGCCTCGTGCTGTCGCTGGCCCGCTTCATGCGCATCATCGAGATCGACCCGCTGGCCCGCCTGGCGCGGGTGCAGCCCGGTGTGCGCAATCTCGCCATCTCCGAGGCGGCGGAGCCATTTGGCCTGTATTACGCCCCCGACCCGAGTTCGCAGATCGCCTGCACGATCGGCGGCAACGTCGCGGAAAATTCCGGCGGCGTGCATTGCCTGAAATATGGCCTCACGGTACACAACATCCTCAAGCTGCGGATCGCGCTGATCGATGGCGAGGTCATCGACATCGGCGCGCATGCGCTGGACAGTCCGGGCTATGACCTGCTGGCGCTCTTGATCGGCTCTGAAGGGATGCTCGGCGTCGTGCTCGAAGCGACCGTGAAACTCACCCCCAAACCGACGGTGGCGCAGGTGGTGATGGCCAGCTTCGACGATGTCACCCAGGCCGGCAATGCGGTGGCCGCGATCATCGCCGCCGGCATCATCCCCGCCGGTCTGGAAATGATGGACAAGCCGGCGACCGCCGCTGTCGAGGCCTTTGTCCATGCCGGCTATGACCTCAGCGCCGCAGCGATCCTGCTCGCCGAATCCGATGGCACGGAGCAGGAAGTGGCCGAGGAAATCGCCGCGATGTGCCAGGTGCTCGAAGCGAACGGCGCGCGCGGTCTGCGGGTTTCGCAAAGCGATGCCGAGCGGCTGAAGTTCTGGGCCGGGCGCAAGGCGGCGTTTCCGGCGGTCGGCCGCCTGACGCCCGACTATCTGTGCATGGACGGCACGATTCCGCGCAAACACATCGCCCATGTGCTGACCCGCATCGAGGAGCTGGCGCAGCAGTATCGGTTGCGCGTGGCCAATGTCTTTCATGCCGGCGACGGCAATCTGCATCCGCTCATCATGTTCGATGCCAGCCGCGACGATGAACTCGACCGTGCCACCGCACTGGGCGCGGCCATCCTCGAACTGTCGGTCGAGGTCGGCGGCACGATCACCGGCGAACATGGCGTCGGCATCGAGAAGGTGCAGCAGATGTGCCTGCAATTTTCCGCCGACGAGCTGACGGCGTTCCACGGCGTGAAAGCGGCCTTTGATCCGCTCGGCCTGCTCAACCCCGGCAAGGCGGTGCCGACGCCGCGCCACTGTTCCGAATACCGGCTGACCGGGAGCGCGCGATGACGGATCTGACTGAAGCATTCCGCGAACGCATCCAGGCGGCGAGCCGTGACGCGCCGCTGTGCATCCGTGGCGGTGGCAGCAAGGACTTTTACGGCCAGGCGCCGCGCGGCGAACTGCTGGAAACCCGCGCGCATACCGGCGTGCTGGCCTACGAACCGACCGAACTCGTCATTACGGCGCGCTGCGGTACACCGCTTGCCGAGATCGAGGCGACGCTGGTGGAACAGGGGCAATGCCTGGCTTTCGAGCCACCGCGTTTCGGTGAAAACAGCACCATTGGTGGCGCCGTTGCGGCGGGGCTGTCCGGGCCGCGCCGGGTCAGCGCGGGTGCGGTGCGCGACTTCGTGCTGGGCGTGAAGATTCTCGACGGCGCGGCGCACGAACTGAATTTTGGCGGCCAAGTGATGAAGAATGTCGCCGGCTACGATGTCTCGCGTGTCATGGCCGGTAGCCTGGGCACACTGGGGCTGTTGCTCGAAATGTCCCTCAAGGTGCTACCCAAACCCGTTGCAGAAGCCACGCTGTGCTTCGCCATGCCCCAGGCTGCGGCGCTCGACAAGCTCAACCGGTGGGCGGGACAGCCGCTGCCGATTGTCGCCAGTACCTGGCAGGACGACATGCTGAGCGTGCGCCTCGCCGGTGCGCGCGCGGCGATTGCCGCGGCGGAGCAAATGCTGGGCGGCGAAAAAGTCGGCGCTGGCGAGACGGCGTTTTGGGATGAGCTGCGTGACCAGCGCGCAACTTTCTTCGCTGGCGCTACACCGCTGTGGCGCCTGTCGGTGCCTTCCGTTGCGCCGGTCATCGACCTGCCAGGAGCAACCCTGATCGAGTGGGGTGGGGCGCTGCGCTGGTTGAACTCGACCGCGCCGGCCGAAGAAATTCGCGCCGCGGCGGCCAAGGTCGGCGGCAGCGCGACGCTCTACCGTGCTGATGCCGCGCTGATAGCCCAGGTCGGCGCGTTTGCGCCGCTCCCCGCGCTGCTGATGAATCTGCATCGTCGTCTCAAGCAGACCTTCGATCCCCACGGCATTTTCAACCCCGGCCGCATGTATCCCGAGTTCTAAATGGAAACCCATCTCGCCGATTTCATCCGCGACACCACCGCCGGCCGCGAGGCCGAGGAAATCTTGCGCAAGTGTGTGCACTGCGGGTTTTGCACGGCCACCTGTCCGACCTATCAGTTACTCGGAGACGAACTCGACGGTCCACGCGGACGCATCTATCTGATCAAGCAGGTGCTCGAAGGCGTGGCGCCCACGGCGCGCACCCGTCTGCATCTCGATCGCTGCCTGACCTGCCGCTCCTGCGAAACGACCTGTCCTTCGGGCGTGCATTACTCGCGCCTGCTCGACATCGGCCGCGCGGTCGTCGAACAGCGCGTGCCGCGCCGTGGTCTGGATGGCGTGCTGCGTGCCGCGTTGCGCGAAAGTTTGCCGCGTCCGGCGTTGTTTGGCACGGCGATGAAACTCGGCCAGCTGGTGCGGCCTTTCCTGCCTGGAGCTTTGCAGGCGAAAGTGCCGCCGCTGTCGTCGGCCGGGGT
>JAUXWU010000077.1 GCA_030680085.1 Rhodocyclaceae bacterium | reverse complement strand
GCGCAACCGCTTGGCGATGATGTCGTAGTGAAATTCGATGGTGCCGGCACCAAAAATTTCTTCATCGGCGAGAAAATGGACTTCGGTACCGCGATTTTTCGTCTCGCCCAGCACTTTCAGCGGCGAGACTTCGACGCCGTTTTGCACCTCGACGATGCGCTCGACGGCATGGCCGCGATGAAATTCCATGAAGTGCTTCTTGCCGTCGCGACGGACGATCAGGCGCAACCATTTCGACAGGGCGTTGACGCAGGACACACCGACGCCATGCAGGCCGCCGGAAACCTGGTAGGAATTCTGGTTGAACTTGCCGCCGGCATGGAGGACGCACATGACGATTTCGGCGGCCGAGCGCTTCGGTTCGTGCTTGTCGTCGAACTTGACGCCGACCGGGATGCCGCGGCCGTTATCGGTGACGGAAATCGAATTGTCGGTATGGATGGTGATGACAATTTCGTCGCAATGCCCGGCCAGCGCTTCGTCGATGGCGTTATCGACGACCTCGAAAACCATGTGGTGCAGGCCGGTGCCATCGGAAGTGTCGCCGATGTACATGCCGGGACGCTTGCGCACGGCCTCCAGGCCTTCCAGTTGCTGGATGGAGTCTTCGTTGTAGCCGTCATCAACATTATTTTGCGGCGAAATATTTTCAGTCATGCAAGGTCCCGATCTACTGCCTTAAATACGCATTGGCATTACGACATATTTGAAACGGTCATTCCCCGGCAGCATCAGCAGCGCGCTGGAATTGCTGTCGGCGAGGCGAATTTCGATGATTTCGTTGCTCACGTTGTTGAGAACATCGAGTAGATAATTGACATTGAAACCGACATCGAGCTCCTCGCCAGAATATTCAATTTCAATTTCTTCCCGCGCCTCTTCATTCTCGGCATTGGTCGACAGAATCTTCAGGCTGCCCGGCCCGAGCACCAGGCGCACGCCGCGAAATTTTTCGTTGGTGAGAATCGCCGCCCGCTGCAGGGAATGCTGGAAGGTGGCGCGGTCGAGGGGAATGATCTTGCTCTGGTGTTGGGGAATGACACGCTCATAGTCTGGAAACTTGCCGTCGATCAGCTTGCTGACGAATTCCACGTTGCCGAAGTTGAAGCGCGCCTGGGTTGCCGCCAGCGAGATTTCCAGCGCTTCGTCGTTGTCGGCCAACTGGCGCGACAATTCGAGCACGGTCTTGCGGGGCAGGATGACTTCGATGCGTTCTTGCTGACCGGCTTTTTGTTCGCCGATATCCTCGCTGGCATAAGCCAGACGATGGCCATCCGTGGCAACCAGCCTTAATTCGCCTTGCTGGGCGACCAGCAGCAGACCGTTGAGGTAGTAGCGAATATCCTGCTGGGCCATGGCGTATTGCACCAGGGCCAACTGGCGCTTGAACTGACGCTGCGTGAGCTTCAGCACGGCCGCCGGACCGGTGGATTCGGTCATGCGCGGAAATTCTTCCGCCGGCATGGTCTGCAGGTTGAAACGGCTCTTGCCCGCCTTGAGCTGCAGACGCCGCTCGTCGAGCGTCAGGCTGACCTCGACCCCTTCTGGCAACGAACGCAGGATGTCCTGCAGCTTGCGCGCCGCCACCGTGACGGCGACATTTTCCGGTCCGCTGGATGTCGTGACGGAACGAATCTGCATCTCGATGTCGGTCGCCAGCAGGGTCAGTCGCTCGCCCGATTTTTCGATCAGTACGTTCGACAGAATGGGCAGGGTATGCCGTTTTTCGACGATACCGCACACCGCCTGCAATGGCGTCAAAAACTGATCCCGAGGTCCTTTAAATAGGAGCATCTTTAAAAACTCCTTACGATGATGATGAGGGGCAAGGTTTATTGTGAATAACAGGTTAAATTACTTTAAAAACAATTTGTTATCTTACTTATAAGTCTCTGTGCAAACATGGCGGCCCGTTGTGGGGGAGTGTGGGTAACTTGGGTATCCAGAAGAAAAGTGAAACTTATCCACATTTTGTACCGGGGTTGTTCCAGGGTTTGTTCATCAAGGTGGGCTTCAGCCTTTTATGGTTTGCGAAAGCACCAGCAAGTCGTTGTTTAGATGGTTGTCCTTGCTGCGCAGGTCGATAATGGTGCGGCAGGCGTGCAACACGGTGGTATGGTCGCGGCCGCCAAAGGCATCGCCGATTTCGGGCAGGCTGTGGGGTGTCAGATCGCGGGCGAGCCACATGGCCACCTGACGCGGCCGGGCAATGGCGCGCGTGCGCTTTTGCGAATACATGTCGGAGACCTTGATCTTGAAATAATCGGCGACGGTTTTCTGGATGAGTTCGAGCGTGATCTGGCGGTTGTGCGCGCCGATGATGTCCTTGAGCGCCTCTTTGGCGAGTTCGAGCGTGATGGCACGGCCATGAAAACGCGAAAAAGCCAGCACCTTTTTGAGCGCGCCTTCAAGTTCGCGCACGTTGGAACGCAGATGCTTGGCGATGAGAATGGCGACATCATCGACCAGGTCGATGGACTCGCTGTCGGCCTTTTTCTTGAGGATGGCGACGCGCATTTCGAGTTCGGGCGGCTCGATCTGCACGGTCAGGCCCCAGTCGAAACGGGAAATCAGCCGTTCTTCAAGCCCTTGAATGTCCTTCGGGTAGGTGTCGCAGGTGATGACAATCTGTTTTTTGGCCTCGACCAGCGCGTTGAAGGCGTAAAAAAACTCTTCCTGGGTGCGCGCCTTGCCGTTGAAAAACTGGATGTCGTCGATCAGCAGCACGTCGAGGCTGCGGTAGGTGCGCTTGAAAACGTCGAAGGATTTTTGCTGGTAGGCGCGCACCACGTCGGAAAAATAATCTTCGGCGTGGATGTAGCGGATCACCTTGTTGGGGACGTGGCGCAACACTTCATTGCCGAGCGCATGAATCAGGTGGGTCTTGCCCAGGCCGACGCCGCCGTAGATGAACAGCGGGTTGTAGGAGGCACCGGGATTGATCGCGACCTGCTGGGCGGCGGCGCGCGCCAGGTCGTTGGAGCGGCCGGTCACCAGCGTATCGAAGGTGAATTCCGGGTTAAGCCGCGTCTTTTCGTAGCCGGGAGAGTCTTCCGGGTGCAGTTCGGGCAGGACTGCGGTTGCCGCTGCCGTATCGTTTGCAGCGGCGCCCGGCAGGCCATTTGTCGGCGCGTTGTTGGACGTGCTGGACGTGCTGGACGATCGGGCGGCCGCATCGTCCAGCACCAGATCGATGGTCACCGGTTCATTGTAAAACTGGCGCGACAGGGTTTCGACACGATCGAGATAGCGGTCGCGCACCCACTTGAGAATGAAACCGTTCGGGGCGATCAGGCGCAGGCGCAGTTCCGCGCCATCGCCCGCGTCGGGCGCGGTCTCCATTCTCAGGGATTTGATCCACGCGTTGAACTGTTGCGCCGGCAACTCACTTTCGAAGCGGGTCAGACAGTCCGTCCAGAATTGACTCATTTAGACCTATGAAAATTTTGTTATGACCACTTTCAACGGCTGTTTCAACCGCTACCGACGGTGCGACCGAGCGACTGTGCCACTATTCGAAGTGGGCGCATTCTAGCGAATTCACGAAAAGTTATCCACAAGCTTCGACTGTGGCAGCCTGAAATAACGCTTGACAAGGGCGTGCCTAACAGGCTGTAATCGCGCGCTTTTCTCGCAAGGAACCCCGGTCATGAAACGTACCTACCAGCCTTCCGTCGTGCGCCGCAAGCGTACCCACGGCTTTCTCGTCCGCATGCGCACCCGTGGCGGCCGCGCCGTCATTCACGCCCGTCGCGCCAAGGGGCGTCGCCGTCTGGCCGTTTGAAGCGTCTGTTAATCGTCTGATTGAGCAGCGGCGTCGTTACTGCTGAAAACTTTGGCTTCGACCGGCAGCTCCGGCTGCGGGCAGCCGCGGAATTTTCAGAGGTCTTTGCGGCCCGCAAGGTTTTGCGCGGTGTGTGCTTTGCCTTGCACTACCGACCGAACGACAAACCACACGCCCGCCTCGGTCTGGTGATTCCCAAAAAACAGGCGCGTCAAGCCGTGCTGCGGAATGCCATCAAGCGCCAGGCGCGCGAATTGTTCCGCCTGCGCCGCGCCGGATTGCCGCCGTTCGACCTGGTGTTGCGTCTGGCTAAACCCGTGGGACCCAGCGCCGCCGGACACCCGATCAACCCGCAAAGCAAGGCGGCCTGGCGGGCGGAGATCGTCAGCTTGTTTGATCAACTGTGCCAGAAAAACTCAGCATGAAAGCGCTGCTGGCCAAGCCGCTGATCTGGCTGGTGCGCGGTTATCAGTTGCTGATCAGCCCGCTGTTGCCCCCGTCCTGCCGTTTCTATCCGAGCTGTTCGCATTACGCCATTGAAGCCCTGCAACGCCATGGTCCCATCAAGGGCCTCTGGCTGTCCTTGCGGCGCGTCGGCCGCTGCAATCCATGGCATCCGGGCGGACACGATCCTGTGCCTTAGAATGGCGCACCTATTTCAATCATCCTGACGCCCAAGCGCCACCGAGACGCCCCCTCACCATGAACAATCAACGCCTGATTTTGCTGCTGGTCTTCTTCTTTTCGATCATGATGCTGTGGGATGCCTGGCTGCGTCATGGGCAACCCGCCCAGCCGGCGACAACCGCGCAAGAGCAGGGCGCGCAGTCCAAAGCCGGCGGGGCCAGCAGTGCCGCCGTCCCGTCAGCGCCGACTTTTGCGGCCGCGCCGGGTGCCGTGCCCGTGCCAGGCAGCGCCGCCGTCAGTCCAACCGTGACGGGCGCCGCGGTCGTCAAGGTAAAGACCGACCTGGTGGTCGCCGAGATTTCCGCCCAGGGCGGCGATCTGGTGCGACTGGAGCTTTTGCACCATCACGCGACGGAAAACAAGAAAGAAAACTTCATCCTGCTCGACACGGCGCATTTCTATAGCGCGCAGTCCGGCCTGATCGGCGCAGGGCTGCCCAACCACAAATCGGTGTGGCGCCTGCCCGCCGCAGCGCTGGCCTTGAAAGAGGGCGAAAACGAGCTGCGCGTGGCGCTCGAAGCCGCCGTCGAAGGCGGCGGCAAGGTCGTCAAAACCTACATCTTCAAACGCGGCAGTTATCTGGTTGACGTCGAGCATGCGCTGGTTGGCGTCGCCGCACCGGCCGGCGCCAGCGCCTACTTCCAGTTGACGCGCGACGACAAGGCGCCGGCCGGCGCCAACGCGATGATGATGACCTTTACCGGCGCGGCCATTTACACCGACCAGGAAAAGTTCAGGAAGGTCGAATTCTCTGATTTCGGCGGCAAGAACAAGCATCCAACCGCCAGCGACAACGGCTGGGTCGCGCTGGTCGAGCACTATTTCTTCTCGGCCTGGCTCCCCGCCACCGGCGAGCGTGAATACTTTACCCGTCAGTTGGGCGGCGGCTTGTTCGCGGCGGGCGTTGTGGTGCCGTTCGTCGGCGAAAAGCTGAACGTGCCGTTCTATGCCGGCCCGCAGGAACAGGACAAGCTCGACAAGATCGCACCGGGTTTAAGCCTGGTGGTCGACTATGGCTGGCTGACCATGATCGCCGCACCGCTGTTCTGGGTGCTGGAATGGCTGCATAAATATGTCGGCAACTGGGGCTGGTCGATCATTCTGCTGACCATGCTGATCAAGGCGGTGTTCTTCCCGCTGTCGGCCGCCAGCTACAAATCCATGGCCAAGATGCGCGTGCTGACGCCGAAGCTGACGAAATTGAAGGAAGCCTACGGCAGCGACAAGGCGCGCATGAACCAGGAAATGATGGAGCTCTACAAGAAGGAGAAGGTCAATCCGCTCGGCGGCTGCCTGCCCATCCTGGTGCAGATTCCCGTCTTCATCGCGCTCTACTGGGTGCTGCTTGGCACCGTCGAGATGCGCGGCGCGCCCTGGCTGGGCTGGATCACCGACCTCACGGCGAAGGATCCCTTCTACATCCTGCCCATTCTCATGGGCGCGACGATGTTCATCCAGACCAAGCTCAACCCGACGCCGCCCGATCCGATCCAGGCCAAGATCATGCTCTGGATGCCGATCGTCTTCACTGGCATGTTCCTCTTCTTCCCCTCGGGCCTGGTGCTCTACTGGGTGGTGAACAACACGCTGTCGATCGCCCAGCAGTGGCAGATCAACCGCATGATCGAGGGTGGCAGTAAAAGTTGAGGCATGAGGCCGGCTGACACCATCGCCGCCATCGCCACGCCGCCGGGGCGGGGCGGCATTGGGGTGGTGCGGGTCTCGGGGCGCGACTTGCTGCCGTTTGCGGCGGCATTGACCGGCAGGACACCTGATGTGTTCCAGCCGCGCCGTGCCACCAGGGCCGACTTTCTGGACGCCGCTGGCGGCCTGCTCGACCAGGGGCTGCTGCTCCACTTCCCCGCCCCGCATTCCTTTACCGGCGAGGATGTGCTCGAACTGCAGGGCCACGGCGGGCCGGTGGTGATGCATGCTCTGCTGGCGCGCTGCGTCGAACTCGGCGCGCGGCTGGCGGCGCCGGGCGAGTTTTCCCGCCGCGCCTTCGAAAATGACAAGATCGACCTCGCCCAGGCCGAGGGCATTGCCGACCTGATCGAGGCCGCTTCGGCGCAGGCGGCGCGCGCCGCGTTGCGCTCGCTGTCGGGCGAGTTTTCGCGCGCGGTGCATGCACTCACTGACGGCCTGGCCGAGCTGCGCAGCCTGATCGAGGCGACCCTCGACTTTCCCGACGAAGAGATCGACCCGCTCACCGACACCGACATCGTGCCGCGCCTGGCGCGCCTCACCGCCGACCTGGCGACCCTGCGGGCACGCGCCCATGAGGGCAGCGTATTGCGTGCCGGCCTCACCGTGGTGCTGGCGGGGCTGCCGAACGTCGGCAAGTCATCCTTGCTCAACCGGCTGGCCGGCGCGGAGCGCGCCATCGTCACCGAGCTGCCCGGCACCACGCGCGATGCGGTGCGCGAGACGATCCAGGTCGAAGGCATTCCGCTCCACATCATCGACACCGCCGGTCTGCGCGATACCGAGGATCTGGTCGAAAAACTCGGCATCGAGCGCAGTTGGCGTGAAATCGAGCAGGCCGACGTCATCCTGCAGATCGTCGATGCGCGCGCTGGCGTGACGCCCGCCGACCAGGCCATCGCCGCCCGCCTGCCCGCCGGCGTCGAGCGCGTGGTCGTCGAAAACAAGGCCGACCTGGCTCAGCGAAAAACCGGGCGGCACGAAGCGAATGGCGCGGTGCATCTGACCCTGTCGGCCAAGAGTGGCGCCGGCGTCGCCCTGCTGCACGACGAGTTGTTGCGCGTCGCCGGCTGGCGCGGCCATGGCGAGGACGCCTTGCTGGCGCGCGCGCGCTACCTCGAAGCGCTCGCCGCAGCCGCCGTGCGGATCAAAGCCGCCAGCGGGCAGCTCGGCCGGCTCGAACTCGCCGCCGAAGAACTACGGCTGGCGCAGGAGGCGCTGGCCCGCATCACCGGCGAATTTACCGCCGACGACCTGCTGGGCATGATTTTCAGCAGGTTCTGCATTGGAAAATAATCCACCCCTACGCATCGCCTGGACAGAGGCCGGCGCGGCGCGCAGCGCCGACTGGCGCTCGACGGCCGGACTGCCGCCGCCGCAACGCGTGGTGATCGCCGATGACCGTATCACGGCCGACGCGGCCTATCGGCTGGCCTGCGCAGGCACGGCTTTTTTATGGCGCGGCGATTTTCAAAATGCCCGCCAGTTGCTGCAGGCGCTGGCGCGGCGTATCGAGCGCAAGGCCCGCAAACCGGTCGACTCGCCTGTTGAAGCCTTCCACCAGCATCGGCTGGCGCAGTCGCAGCGCGCCCGCACGCTGGGCATGCTGCTGCTGCCCTTTGAAGCGGATCACCGCATTCCGCTGCGCCGCGCCCCGGATGTCATGGCAGCCTGCCTTGAGACCTACGGCGTCGCGGTTGCGCCCTATGTGGCTTCATTGCGTGAACTGCTGGGCCTGATTGGCGCCCACGAATGGCGAAAAAAGGGTGTCCCGGTGGCGGCGCTCGGCCAGTCCATTTACCCGCACCACGGCGTCTTCGCCCCCATCCGCAGCGAATACGTTGGACTGGTCGCCAGCGCGCCATTGCCAAAACCGCTCCCTGGGCTGGCCTTCGATATTGGCACCGGCACCGGGGTGCTGGCGGCGGTGCTCGCGCGCCGGGGCATCCGGCGCATCATCGCGACCGAACTGGACCCGCGTGCGCTGGCCTGCGCCCGCGAGAACATTGACCGGCTGGGGCTCGCTCGACAAATTGAAATTGTGGCGGCGGACCTTTTCCCGCCCGGTCGTGCCGCGCTGGTGGTCTGCAATCCGCCGTGGCTCCCCGCCCGGCCCAGCTCGCCGCTGGAGCATGCCGTGTATGACCCCGCCAGCCGTATGCTGCGCGGTTTTCTGGACGGCCTGGCGGCGCATCTGGCGCCGGGCGGCGAAGGCTGGCTGATCCTGTCGGACCTGGCCGAACACCTGGGCTTGAGGTCGCGTGCCGAGCTTCTGGGCTGGATGGATGCGGCCGGACTTCAAGCGCTGCACCGCCTGGATGTGCAGCCCATCCACCCCAAGGCTGAAGACCCCGGCGATCCCCTGCATGCGGCGCGCTCCGCAGAAATCACCTCCTTGTGGCGCCTGG
>JAUXWU010000076.1 GCA_030680085.1 Rhodocyclaceae bacterium | reverse complement strand
GCTTTCTTGGCGGCAGGCTTTGCGGCAGCGCTCGAAGGCGCGGCCTTCTTGACGGCCGGCTTCGCAGCAGCTTTCTTCGCCGCCGGTTTGGCGGCAGCTTTCTTGGCAGCCGCAGCCGGTTTGGCAGCAGCTTTCTTCGGCGCGGCTTTCTTGGCAGCCGGCTTGGCGGCAGCTTTCTTCGCCGCCGGTTTGGCGGCTACTTTCTTGGCAGTCGGCTTCGCAGCAGCTTTCTTCGGCGCGGCCTTCTTGGCAGCCGGCTTGGCAGCAGCTTTCTTTGCAGCCGGTTTGGCAACTGTAGTTTTCTTCACCGCCGCCGGCTTCTTGACCTTCTTCTCTTCAGCCATATTGAACCTCCATTACTCAAGTTTGAGGAAAGAACAACAAACAACCCGCCTACAACAGCACGGATTATTCAACAACGCCGGCGAACCGGAATCGATGAATTCATGCGCTTTCATAGCCCATCCCTGCGTTTGCGAACAGGCGCGCCCCCTGTCCGCATGCACCCTCCGTCACGGTTGCCTGTTGTTGCGACCTACTAGATGTAGTGGGTCAACGACCTTTGGGCACTAATGGTAGTGGGTCGTTTTTTTTAATGCAAGATAATTTGCGCGCGGCATGTCAACCGGGCGGCGCGCGTTGCAGTGACACCACGCGCGACCAGTCGAAATGCGGACCCGGATCAGTCTTGCGACCAGGGGCGATATCGGCGTGGCCGACAATCGCCGCGCCAGGGAAATGCCGCTGCAAGGCGGTCAGCAGGCGGTTCAGCGTCCGATACTGCGCGGGCTCTAAGTCGCTGTGGTCATCGCCTTCAAGTTCGATGCCCAGTGAAAAATCATTGCAACGCTCGCGCCCCCGCCAGCACGAGATGCCCGCATGCCAGGCGCGCTCATGGCAGGAAACTAACTGCATCACAGCGCCATCGCGCCGGATGAAAAAGTGGGCCGAGACCCGCTGGCCGGCAATCGTGGCGAAATAGGGATGCGCGGCCGGGTCAAGCCGGTTGGTGAAAAAATCGACTACCGCGGCTCCGCCAAACCGGCCGGGCGGCAGGCTGATGGCATGGATGACAATCAGGCGGATCGCCTCTCCCGCTGGCCGCGGGTCATGATTCGGGCTATCCACCCGCGCGCAGCCGACCAGCCAGCCGCCTGCATCGACATGCCAGTCATCTTCAACCGGCAGCGTCATTGAGGCCCAGCCGTTCCATGCGATAGCGCAACGAGCGAAAACTCACGCCAAGGATGCGCGCCGCTGCGGTGCGGTTGAAGCGCGTCTTTTGCAGTGCATCGAGGATGGCCTTGCGTTCCTGCTCATCGAGGTAATCCTGCAAGGGTTGACCAGCAAAATCCGCCGTTTGCTGTTTACGCGGCGCGTCGGCTATCGCCGTCTCGCCAGCGCCGACTTTTGACGGTTGTAATTGCAGGTCAGCGACATCGATGGCGCCATCGCCATGCAGCGCCAGCGCTCTTTCCAGAATGTTTTCAAGTTCGCGCACATTGCCGGGAAAGGCATAGTCCCGCAGCGTCGCCAGCGCGCGCGGGGTGATGGCCGGCGCGTCCAGATGGCTGGCGGCGGCCAGGCGATCCAGGATGCGGTGCGCCAGATCGGGCACATCGTCGCAGCATTCACGCAACGATGGCATGCGAATCTCGATCACATTGATGCGAAAAAACAGGTCCGCGCGGAATTTGTTTTCGTCCACCCGTTGCCGCAGATTCTGGTGCGTGGCGCAAATGATGCGCACATTGACGGGTTCCTCGGCCGTCGCGCCAACCCGGCGCACCTGCTTTTCCTGGATGGCGCGCAACAGCTTGACCTGCATCGCCAGGGGCAGGTCGGCGACTTCGTCCAAGAATAGCGTGCCGCTGTCGGCGGCCTGGAAAAAGCCCTCGCGCTCGGTTTCGGCGCCGGTGAATGCCCCTTTGCGATAACCGAAAAACTCGCTTTCCATCAGGTTTTCCGGAATCGCGCCACAATTCACGGCGACGAACGGCCGGTCGCCGCGCACGCTTTGACGATGGATCAGGCGTGCCGCCAGCTCCTTGCCGCTGCCTGATTCCCCAGAGATGTAAACCGGCGCTTCGCTGCGCGCCACCTTGCCAATCAGTGCGCGCACCTGAGTCATGGGGAGCGATGAACCCAGCAGTTCCTGACCCTGCGGCGCGGCGGCGGTCTTGGTTTCGGGCAGGGCCAGCGCCGATTTCACCAAGGCACGCAATTGCGCCAGGGAAACCGGCTTCGACAGATAATCAAAGGCGCCGGCCTTGAGCGCGGCAACGGCATTCTCGGTGCTGCCATGCGCCGTGATCACCGCCACCGGCAAGGCGGGGTGCGCGGCTTCGATATGCCGCACCAGTTCCAGCCCGTCGCCATCCGGCATGCGCATGTCGGTCAGGCAGAGCCGGTAAGTATTGTCCAGCAGATACTGCCGCGCTTCCGCCACGCTGGCGGCGCAGTCGCAACTCAGGCCCATCCGCGCCAATGTCATATCCAGCAGTTCCCGGATGTCCGCTTCGTCGTCGACGACGAGCACCCGCACACTGCTATTCACGTTTGCATTAGTCATCTGAATTTCCCGGACATGTCGACATGCATGATAGGCAGAAATGCGCGCCGGGTGAATTTTCGAGCAGGGAGAGGCGCGCCCCATTGGCCTCGCACAACTCGCGGGCGATATAGAGCCCCAGTCCCGTGCCGGCAACGCTGGTGGTGTAAAACGGCTCGAATACCTGGGCGCGAGCCGCCTCGTCGATGCCCTGCCCGTCATCCATGACATGCATGCTGGAGCGATTGGCGAACTTGCCCTGCTCCCCGCTGATTCGCACCGCTCCCGGCGCGGTGCTGGCATGGCGCAAGGCGTTGCTCAACAGGTTGGACAGCACCCGGTGCAGATGCCCCCGATCGAAACACAGCGAAAATTTTTCGGGCAGTGCAACGCCGATCCGGGCAATGCTGGCTGCATCCTGGAGAGCCAGTTCTTCCCGCAACTGGTGCATGAAACTTTCCATGTCGATCAGCTCGGTGCTGACGCGATCACGGCGCCCCAGCTCCATGGTCTCCGCCACCAGCCGGTTGAGTCGTTGCGTATTATCGCCAATGATGCGCGTCAGGCGCTCCGTGCCAGGGCTCGGCGGCTCTTCAGCCAGCAGTTCCGCGGCATGACTGATGGCGGCCAGCGGGTTGCGAATCTCATGCGCCATGTTGGCCGTCAGGCGGCCCAATGCCGCCAGCTTCATCTGTTGCGCCTTTTGTTGCTGGCGACCGACATCTTCCAGATAGATCAGCGCATTGCCCCCCTCCCCCGGCGGCAAAAAACGTGCGCGCAGGGTGCGCCCGCTATGCGGCGCCTGGATCACCGTTTCTGACTCGATCCCGCGCAGGCGCCGGACGAGAAACTCCCGCGCCAGGGCGGGCGCGCAGGCTGCCAAAGTCGGCGCTGGCAGGACGGCGTCAGGCTGGCTTAACGCATTGATCGGGGCGGCAAGCCCCAATAGTTGGGCGGCCTGGGGATTCGATTGACGCACCCGACCGGCGGCATCGATCACCAGCACGCCATCCTGCATGTCGCGAATCACCTGCTCGTTGATGCGCAGCTGGTCGGCCAGATCGATGCCGCGCTTTCTGGCCAGCGCCTCGTTGGCGACCACCCGCAGCGCCAGCAGGCGGGCGGTGATCGCCGAACCGAAAAATCCGATGCCGGTCAGCCCGGTGCGTAAAAAATCCTCGACAGCGCCGTGATGGGCCAGCACGCGATAGGACTGTTCGAGCAACAGGGACAGGGTGGCCACAGCCGCATAGAACAAAACCATGCGCCCCTGGCCGACCAAACCGGCGCCGGCCAGCACCACCAGCAGCAACATCGAAATCCCGCTTTTCCCGCCACCGCTGGCGAACACCAACAGGGTCAGGAAAAAGATATCGCCGATCACCTGCACATTGAGTTGCAGGTTGAACGCCTGACGCCACTGCGCCAGCGTCACCAGATGGGCAATCGCGACCAGCAGATAGACCACGCTGGTCCAGAAGAACAACCGGGGATCCTGCGCCCCGACATGCAACCATTCCTGCGTGAAAACCGTCGCCGCAAGGAAGATGCCGGCAACGATCAGCCGGTAGTAGGCGAAATATTCAAGGGGGCGCCAGAACGATTCGTTCTGCGAATCTGCCGTGACTGGCGGTTCGGCGCGCGGGGAAACCGGGTCGGCAGCGTCAGGATTGGCCAAGTCGGGCGTGCTCATCGGAGCAGTAATGACGCCCCTCGGCAATCACGCACTCGCTCTCCGGCACATGCAGTTGGCAGTGCGCGCAAATCACCATTTTCTCCGGGTTCGCCGGGGCGCTCTTCTTGTCGGCCGAACCATCTGCGGCATTCTTTTTCCGCTGACCCCAAAAGAGCCAGTAGACCAGCAAGATGGCCAGGATCAGCAGGATGACCTTCAACACGTCTGCCCTTTGCTTTCAATTTGCTGGTCGGGGTGAGAGGATTCGAACCTCCGACTCCTGCGTCCCGAACGCAGTACTCTACCAGGCTGAGCTACACCCCGAACTTGTCACAAACCAACGCGCCGCACCATCGGGATCAAAGCAGGGCAGCATTGAAATCGGGGGTGATCACCCGCTCAATGACGTCGCGTAATTGCAAACTCCGATAATTGTATCAGAGCCTCCCGGTATTGCGTGTCCGGCAACGCGGTCAATGCCAGTTTGGCCCGATCTGTTTCACCCCGTGCGACGTCCATGGCCACATCGAGGGCGCCGGTGGCCTGCACCGCCTTGATGATTTCCGGAAAAGCCGCGCGCCCGCCCTGCTCCAGCGCATTTTTCACCAGCTCGGACTGGGCGGGTTGTCCATGCCGCATGACATGGATCAACGGCAGGGTTGGCTTGCCCTCGGCCAGATCGTCGCCCAGGTGCTTGCCAATCTCGCCTTCTTCACCCGAGTAATCCAGCACATCATCGACAATCTGGAAGGCCGTTCCCAGGTGCATCCCATAATCAGCCAGGCCCGCCTCGGTGGCCGGTGAGGAATTGCCCAGAATGGCGCCCAGCCGCGCGGCGGCCTCGAACAACTTGGCGGTCTTGTAACGCACCACGCGCAGATAATCTTCGACATCGATAGCCGCGTTGTGGCAATTCATCAATTGCAGCACCTCGCCCTCGGCAATGATGTTGGTTGCATCGGCCAGCACCTGCATGACGCGCATGCTGCCCACGCCGACCATCATCTGGAAGGCGCGTGAGTAGAGAAAATCGCCCACCAGCACACTGGCGGCGTTGCCGAATTCGGTGTTGGCCGTATCCCGGCCGCGGCGCAGGGCCGATTCATCGACGACATCGTCGTGCAACAGCGTGGCGGTATGGATGAACTCAACGACGGCAGCCAGATCAAGGTGCTGACGCCCCGGATAAGCCACCGCACCGGACGACAGCAACAGCAACGCCGGGCGCATGCGCTTGCCGCCGCCCGCGATGATGTATTCGGCAACCTGCCGGACCAGGGGCACATCGGAATACAAACGCTCGCGGATGACGGCATCCACGGCCTGCATGTCGCTGGCGATCAGGGAATAAATGGCGGAAAGGTTCACGGCAAAACGTCCAGAAGCGGGAGGGCGATGGTAGGCACCAGATTGTCGCGAGTCAATGAATAAACAAGCTTATTGACCTGACGGGGCTTGGCCACTATCATAGCGGGTTCTTTAGAACTATTTTTGGAGTCCAACATGTATGCGGTCATAAAAACCGGCGGAAAACAGTATCGTGTTACCGCTGGCGAAAAAATCAAAGTAGAACAGATACCGGCAGATGTGGGCGCTGAAATTTCCCTGGATCAAGTGTTGATGGTCGGCGCTGGCGATACCGTAAAAATCGGTACCCCCATGTTGTCCGGCGTCACGATCACTGCCAAGGTCATTTCACAAGGCCGCCATCCCAAGATCAACATTTTCAAGATGCGGCGGCGCAAGCATTACCAGAAACATCAAGGACACCGGCAGAACTATACCGAACTTGAAATCGGCCCCTTTAGTATCTAACCCCGCCGTCCACCCCCGCCTGATTCCAGATTAGGAGCACACCATGGCACACAAAAAAGCAGGCGGCAGTTCCAGGAACGGCCGCGATTCAGAATCAAAACGGCTTGGCGTCAAGCGTTACGGCGGGCAACTGGTTCCGGCTGGCAATATCATCGTGCGCCAGCGCGGTACACAGTTTCATCCGGGCGACAACGTCGGCATCGGCAAGGACCATACACTTTTCGCGAAAATCACCGGCACCGTGCAATTTCTGGTCAAGGGCGCCAAAGAGCGGAGATATGTAAGGATCGTTCCCGTTGCCGCCAACACGGCCGCTTCTGCCGCATAAGTTCGACGGCCCGGACAAACAAAGCCCTGTCCTCCCGGATAGGGCTTTTTACTTTCCACTATGAAATTCTTCGACGAAGCCCTCATCTCGGTGATTGCCGGAAACGGCGGTAACGGCGCGGCCTCATTTCGCCGCGAAAAGTACATCCCCCGGGGCGGCCCCGACGGGGGCGATGGCGGTCGTGGCGGCAGCATCATCATCATGGCGGATCGCAACCTCAACACCCTGATCGATTACCGCTATACGCGCATCCATCGCGCCGAGCATGGCGGCAATGGGCGCGGCGCCGACTGTTACGGCAAGTGCGGCAGCGACATGATTCTGCGCGTCCCCGTGGGCACGGTGATCACCGACGTCGAATCCGGCACGGTGCTGGCCGATCTGGATGCCGATGGCGCCAGCGCCATGGTAGCCAAGGGCGGCCAGGGGGGGCTGGGCAACATCCACTTCAAGTCGAGCATCAATCGCGCCCCGAGACAATGCACCCCCGGCGGGGCGGGTGAAGCGCGCGAACTGAAGTTCGAGCTCAAGGTGCTGGCCGATGTCGGCTTGCTGGGCTTGCCCAATGCAGGCAAATCGACCTTCATTCGCGCCGTTTCCGCGGCACGGCCGAAGGTGGCCGACTACCCATTCACCACCTTGCAGCCCAATCTTGGCGTGGTGCGGGTGGGCGAAAACCAGAGCTTCGTTATCGCCGACGTTCCGGGCCTGATTCGTGGCGCCTCCGAAGGCGCCGGCCTGGGGCATCGCTTCCTCAAACACCTGCAACGCACCCGCGTGCTGCTGCATCTGATCGACGCGGCGCCCTTTGATCCGCAAGTCGACCCGGTTGCCGATGCAGAGGCTATTGTCGAAGAGCTCAGGAATTACGATGAGGCGCTGTTTTTGAAGCCGCGCTGGATCGTCCTCAACAAGATCGACCTGATCCCGCCGGCCGAGCGTGAAGAAAGAATCCAGCTCCTGACCCGCGCACTGGCCGCCAGGGGCGAATTGGCTGGGTCTGGGCCGTTGTTTGCCGTTTCTGCCGCAACGGGCGAAGGTTGTACCGCCGTGTGCCAGAAGATCATGCAGTTCCTGGAAGCCCCGGCGGTGGAAACCCCGTCAAATCATGCGTAAAACCATCGCGGCCAGCAAGCGGATTGTGGTCAAGGTGGGCAGCGCCCTGGTAACGAACAATGGCGCGGGGCTCGCCACGGACTTCATTGCCGAGTGCGCCAGGCAGATTGCCATCCTCCACGGTTCCGGCCGGCAGATTGTTCTCGTGTCGTCTGGCGCCATTGCGGCCGGCATGCAGCGACTAGGCTGGGCCAAACGGCCCCATGCGATGCACGCCCTGCAGGCCGCTGCCGCCGTTGGCCAGATGGGTCTGACGCAGGCCTACGAAACCGTTTTTGCGCAACACGGGCTCAAATCGGCCCAGGTGCTGCTCACCCACGAAGACCTGTCCGATCGCAACCGCTATCTGAATGCCCGTTCGACGCTGAACACCCTGCTTGATCTGGGCGTGGTGCCGATCATCAATGAAAACGACACGGTCGTCACGGATGAGATCCGTTTTGGCGACAACGATACGCTGGCCGCACTGGTTGCCAATCTGATCGAAGCCGAGGCGCTGATCATCCTCACCGATCAGCAGGGACTATTTACGGCCGACCCCAGGCAGGACCCCAACGCCACATTGATCAGCGAGGGCGATGCCGAAAACAAGGATTTTGAAGCCATTGCCGGCGGCGCCGGCAGCGGCATCAGCAAAGGCGGCATGATCACCAAGATCCGCGCCGCGCAACGTGCCGCACGGAGCGGCGCCCACACGCTGATCGTCGGCGGCCGGGAAACGGGCGCGCTGATCCGGGCCGCCAACGGCGACACGATCGGCACCTGTCTCAAGGCCAACACCTCGCCCCTGGCCGCGCGCCAGCAATGGCTGGCGGACCACCTCCGACTAGCCGGCGCGGTCGTGATCGATGCTGGCGCCGTCAATGCGCTCAGGAGCGGAAAAAGCCTGCTGCCAATCGGCGTGCAAAGCATCGAAGGAGACTTCGGGCGCGGCGCGGCGGTGGCCTGTCTCGATGCAAACCGCACAGAAGTCGCGCGCGGACTGATCAATTACGCCAGCACCGATGCCAAAAGAATCGTCGGACACGCCAGCCACGAGATCGAAAGCCTGCTCGGCTATCTGGACGAGTCGGAACTGATTCACCGCGACAATCTGGTGTTGATTTAACCCATGTTTAACAACCCCAACAAATCTCTCATATAAATCATTGCATTAGCGCGCACGGATATTTTTCCAGGCGCATTTGCTCGATTTTCGTGATTCAGCAGAACAGTTTTTTACTTCCTCCGGGAACTGCATTGATCTTCAAGGCATCGTAAATAGCCTTCAAAGCCGGTTCGGCAACGGTGCTCTTGCGCACATGAACAGTTCGCCCATCCGCGCAGCGCAGGC
>JAUXWU010000213.1 GCA_030680085.1 Rhodocyclaceae bacterium | reverse complement strand
CGTTTGCCGTCATTACTGCCGAACGGACGATCAAGGGTAAGACCACGCTGGAACATCGTTTCTATATCTCCAGTTTGCCGGCAGACGCAGCACGGCTCAATCGGGCGGTGCGCCTGCACTGGCGGGTGGAAAACAGTCTGCACTGGTGCATGGATGTCGCCTTTGGCGATGACCAGATGCGGGCGCGCACGGGCAACGCCGCACATAACTTCGCCGTCGTCCGCCATTTCGCCTTGAATCTCATCCGTCTCGCTCCAGTCAAACGCAAGGGCGGAATCAAGGTACGACGTCTCATCGCAGCAACCCCCGATTCCTATCGCGCTGAACTTCTCGGTCTTGTATAAGATTCATGCGATTGCCCTGGGGACGGCGCGGGGGCGGGCCTATAATCTTCGGATGCCTCCCACGCCCCCCCGCGCCGACCTGCTGCGCCGCTGGTTTTCCGTGCTGTTGCGCGGCCTGCATCTGGTCGCGGTAATCGGTTTCGGCGCGGCGCTGTTCGGGGCGCCGCTGGATCATCTGGGCGGCATCGACCGGCTCGCCGCCGCCGTGACGGCGACCGGGGTGGCGATGTTCGCGCTCGACATCTGGCGGAAGCCAGGCCACCCGCTCGAAGTGGCCGGCGCTGGCGTGCTGTTCAAGCTGCTGCTGGTGGGCGCGATGATGTTCGACGGCGCGCCGCGCCTGACGCTGTTCTGGATCATCGTCGTCTGGTCGGTGCTGTTTTCCCACGCCCCGGCGACGTTTCGGCATGCCCGACTGTTCCGGTAACTTTCATGGCGAGGCCACCCCTGATAATGAAACCCGTCATTCCGGGCTTGACCCGGAATCCAGTGATTTTCTTCTGATCAGGCTCTGACTCCTGCCGCCGTCACCAGGGCGGCAGGTCTCCCCGCTTGTCTCGCGCAAACTTCCCAGCATTCCGCCTCCAACCACGTGGGTGACCCGGACATCGCTTTATCCGCCATTACAGCGTGTCCGATGCGTTTCAGGCTTCGCCATGGAATCGCTAGCTCGCCGTCACTCCTCGCCGAATCGAGTTCGTCATCCTGCGGACTGCCAGTTCGCTTCCGGTTGCCCCCCTCCCCGCCTCGCGACGACGCAGTTACCTTCAGCTTCGGGGTCATGGCTTGCCCCGGCACGGACTTGCACCATGCTGTTTGCGCGCCTTCACTGGCGCACGATTCCCGCCTGCGCCGGAATGACGATGGACGGTCAGAACAAATTTATCCTGATGAAGCGGCCCGCCGTCCTGCCAGCGCCGACTTTGTCAGTTAGGCCGCCAGCGCGCGCCAGAGCGTCTTGCCCTTGCTTTCCATGTCGATCTCGGCCAGCACACGCTCATGCTCGGCCAGTTCTTCGGCGGAGGCGGATAGCACCCGAACGGGAGGGCGCTCGCCGGTGAGCAGCGCGACCATTTCTGCCGAGCCCATTTCCAGGTCCATCATCAGGCTTTCCTGGCCGCGCGTCATCGCCAGATAGACCTCGGCCAGCAGCTCGGCATCGAGCAGCGCGCCGTGTAACTGGCGGTTCGAATTATCGACGCCGAACTCTTTACACAGTGCGTCCAGGTTGTTCTTCTTGCCGGGGCGCAGCTCGCGCGCCATCTTGAGCGTGTCGGTAATGGTGCAGTCAGCCTTCAGCGACTCCCTGCCGAGCAGTTCCAGTTCGTTGTCGAGAAAGCCGACATCGAAGGGCGCGTTGTGGATGATCAGTTCGGCATCGCGCACGAAGTCAAGCAACTCGTCGGCGATATGGGCGAATTTCGGCTTGTCGGCGAGAAACTCGTCGGTCAGCCCATGCACGGCCTGGGCGCCCGCGCCGATGGCGCGCCCGGGATTCAGATAGCAGTGGAAATGCCGGCCGGTGAGCTTGCGGCTCACCATCTCGACGCAGCCGACCTCGATGACCCGCTCCCCCTGGCGCCATTCGAGACCGGTGGTTTCGGTGTCCAGCATGACTTGACGAATGATGCTCATCGGTTGCTTTCAATTGCCTGCCGCGCCAATGCATCGACACGTTCATTCTCGATATGTCCCGCATGGCCGCGCACCCACAGCCATTCGATCTTGTGGCCGACCGTGGCGGCGTCCAGCGCCTGCCACAGGTCGACATTTTTCACCGGCTGGCGATCGGCGGTTTTCCAGCCGCGCCTTTTCCAGCCGTGAATCCATTCGCTGATGCCCTTTTGCACATATTGCGAATCGGTATGCACGCGTGCCGCCACGGGGCGCTTGAGCGAGCGCAGCGCCTCGATCACCGCCATCAGCTCCATGCGGTTGTTGGTGGTGGCCGAGTCATAACCCGACAATTCCTTTTCGCTGCCGTTGATGCGCAACAATGCCCCCCATCCGCCGGGACCGGGATTGCCGCTGCAAGCGCCATCGGTGTAGATATCCACTATTTCAGTCATTCTTGTTCAGTTTTCTGGGTCAAGGGTTTGCGGGTCACGGCCGCCAACGCGCGGGCGGCGGCCTTGCGGTCGTGCCATTTCGGCGTGATCAGGCGCATGCCATGCTGGCGCTTGATCGCCTGCAACACATACACCGCACCCGTGATCGGCCACCAGCGGTCGCCGGCGGCATCCATGAAGCGCCAGCGCTGCAACCATTTTTCCTGGCGCACCGGCGGGGCATAGCAGCCAAAAGCGCCGCTGCGGGTTTCGAATCCCAGCAGCTTGAACCAGTCGCGCAGCCGGGACACGCTGAGGTAACGGCCCTGCCAGGGCGGGCGACCGCCGCGCCGGGCCATGGCGCGCCGCAAGCCCCAGAGACTGTAGGGATTGAAGCCGGTCACCACCACGCTACCCTCCGGCACCAGCACCCGCTCCACTTCGCGCAAAATTTGCTGCGGATTGGCATTGAATTCAAGCACATGCGGCAAGACGATCAGATCGAGGCTGTTCGCCGCAAAGGGTAGAAAACAGGGGTCGCTTTTTACGGCGACCGCACCCTGATCACAACAGAGCACACGAAACGGCATGCGGTTGGTGCGCAGAAAATCGAGCTGGGGGAAACCCACTTGCACGGCATTGAAGCCGAAGATATCCGCCACCAGCAGATCGAGCTTCCGCTGCTCCCACGCCCGCACATACTGTCCCTGCGGCGTGTCCAGCCAGTCGGAAAATAACGGAATCGCCATTACAATCGAACCCCATGAAGATCGAACCAATCAAGGCGTTTGAAGACAACTACATCTGGGCGCTGCGTCACGACGGCCATGTCGCCGTCGTCGACCCCGGCGACGCCGCGCCGGTGTTGCGTTTTCTGGAAGCGAGCGGCGACCGGCTGTGCGCCATTCTCGTCACGCACCGGCATAACGACCACATCGGCGGTATCAATGAGCTCGTCGCCCGCTACCCGGTTCCGGTGTTCGGCCCGGCGAAGGAAGCCGCCGAGGTCGTCACCCATCCCCTGAAGGATGGCGAAATCCTGCGGATTCCCGCGCTGGGCGCGGAATTTACGGTGATCGAGGTGCCGGGACATACGCTGGGACATGTCGCATTCTATAGTGCGGGTCTGCTGTTCTGTGGCGATACCCTGTTCGGTGCCGGCTGTGGCCGCGTCTTCGAGGGTACGCTCGACCAGATGCATGCCTCGCTCGGCAAAATTGCCGCCCTGCCCGCCGCCACCCTCGTCTATTGCGCCCATGAATACACGCAGTCATGCCTGCGCTTTGCGCAGCGCGTGGAGCCCGAGAACCATCACATCGCCGCGCGAATCAGGCGCGTCGACCAGCTTTGCGCCAGCGACGAAGCTTCAGTGCCCTCGACGCTCGCCGAGGAACTGGCCACCAATCCGTTTCTGCGCTGGCAGTCCCCCGCCGTGATTGCCGCCGCGACGCTTCGCCTTGGACATCCGCCCGGCAGCGATGCCGAAACCTTTGCCGCCATCCGCCGCTGGCGCGACGGCTAAAGCCCCAGCATCTCGCGCGCGTGATGGCGCGTGGTGTCGGTAATTTTCACGCCGCCCAGCATGCGGGCGATTTCCTCGACACGGCCGTCCGCATCGAGAACGGCGACGTGGCTGACGGTGGAATCACCCGTCATTGCCTTGCTGATCGACCACTGCCAGTCGGCGCGCGCGGCGACCTGCGGCAGATGGGTGACGCACAGCACCTGGCGGTCCGCGCCGAGTTGCCACAGCATCTGGCCGACGATTTCGGCGACCCGACCGCCGATGCCGACGTCGACTTCGTCGAAGATCAGCGTGCCGACCGCGTGGGACTGGCTGCTGATGACCTGCAGGGCGAGGCCGATGCGCGAAAGCTCGCCGCCCGACGCCACCTTGGCGAGCGGGCGCAGCGGCTGACCGGCGTTGGCGGTGACCAGAAATTCGACGGCTTCGAGTCCGTAGGCTGTCCCCTCGGCGAGCGGCGTCAGCGCCACCTCGAAGCGGCCGCCGGCCATCGCCAGTTCCTGCATGGCGGTGCTGACTGCCTTGCCAAGAGCTTTCGCGGCGCGGGTGCGTTCAACTGTCAGGCGCCCCGCCAGTACGCGGTAAGCCGCTTCGGCCTGCTGTTCGCGCAGAGCCAGGGCGGCCGGATCGGCGGCCTGCGTCAATTCGGCGAGACGCGCCGTCAGCCGGGCGAGCAGGTCGGGCAATTCTTCCGGCGTGGCGCGGTGTTTGCGGGCCATCTGCGTCACGGCGTCGATGCGGGCATCGAGTTCGGACAAGCGGGCCGGGTCGAGATCGAGCCGCTCGCGATAGCGCCGTAGCGCCAGCGCCGACTCTTGCAACTGGATCAAGGCACTGTCGAAAAGCTGCGCCGCATCGGTGAGCGCGGCATCGTAGGCCGTCAGTTCCGTGAGCCGCGCGCTGGCATGCTGCAGTGCCGGGAGCGCCGCAGCGCCATCACCTTCGTCTTCGTCGAGCACAGCCAGCGCGGCATCGCTGGCTTCAAGCAGACTGGCGGCGTGGGCGAACCGGCGCTGCTCCTGTTCGGTTTCCTGCCATTCCAGTGCTTTGAAGCTCAGTTCGGCCAGCTCCTTCACCTGCCATTCGAGCAGTTCGCGTTCGCGCGTGGTCGCTGCGACATCCTTTTCCGCGGCTTGCCGCGCCGTGCTGGCGTTACGCCAGAGCGCGTGAGCGGCGGAGACCTCCCCGGCCAGCGCCTGCGCTCCGGCATGAGCGTCCAGCAGGTCACGCTGGGCATCGGCGCGCAACAGCGAATGGTGCGCATGCTGGCCGTGAATGTCGGCGAGAAAATCTGCCGCTTCGCGCAACTGGCCCAGCGTTGCCGCCGCGCCGTTGAGGTAGGCGCGCGAACGACCACCGGCATCGACGATGCGCCGCAGGATGCAGTTATCCGTATCGAAATCGTTTGCCGCCAGCCAATCGGCCAGCGGCGTTCCGGGCGTCACGGCGAATTCGGCGGAAACCTCAGCTTTTTCCGCGCCGTTTCGCACCACACTGGCATCGGCACGCTCGCCCAGCGCCAGCGACAAGGCATCGACGAGAATCGACTTGCCCGCGCCGGTTTCGCCGGTGAGCGCGCCAAAGCCGGCGGCGAATTCTAGTTCGAGCCGGTCGACGATGACGAAGTCGCGGATGACGAGGCGCAGCAGCATGAGCTATCTATGAGGCGTGGCGCTCCAGTTCAGCTTTTCGCGCAGCATGGCGAAGTAACTGTAACCGGGCGGATGCAGCAGGGTGACGACATGGCTTGAGCGGGCCACGCGGACGATGTCGCCGGCCACAATGTCGAAGTGGCTCTGGCCATCCAGGTGCACCCGGGCATCGCCCGGCGTAATCAGCACCATCTCGACGCGGCTCGAATCGGCAATCGTGATGGGATGATAGGTCAGGGCATGCGGGCACAGCGGCACCAGCGCGATGCCCGGCACGGCGGGATGCAGGATGGGGCCGTTGGCGGACAGTGCATAGGCCGTCGAGCCCGTGGGCGTGGCGACGATCATGCCATCGGCGCGCAACACATAGAGAAACTCGTCGTTGACGCGCACTTCCATTTCGATCAGGCGGCCGAGATCGCCCTTGTTCACCACCACGTCGTTGAGCGCGAGTCGCTGAAATACCGGCTCACCTGCCCGCAGCACTTTAGCCTCAAGCAACAGACGCCGATCCTCGGTGAACTCACCCGCCAGGAGCCGGTCGATCGCAGCCAGCATGTCGCTGCGGGAAATATCGGTCATGAAGCCCAGCCGGCCCTGGTTGATGCCGACCAGCGGAACATCGTGCGCGGCCAGATGCCGGGCCGCGTTGAGCAGGGTGCCGTCGCCACCGACCACAATGGCGACATCGGCCGCTGCGGCGATCTTTTCAAAACTGGCGGCCAGTTCCGGCACGCCGATGGCTGCGGCGATTTCCGTCTTGACCCATAGCGTCAGAGCACCGTCATGCACCTGGCGCAGATGCGCCAGGAGCGTTTGCAAGGCTGCGGCAGCCTCGTGGCTGCCGTCCTTGCCGATTAGGGCCAGAGTACGAAACTGCGTGCGCATATTCATGTCACCGGCTTGAGTAATGTGTCGAACTCGGGCGGCATCAGACAGTTTTGCAGGGTGCGTTGGGTGAACATGTGGCGGCCGTCGCAGACGAAGCCGAGCTCTGCCCAATCCACCGCATCGTTGAGCAGGTCGGTCGCCCGTTGCAGGTCCATCCCCGCCACTTTCGAAAACAACGCCAGCACCGCGCCGTCGTAGTTGGGACAGTCGTGGAGGAAAAACGGCCGGGGGCGCCGCGTCTTGACATTCACATAGATGCGCGGCGCAGCGGACACATGATGCAGGCGCCCCCAGTGCCACCAGTTGGATTCGTCGAAGGGACGCACCCGGCGTTCCAGGAGCCGCGCCTTGTGCGTTTCCAGATGCGTCAGTAAATGTGGCGGAAGCGACTGACCAAAGATCATGCGCCGCGTTTGACCGTCATCCACCGTCTTTGAGCAGACGAGTTCGGCGTTGCCTTGCGGATGCCCAAAAATCTCGTCGGCGCCCGACACCGCCCCGACCTTCACGTCGAACAGTTCAGAGAGCGGCAGACGGTAGTCGCCCCGCAAGAACATCAACTGCCCATCCACCAGCGCGAAGTGGCGGCCATCGTTGAGTCGACGCGTGTGGCGACCGCGCTCGAAACGGAAAATCACGCAATTGGGGTTGTGCGAACCGAAGATGCGCGTATCGCCCAGTTCGATGAAATCGGTGATGTCGCCCTCCTCGTGGAGGAATCTATTCAGCTTGCGCGCGGCGGTGAGCTTGGTGAATTCGCGCGGCACGATGAAGATCAGCTCGCCGCCGCGCCGCAGATGGCGCACCGCCTTTTCGATGAAATACAGACAAAGATTGCTGCGCCCGTCGAACAGCGTGCTATCCAGCCGCGCCAGGGTTTCCGGTGGAATGTCCTGCTGGCGCACATAAGGCGGATTGCCGATTACCGTGTCGAATTTTTCGCTGACGGGATAGGTGAAAAAGTCCATCACCAGGGCACCCGGCGGCGCAACGGTCGCGTCGATCTCGATGGCTTCGCAGCCATTGATGCGGCGGCAGAAGGCGCCGTCGCCCGCCGACGGATCCAGGCTGCGCCCGCGCCGCTGACGCAGGGCGAGCATGCGTTCGACCACCGCGTCGGGGGTGAACACCTGGCCCAGGGCATGGACATTCAGTTGGCGGGACATGGGCTGTAAAAGTCGGCGCTGGCGGGTGGTTTGATTGTCCCGCCGACGCACCAAAAGTCGGCGCTGGCGGGACGGCGTCAGCCGGGTTTAATGAATTTCTGGTTCCTTGGCCTGCAACGCCGTCAAATCGGCTGTTTTTGCCGCGAATTGCAACATGGCACGCAAGGCGGCATTCACCGCTTCTGCATTGTGAAAATTGGCGGCCACATCGCTATCCAACACGACGACATTGCTACTTTCCTGATACTGCTTGTAATACTTGCCACGCACAGCGGCGGAAAAATCGAAATCGTATTCAGGGCGAAGCTCGTCGGATTCGTTACTGTTGCTCATAGCGGTTCCTCTCATGGGGTGTCGCCACGCGGGCGCTGATGATGCGAAACATGTTTTCGTACTCGGCATGGGCAACAACGAGCAGCCTGCCAGCGGCCGACATACCGACAGTTAGCCATCTTTCCTCGACTTGCGAATGGTCCGGGTCTGGAAAGGCTCCAGCAAGCGGATCACCGAACACGGTGGTCGCCTCCTGAAACGCAACGCCATGTTTCTTCCAATTGACATTCGCCTTTGTGTCATCCCAGCCGAATTTCATTTCTTGCTCCGCTTGCTTACAAGAAAACAGTGAGGGAATTTAACCACAGAAGGTCGCCGCCATTCCTGCCGGCGGAATCGCTACAATCTTGGCACCATGCTCGACCCGCGCGCCCAAACCCTGCTCAAGACCCTGATCGAACGCTACATCGTCGAAGGTCAGCCGGTCGGCTCGCGCACGCTGTCGAAATACTCCGGCCTGGAGCTGTCGCCGGCCACCATCCGCAACGTCATGGCCGACCTCGAAGAGATGGGTTTCATCACCAGCCCGCACACCTCCGCCGGCCGCGTGCCGACGCCACTGGGTTACCGGCTGTTTGTCGATACTCTGCTGACCGTGCGGCCCCTTGACCCGCGGCATATTTCCGAACTCAAGGGCGCGCTCCATCCCGACGTGCCGCAGCGCGTGCTCAGCCAGGCCTCGCAACTGATCTCCGAACTCACGCATTTTGCCGGCGTGGTGATCGCCCCGCGCCGCCAGGCCCCGCGCATTCGCCAGATCGAATTTTTGAGCCTCACCGAGACACGCATCCTGCTCATCATCGTTACCGCCAGTGGCGAGGTGCAGAACCGTATTTTGCTCACCCAGCGGCCCTACACGCCCTCGGAACTGGTCGAAGCCGCCAATTACCTGACGCAGAATTTCGCCGGTTTCGACTTCCAGCAGATTCGCCATCGGCTCACGGAAGAACTCCAGCAGTTGCGCAGCGACATGACCGAACTGATGAACGCCGCCGTCGATGCCGGGGCCGAAGCCACCCGGGAAACCGCCACGCAGTACCTCATCTCGGGGGAGCGCAATCTCCTCAACGTCGATGATCTATCGACCAACATGGGCCGCCTGCGCCAGCTCTTCGACCTGTTCGAGCAGCGCACCGGCCTGATGCAACTGCTCGACCTCTCCAACCGCGCCGAAGGTGTGCACGTCTTCATCGGCGGCGAATCCGGCATCGCGCCGCTCGACGAATGCAGCGTGGTCGCCGCACCCTACGAAGTCGATGGCCAGGTCGTCGGCACCATCGGCGTCATCGGCCCGACGCGCATGGCCTACGAGCGCGTCATCCCGATCGTCGATATCAGCGCGCGACTGCTCTCCTCGGCACTCAGCCCGAACTGAACATGAAAACCGCCATCCTGCTGGTCAACCTCGGCACGCCCGAGGCGCCGACCGCCTCCGCCTTGCGCCGCTATCTCGGCGAATTTCTCTGGGACCCGCGTGTCGTTGAAATTCCGCGCCCGGCCTGGTGGCTCATCCTCAACGGCATCATCCTCAACACCCGGCCGAAAAAATCCGCTGCAAAATACGCCGCAATCTGGCTGCCGGAAGGCTCGCCGCTCAAGGTGCATACCGAGCGCCAGGCCAAGCTGCTGAAGGGCCTGCTCGGACAGCAGGGGCGCGACGACCTGACGGTCGATTACGCGATGCGCTACGGCCAGCCCTCCGTCGCCAGCAAGCTGGAAGAACTCACGGCCGCGGGCAATTCGCGCATCCGCATCATGATTGTGCCGCTCTACCCGCAGTTCGCCGCCTCGACAACCGCCAGCGCAGTGGATGCCATCTCTGCCTGGACGCACACCCGGCGCAACCTGCCGGAAATCGCCTTTGTGCGCGACTACCACGCGCATCCCGGCTACATCGATGCACTGGCCGCCAGCGTGCGCGAGCACTGGCTGGCACACGGCCGACCGGACGAAACCACGCGGCTGGTGATGAGCTTCCACGGCCTGCCGCAGCGCTGCATTGATCTGGGCGATCCGTATTACGGCGAGTGCTTGCGCACCGGCCAGTTGCTGCGCGAGCGGCTCGGCTTGTCGGAACAACAGGCCCTGGTCACCTTCCAGTCGCGCTTCGGCCCCGCCAAATGGCTGCAACCCTACACCCAGCCAACGCTGGAAGATTTGGCGCAACAAGGCGTCAAGCGCATCGACATCCTCTGCCCCGGCTTTGCCGCCGACTGCCTGGAAACGCTGGAAGAAATCGCGCTGGAATGCAAGGCTGCCTTTCTCGGTGCGGGCGGCAAGGCGTTTCACTACATCCCGTGCCTCAACGAGCGGCCGGACTGGATTGAAGCGCTGGCCGATATTGCCCTGAATCGATCGTGATAAGACTCGACAACACGCGATGATTCGGCTTCTTCATAGTCACTGGGTCAGGTCTTGCAATGACACATTTTTTCGTGGGATGGCGAGAGCCATGAAGAATCGGGAAAGGGTGTGTTGTATTGCAAGACCTGACCCCACACGCACATGACCCCACACGTATGTGCACACGCACATAGGAGAAAGCAAGTAATGACACAGCACAGCACAGCACAGCACAGCACAGCACAGCACAGCAAGAATCGTGCTCAGTTCCATGCAATCTGTGTGGCAGCACGGAGGTTTCAATTCTTGCAAACCGCAGCCGGAGCGGAGAACCACTCCGAACAGTGATTTGTGCAAAATGCGGCCTCGTGTGGTCTGACCCGCTACCACACAACCCGCGTGATTTCTATGAAGACGACTATCGTGTCAGCTACAAAGGCACCTACTCTCCCAAGCCAAAACACATAGTGCGTGCCGGGAATGTTGCTTTGTCTCGCTATCGGAAAATCGAACAATTGCTTTCAAAGCCGCTGACTATTCTTGATGTCGGATCGGGTGGAGGTGAATTCTCTTATTTGCTTCAAACCCTCGGTCATGATGTGAAAGGAATCGAACCAAATAAGGGCTATGCCGAATACTCAATTCGTGAATATGGACTTAATGTTCAGGTCGGCTTTGTCCAAGATGTCATGCTGCAAGAAGAAAGCTTTGATCTAATCACTATCTGGCACGTCTTGGAACACACTGAGAACCCTTTCGAGGTTCTTGTAAAACTGCATGCCTTGCTGAAACCACAAGGCATTCTTGTTATAGAAGTTCCAAATATTGAGGCGACATGCCAGTCACCGAAGAGTACCTTCCATGAAGCCCATATATTCAATTTTAATATTGCCACACTACAAAGACTTGCCGAGAAAGCCGGTTTCACTGAGATGACTCATATTGTTTCCGCTGATGGCGGAAACATTACAATCCTTGTCCAAAATGAATTAAAGAGCGGCATCGACAGGCGTGAACTTAATATCCACGGCAATTCGGCAAGAATTGCCAAGATTGTCAGTGGTCACACTCCTTTGAAACATTACATGACTGCTCACCCATACACCCGATTACTGCGCCGCATCCGTCAGTCTTTTCTGGAAAAACGCGGCACCACAAATTTTACAGGTGGCAAACAGTTGCTTGACCAACTCTATTCACAGTCCCGTAATCCGTGCTCCAACCCAGCGAAATCAATATGAATCAATATGGGACAGACCACGGTTTCTGCAAAAGGACTGAATTCATGAAGCGCAAAATTTACGTCGAAACCTCCGTCATCAGCTACCTGACGGCTCGCCCCAGCAAGACGATTATTGGGGCTGCCCATCAGCAAATCACTCTGGCTTGGTGGGAGCTACGCTCGGACTATGAACTTCTTGTTTCTCAGTC
>JAUXWU010000212.1 GCA_030680085.1 Rhodocyclaceae bacterium | reverse complement strand
AATTCCTGCACGACAACCCCAAGGCCCTGTTCGTCGACTGCTGCAGCGAAATGGAATACCTCTTTGTCGGCCATCCGGTCGGCGCCCTGCACGTCGCCTGGAACGACGGCCCGGACTGGGAAATCAACCCCCATTTCGTCGGCGAGGTGAAGAAATTCGCCGGGCATGCGCACGACCGTCCGGTGGTGCTGATCTGCCGCTCCGGCTACCGCTCGGTCGATGCCGGCAATGCGCTCGAAGCGGTGGGATTCGCGCGCGTATATAACGTGCTGCACGGCTTTGAGGGCGATCTCAACGATCACCATCATCGCGGCAGCGAGAATGGCTGGCGCTTCGAAGGCCTGCCCTGGGAGCAGTGCTGACTTATGGAAGCGCCTTGGCCAGCAGCGTGCGTAGCGCAATTAATGTCATGGCACTAAAGAACAGCAGCGACCATTCGGCAATCGACAGGCCGAGAAACATCCAGCCGGCTTCCGAGCAAAGACCGCTGGCTTCGAACAGCAGCGGTGCCTGTTTTCCCGCCCAGTCGACGAATTGTTCCCACCAGGCCTGGCCGCCGCCGCCGCAACTGATGCCCTGGGGAAAACGCTGCAACCAGGTCTGGTAAGCGGCAATGCCGACACCTGTCGCCGCCGTTGCAGCCATCAACACGGCCACCAGCCGGTGAAAATTGAACATTACCAAAAGCAACAGCGCCTCGATGCCGAGCAGCAGATACAGCATGCGTTGCAGGATGCACAACGGGCAGGCGGCCAGGTTCAAGGTTTTGGCCAGCACCACCCCGCCACCGACCAGGGCCAGGCCTGCCAGGCCGATGCTCGCGAGTTGCCAACGCGGGTGATGCCAGATTGTGACTAACAGTTTGCGCATGGTGCGCTCGCTTAAAAATTGGAACGCGATAATAACAGGGCGTGGCGCTGCTAATATTGCGCCATGATCCATCCTCGCCTGACCGCCATCCGCGCTGCCTTCTCCGACCCCAAACGCTGGAAACGCTGGGCGTTGGAAGCGCTGCTCCTGCTGGGCATCGTCGTTGCCATCACGCTCTGGCAAAACCGCGGCCTGCCCGAAGGCGTGGCGCCTCCGTTGGTGGGGAAAAATAACGAGGGTGATTCGGTCAGCCTGGCCGCAACCAGAGAAGGCGGGCGTCCGATACTGGTGGCGTTCTGGGCGACCTGGTGTCCGGTGTGCCGGGCCGAGGAAGGCAACATCGAGGCCGTCGCCAAAGATTGGCCGGTGCTGTCGGTGGCGATGCAGTCGGGTGATGCGGAGACGGTCGATGATTATCTACATGGGCGGCGGCTCACCGTGCCCGCCGTCATCGATGACGATAGCGACATTGCCGAACTCTGGCGCGTGAAGATCGTGCCGACCCATTTCATTGTCGATGCCGCCGGCAACATCCGCTTCCGCATCGTTGGTTACGCTTCCGAGTTCGGCCTGCGGGCGCGACTGTGGTGGGTGGAAAGATTTCCACTTTGATGCACCCGCCGGCCAGACTCGCCTGGACGATCTGGGGGCTGGGCGCCCTGCTCTATCTGTTCGCCTTCTATCAACGTGTCGCGCCCGCCGTGATGACCGACCAGTTGATGGCCGATTTCGCCATCGGCGGCGCCGCGCTGGGCAATTTGTCGGCCTTCTATTTCTACGCCTATGTACTGATGCAGGTTCCCACCGGTGTGATGGCCGACCGCTGGGGGCCGCGCCGCGTGCTGGCCGGTGGCGCTGGCGTCGACGCGCTGGGCAGCTTGTTGTTCGCCTTCGCGCCGGATTTCGGCTGGGCCGGTTTCGGCCGCCTGCTGGTCGGCGCGTCGGTGGCGGTAGCCTTTGTGTCCACCTTGAAACTCGCCAGCCACTGGTTTCCGCCACAGAAATATGCGCTGGCCTCGGGCATGGCGCTGTTCATGGGCGTGGTCGGCGGGGTGATGGCGGGCGTGCCGCTACGCATGCTGGTCGAGAGCTTCGGCTGGCGCATGGTGATGGGCAGCGCCGGGTTTTTTGCGGCCCTGCTGTGCATCGCCATCTGGCTGTTCGTGCGCGACGATCCGAGCGAGCGCGGCTATGCCTGTCACCATCATGGCGGAGGGAGAACGCATCGCCATCCGCCGATTCTCGCCGGCATCTTCCAAGTATTGTCCTATCGCAATATCTGGCTGTTGATGTTGATGCCGATCGGCTTTTCCGGCGCGGTGCTCACCTTTGCCGGCCTGTGGGGCGTGCCGTGGCTCAGGCAGGTGCATGGACTGGACCCGAAAGCGGCGGCGGCAGTGACCTCGACGCTGCTGGTAGCCTGGGCGCTGGGCGGTCCGCTCCTCGGCAGTTGGTCGCAACGCATCGGTCGGCGCAAGCCGCTCTACTTGATCAGCGGCATTGTGGCGACAGCCGGCTGGTTTGCGGTGATCTTTCTCGCGCCGCCCTTGTGGCTGATGGTCGTGCTGCTGGCCATCACGGGTTTTGCCTCGGGCAACATCATCATCGGCTTTGCCTGGGCGAAAGAATCGCTGCCGTTGCGCCTGACGGGCACGGCATCCGGCGTGGTCAATATGGGCCCGCTGATGGGCGGCATGTTGCTGCAACCGGGCGTCGGCTGGATGCTCGACCGCGGCTGGGGTGGCCAACTCGCGGGCGGCGCGCGGCTTTACGATGCAGCCACCTGGCAGACTAGCTTCAGCCTGATGTTTATCGCGGTAGTCATCGCGCTGGTCCTCGTGCCCTTTGTGCGCGAAACGCATTGCCAGCAGACTTTGTAGCGCCAATCTCCCTCCCGGGGAGACTGGTGATGTATCATGCAATCATGCAATCATGCAATCATGCGGCACAAAGGAGTGCGCGATGTACAACATCAAGACTGTTGGTAAAAGTGGCCAGATTTCGCTCGGCAAGGCCATGGCCGGAATGGACTTCATCATGGAGGAGTTGCCCGACGGCGACATCATCCTGAAACGTGCTGTCGTTGTTCCCATGAACGAACGCTGGCTGCACGAACCCGCAATGAAAGAAAAACTGGCGCGTGCAGACGCCTGGATGCAGGTCAATTCCGCTCAGGAAGACAAGCTTGACGAGTTTGCAGCCAAGCTTGGACTTGCTGCATGAGCGGTAACGACGCAAAGGTATTGCTCGACCTGAATTACCCTGGTTTCCAGTCAGAACTGTTCGATTTGGACGCATCGGAGGCCAAAAAGGTCTTCAAGACGTTCAAAAAGCTTGCGAACATGACTTGGAACGAGGTTTTTCGCGATCACGGTCTGAAGTGGGAGGCACCCAAAAGCGTTCCCGGCAAATTCACGATTCGACTGTCTCAGTCGTGCCGTGGTTGTTCGTGATGGCGGGTTTATCCGGTTCCAGGCAATCCATCAAGACCACGACGGCGCTTACGGAAAAAAATAGCGCTGAGAAACTGTCGGGGCGAACCTTTACCCGCCCAGCCCGCGCCGATACTGAATGGCCTCGGCGACATGCGGGCCGCGAATGAGGGTTTCGCCGGTCAGGTCGGCAATGCTGCGGGCGACCTTGAGGATGCGGTGGTAGGCGCGTGCCGAAAGGTCGAGGCGGACGAGCGCCTGCTTGAGCAGGGCCGCACCGGCGCTGTCGGGCAGGCAGTGCTGCTCGATCTCATTGGGGGTCAGCGCGGCATTGGGCTTGCCCTGCCGGATAATCTGGCGTTCCCGCGCGGCGGCGACCCTTGCGCGCACCTGCGCTGATGATTCGCCAGCGGCGCGGCCGGTCAGTTCCGCTTCGGTGACGGCCGGCACTTCGATCATCAAATCAATGCGGTCGAGCAGCGGGCCGGAGAGCTTGCCGCGATAACGCGCGATCTGGTCGGGCGTGCAGCGGCACTTGCCGTTGCCGTGGCCGAGCCAGCCGCAGGGACAGGGATTCATCGCCGCCACCAGTTGAAAGCGCGCCGGAAACTCGGCGCGGCGGAGGGCGCGGGCGATGCGGATGTGGCCGGTTTCGAGCGGCTCGCGCAGCGCTTCGAGCACGCGGCGCTCGAATTCGGGCAACTCGTCCAAAAACAAAACGCCGTGATGGGCGAGCGAGATTTCGCCGGGACGCGGTATCCCGCCGCCGCCCACCAGCGCTGGTGCCGAAGCCGAGTGGTGGGGGGCCTGGAAGGGCCGTTGCGCCCAGCGGTCGATGGCAAAACTGCCGGCCAGCGAATGCACGGCGGCGCTCTCCAGCGCCTCGGTTTCGGTCATCGGCGGCAGCAGGCCGGGCAGGCGCTGCGCCAGCATCGACTTGCCCGAACCCGGCGGGCCGCTCATCAAGATGCTGTGGCCACCGGCCGCCGCGACTTCGAGCGCACGTTTGGCGGGCGCCTGGCCCCGCACCTCGGCCAAGTCGGGCCCAAAAGTCGGCGCTGGCGGGACGGCGGCAACATGCGGCACCAGCGGCAGGGCGCCGGTCAGGTGAGCGCAAACATCGAGCAGCGAGCGCGCCGGCAAAATGGTGGCGCGGGCCACCAGCGCCGCCTCGTCGGCGCAGGCGGTCGGCAGCACGAAGGCGCGGCCGGCACCGGCGGCCGACAGGCACATCGCCAGCGCGCCGCGCACCGGGCGCAGTTCGCCCGACAGCGACAGCTCGCCGGCAAATTCGTGTTGATCAAGCGCCGGAGCCTTGATCTGGCCCGAGGCGACCAAAATGCCGAGCGCGATCGGCAGGTCGAGACGGCCGGATTCCTTGGGCAGATCGGCCGGCGCCAGATTGACGGTGATGCGCCGCGCGGGAAATTCAAAGCCGCTGTTCAGCAAGGCGGCGCGCACGCGGTCGCGCGATTCCTTGACCTCGGTTTCCGGCAGCCCGACCAGCGTGAAGGTGGGCAGGCCGTTGGCCAGATGCACCTCGACCGCCACTTCCGGGGCATTCAGGCCGGCCAGTGCGCGGCTTCTCAGGACGGCGAGGGACATTTATGGCTGGCGGCGGATTCCTCGGCCGCCTGCTTCGGGAACTTGGCAATCAGCCATCTGAGCGCGTCCAACTGGTCTGCCGAATTCGCCCGACGAATCTGGATCAGTAGCTGTTTCAGATCGGGACGTATCAGCGTGGCATTTTGAGCACCTTCATTGCAGACCGAGCAAATCGCCCGCAGGTTGGCGGAATCGTCACCTCCGCCCTTGCTCTTGTCGGTTATATGCCCGATATGCAGTCGTGTTTTTCGGGTTGAGTCGTAAGGATGCGGCTCCCCGGCCACTGCACCGCACATTTGGCAGGTAAAGCCGTTGCGATCAAGGACGTAGGCGCGGGTTTCTTTTGAAATTGCACGCTCGAAGGCGGGTTGCGGTTTCGGGGTCGCCAGCAGATATTGGCCAGGTTTCAGCTCGCTGCGGTCATTATGTGTGAGGATCAAATACCCTTCCTCGGTGCGCAGCTCGCGAATCCGGCGCGCCCATTCTGACTGGTTGTCCGCGACGGCGCGCAATTCATCGGCATCCATGATCCGTCCGATATTTGCCAGAAAATGTGCGCGGAGTCTTCCTCGCGCGCCGCCTCTGGGTATTTTTTCTTTTGCCATATCTACGCTCGTTTTAGTTTTGGTTTAGCGGCGGCATTCAGCGCGGCCTGGATTTGCGTACCAACAGCGCAGGCGACGGGCGGGGGAAACGCATTGCCAATTTGCCGATAGGCGGCGGTTTTTTTGCCGCTGAACTGCCAGTGATCGGGAAACCCCTGGATGCGCGCGGCCATGCGCACGGTCAGGCGCGGCATGCCGACAAAGTCTTCTTCCGGCGCGGCATTGGCAATACCCATGCCATCCACGCCGAGCGATGCCCATGCCTTTTTGGCGCGAGTCGGACCCAGGTCGGGGCCGCCATGCTTCTTGCTGCCGCCCACCAACGTTGGGGCAATATCGCAGGCTCTCTCGCGCCATTGCTCCGCCGCGCGCCAACCATTGGCGGACATGAGATCGAACAAGGCCACACCGACGGTTGGCGGCGGTGCGATGGATGCTGTCGGCCAATTGAAATATTCCGCGGCATGGCTCTTCAACGCCACGAAAACTACCCTTGGGCGCAACTGCGGCACGCCAAAATCACTGGCGTTCAGCAAACGCCATTCGGCGACATAACCCAGTTTTTTCAAGTCAGCGATTAGTTTTGCGCGGTAGGCGTCGAACACGGAATCAAGCAGTCCGCGAACATTTTCGAGCATGACGGCTTGCGGGCGGCACTCTTCAACCAATCGAAGAGCCTGCGGGAAGAGGTCGCGCGCATCTTCGTTGCCAAGCTGCTTCCCCGCCTTCGAGAAAGGCGGACAAGGCACCCCGCCAGCCAGAAGTTCAATCCCTTGCCATTTTTCGGCGGTGTAGTGGTGCAGATCACCTTCCGTGACCCGCCAGTGCGGGCGATTGATGCGCAGGGTCTGGCAGGCGGCGGCGTCAAGTTCCACCAGGCTGACGTGATCAAAACCTGCCTGCTCCAGGCCGAGGGCTTGGCCGCCCGCGCCAGCGCATATTTCCAATGACGAAAGACTCATCTTTTCTCCCAATGACGTTTACGAGTGCGTGTGGCCTGCGTTGTGCGTTGTCTCAACAAAAGTCGGCGCTGGCGGGACGGCGCTTTGTTGCGTTACGGCTGCCGCCGGGCTTCGAGTTCGGCCAGTTTGGCTTCCAGCGCCGCCAGCCGGGCCTCGCCGCGGGCGAGCAGTTCTTTCTGAATCTCGAAATCCTCGCGCGTGACCAGATCAAGCTTGGCGAACTGCGCGACGAGCAGGGCGCGCAGGTTTTTTTCGATGTCGGCGGCGGGGCTGGCGGCCAGCGCGGCGGAAATCTGGGCACTGATGTTTTCGAGAAACTTGCGATCGAGCATGGCAATGGAATGTCCGGACAGGAGCGTTCGAGTGTAGCACCGGCTGTGCCTGCATGGCATGCGCCATTATGGTGCATTGAATGCCCAATGCGGATCAAGGCGGTGCATGCATTCGCCACACATTAAGCGGCATTAACGGCAAGCTTATGAATCAAAACATATAAGAATGTCTGGCACGTTAAGTGCTTTTAGTCGTTTGCTCAAACCTTTTTAATCAGCAACCACTCTGGAGACTTACATGAACAAGAAGCTGATCGCCGTCGCCATCACCCTCGCCGCTCCCCTGTTCGCCGTGGCTGCCGATGCACCCGCCACGCCCGAGCATGCCTTCACCGGTAACCTCACCCTGGCCTCCGAATATTTGTATCGCGGCATCGCCCAGACCCGTGGCAAGCCGGCCTTGCAGGGCGGCCTCGACTACGCGCATGGCAGCGGCCTGTATGCCGGCGTGTGGGGTTCGAACATCTCCTGGATCAATGATGGCACCGCCGGTGCCAGCGCCAGCCTCGAACTCGACGTCTATGGCGGTTACAAGGGCAGCATCACCGAGGATTTCGGCTACGACGTGGGTGTGCTGACCTACAACTATCCCGGCAGTGGCAAGCCGACCGGCGCGGCCAAACCCGATACCACCGAGGTGTATGGCGCGCTGAGTTACAAGTGGCTGACCGTCAAGTATTCACACTCCACCGGCAGCCTGTTCGGCTGGACGAAGACCAGCGACGGCAGCAAGACCAGCGGCTCCGGTTATCTGGAACTGAACGCCGCCTACGATCTGGGCGACGGCTGGGGCATCAACGGCCACCTCGGCCACCAGAAGGTCAAGGGCAACAGCAACGCCTCCTATTCCGATTACAAGGTCGGCGTGAGCAAGGATCTCGGCTTCGGCGTGCTGGGCGCGGCTTACTCGACCACCAATGCGAAGGCCGATTGCGGAGCGGTCGATGCCTACTGCTTTGTCAAGGCTGGCACCACTGACGGCTACGATGCCGGCAAGGGCCGCCTGCTGCTGACCTTCGGCAAGACTTTTTAAGGAGCGCGCATCATGAAACTCGTTACCGCCATCATCAAGCCGTTCAAGCTTGACGAGGTGCGTGAAGCTCTCGCCGCCGTCGGCGTGCAGGGCATCTCGGTCACCGAAGTCATGGGCTTCGGCCGGCAGAAGGGGCACACAGAGCTTTACCGTGGCGCGGAATACGTCGTTGATTTTCTGCCCAAGGT
>JAUXWU010000211.1 GCA_030680085.1 Rhodocyclaceae bacterium | reverse complement strand
AACGCCAAGGTCGTCGCCTTCCTGAAGACGCTGACCGGCGACCAGCCAAACTTCAAGCTGCCGATCCTGCCGCCGTCCAGCGACAAGACCCCGCGTCCGACGCCGTTCGCGAAATAAGTAGATATTTTTGAAACGATCTTTGCCCTGGCTCGCCAGGGCTTTTTTTCGCCCGCAACGCGGTGCCTGGCAAGCCGAGAGTCAAATAGCCGCTTCGTCCGTCTCGCCGGTGCGAATGCGCACGATCTGCTCGACCGGTGTGACGAAAATCTTGCCGTCGCCGATCTTGCCGGTGCGGGCGGCCTTGATGATGGCGTCAATGGCGGTCTCGACGGTCGCGTCGGCGACCACCAGTTCGATCTTGATCTTGGGCAGGAAATCGACGACGTATTCGGCGCCGCGATAGAGCTCGGTGTGGCCCTTCTGGCGCCCGAAGCCCTTGACCTCGGTGACGGTCAGACCGGAAACACCCACTTCCGACAGCGCCTCGCGCACTTCGTCGAGTTTGAATGGCTTGATGATGGCTTCGATTTTCTTCATTGCTTCAGCTCCATTCGCTCAGTTCAGTTCATCGGGATAGCGGGATGTTATCGGATAACGCCAGTCCTTGCCAAAGGCGCGCCGGCTGACGCGAATGCCCGGTGGCGCCTGGCGGCGTTTGTATTCGTTCTTCTTGAGCAGGCCCACCACACGCTTCACATCGGCCTCGGGGAGACCGCTGGCGATAATCTCCCTCGGACTCTGGTCGCGTTCCATATAGGCCTCGATAATCGCATCGAGCACGGCATAGGGCGGCAGGCTGTCCTGATCAAGCTGGCCGGGCTTGAGCTCGGCCGAGGGGGCGCGTTCGATGATGTTGGCCGGTATGACCTCCGACAGAGTATTGCGGTAGTGGGCCAGCCGATAGACGAAGGTCTTGAACACGTCCTTGATGACCGCAAAGCCGCCCGCCATGTCGCCATACAGCGTGGCGTAACCGACCGCCATCTCGCTCTTGTTGCCGGTGGTCAGCACCAGTCGGCCGGTGCGATTGGAGATCGCCATCAGCAGCATGCCGCGAATGCGCGCCTGCAGATTTTCGTCGGTGGTGTCCCAGGCGGGTTTTTCGCCCAATGGGGCAAAAGTCGGCGCCAGCAGGACGGCGAATTGTTCCATCGCCGCGGCAATCGGAATCTCGTCGTATTGCACGCCGAGTCGCCGCACCATTTCACGCGAATCGTCGATGCTCATTTGCGCCGTCCAGGGCGAGGGCATCATCACCGCACGCACCCGCTCCGCCCCCAGTGCGTCGACCGCGATGGCCAGCGTCAGGGCCGAGTCGATGCCGCCCGACAGACCGATGAGGACGCCGGGGAAACCGTTCTTGCCGAGATAGTCGGAGACGCCGAGCACCAGTGCGTCATACACCGCGGCCTCGCAGCTCTGCGCTGGCGCCAGTTCGCCCGGCAGAATCTGACCGTCCTGAATCTCGACAATGGTCAGCGCTTCGGTGTATGCCGGCAGTTGATGCGTCAGTTGCCCCGTTGCATCGAGCACGAATGAAGCGCCGTCGAACACCAGTTCGTCCTGCCCACCCACCAGGTTGGCATAAATCGCCGCGACCCCGGTTTCCTGCACGCGCTTTCTCAAGGTCGCGTGACGCGTCGCCTGTTTGTTCATATGGTAGGGCGAGGCATTCAGCACCAGCAGCACCTCGGCACCCGCTTCCCGCGCCCGTTGTGCCGGTTCCGGCTCCCAAACATCGGCGCAGATATTCACACCACAGCGCACGCCATTGATCTCGAAGACGCCCGGCTCGGTGCCGGCCTTGAAATAGCGCGCCTCGTCGAACACCTCGTAAGTCGGCAGACGGCGCTTGCGGTAGGTCGCCTCGATGCGTCCGTTGCGCAGCAGCGAGGCGGCGTTGTAACGCGCTTTATCCTGCGCCTCTGGATGGCCCACGATGGCCGGCAGCGGCAGCCGTTCTGCCAGCGCCAGCAGTTCGCGCGCGCAGGCACGATAAAAATCCGGGCGCAGCAGCAGGTCTTCCGGCGGATAGCCGCACAGTGCCAGCTCCGGCGTCAGCAACAGATCGGCACCCAGCGTTTTTGCATTTTCCGCCGCGGCGAGGATGCGCGCGGCATTACCGGCCACATCACCCACCGTGCAATTGATTTGGGCAACGGCGATTTTCAGCGTGGCCATGCCCTCACATTTCCCATTCAGAGGGCAGGTCTGCCTGCTTCATCAGCTTGCCTCGAAGCCGGCGTCGTCGATGGCCGCGCACAGCGCCGCGCGCGTCACCCTGGCCGGGTCGAATTCCACCACTGCCTGGCCCGGTGTCAGCGTTACGTCTGCCTTCGCCACGCCGGGGGTTTCGCTCAGCACCTTGGTCACGCTGGCGGTGCAGCCGCCGCAGGACATGCCATCCACCTTGATCGTCGTTGTTTCCATTTCAGCTCCTTTTCAAATTGGTCATGAACACCTCCGGCCGCACGATGGCACAGTGCAACTGTCCGGCAAGTTCGAGCAGATCCGCGTCGCCCGTGACAAGAAAATCCGCCTTGCCCGCCACTGCGAGATGCAGGAAAGGCATGTCGCAGACATCGCGGCAGGCAGGCAGCCGTGGCAGCCGCGCCGGCAGCCGAACCACTTCACAATACGGCAGGTAATCGGCGAGCAGACACTCTCGCTCGGCGACTGAAAGTTTGAACTTCGGGTAGGCAAGTACGCGCAGCAGTTCTTCAACCGTGACTTTCGCCACCAGCGGCAGGCAGGCGCCAACCGGCCAGAGCCGACGCAGCGGCGCGAGTCGGCCGCCAGCGAACAACAGGGCGGAAACGACGACATTGGTGTCGAACACGACCCGTGGCGGCAGTTTTATGTCCGCGCCCATGCCACGGCCTTGGTCACATCCTCTTCACTGATACCCAGTTCGACAAGCTTGGCGCGCACTGCGTCAGCCCGCTGAATCCGCACGGGCGTCAGCACAATGCGTCCATCCTGGGTGTCGACCTCGAAATAATCCACCGGCCCAATGGCCTGGGTAATGGCCTTGGGCAAGGTCAGCTGGTTTTTTGCGGTAACTTTGGCCAACATGGCAAACTCTCAAAGTAAGGATTCCTTACTTTACCACTCGATTAGTGGATGTTCAAGATTGTCACGCGCCAGCCCTCCAGCGCTTCAACAGCAGCGAATTGCTCACCACCGACACCGAACTCATGGCCATCGCCGCGCCGGCCACGACCGGATTGAGGAAACCCAGCGCCGCCAGCGGGATGCCGAGCACATTGTAGATGAAGGCCCAGAACAGGTTCTGGCGTATTTTTGCCAGTGTCGCGCGCGACAGCGAGATGGCGTCGGCGACGCCGTTGAGATCGTCGCGCATGAGAGTCACATCGGCGGCTTCCATCGCCACGTCGGCGCCCGCGCCCATCGCGAAGGAGACATCGGCCGCCGCCAATGCCGGCGCGTCGTTGATGCCATCGCCCGCCATGCCGACGCATTTGGGTGCATGGTTGCCGGCCGACTTGAGCGCGGCGACATGCGCGGCCTTATCGCCCGGCAACACTTCGGCCTCATAGCGCGTCACGCCGGCCTCTGCCGCGATGGCGGCAGCCGTGGCTGGATTGTCGCCGGTCAACATCACCACCTCGACGCCCATTTGCTTGAGGCGGGCAATGGCGGAACGCGAGGTTTCGCGCAGCGGGTCGGCGACACCGATCAGGCCGATGACTTCATCTTCCATCGCCACGGCAACAATGCTCTTGCCGGTCAGCGCAGCCATGTCGGGCAGGGCCAGGCCCTGCTCGCTCATCCACTTGGGCGAACCGACACGGATCGTCTGGCCAGCCACCCTGCCAGTCAAGCCTTTGCCCGGTGTGGACAGCACCTCCTGCGGCGTTTCGAGGGTCAAGCCTTGCAATTTTGCGGCGGCAACCAGCGCGGCGGCGAGCGGGTGGGTCGAACCCTGTTCGAGGCTGGCGGCCAGTTTCAGGATGTCTGCCGCCGTCCTGCCAGCGCCGACTTTCATAATGTCGGTAACGACCGGCTTGCCCTGAGTCAATGTGCCGGTCTTGTCGACAACCAGCACACTGATTTTTTCCGCCAGTTCCAGCGCCTGCGCGTTCTTGATCAGGATGCCGGCCTTCGCGCCCAGCCCCGTCCCGACCATGATCGCCGTCGGCGTCGCCAGGCCCAGCGCGCAGGGACAGGCGATTACCAGCACGGCGACCGCGTTCACCAGCGCCTGGGTGAAGTCGCCGGCCAGCGCCCACCACGCGATGAAGGTGACCAGCGCAATCGCCGTCACCACCGGAACGAAGATGGCGGCCACCTGGTCGACAAGCCGTTGCACCGGCGCTTTCGAGCCTTGCGCCTGCTCGACCAGCCGGATGATGCCGGCCAGGAGCGTATGCGCACCGACGCCGGTGGCCTGGCAGCGCAACAGGCCGTCGCCATTCACCGTCGCCGCGAATACCTTGTTACCCGCAGCTTTCGCCACCGGCAGGCTTTCACCGGTCAGCATGGCCTCGTTGGCGCTGGAGTTGCCCGACAGCACCGTGCCATCGACCGGCACCGCCTCGCCCGGCCGCACCACGATCACATCACCCGGAATCAGGCTGGCCACGGGCAGTTCGACAATCTGCTCCCCACGTTCGACGAACGCGGTCTGCGGCTGCAACTTCATCAGCGATTCGATGGCCGCCGATGTTTTGGCTTTCGCGCGCGCTTCGAGAATCTTGCCCAGCAGCACCAGCGTGATGACGGTGGCCGAGGCTTCGAAATAAACATGCTGGTGCGTCAGGGCGAAGAACAGCACCACCGTGCTGTAGCCCCAGGCCATCGTGGTGCCAAGCGCCACCAGCACATCCATGTTGCCGCTGCCGCCGCGTATCGCATTCAAGCCGCCGACGTAAAAACGCCAGCCGATCCAGAACTGCACGGGCGTCGCCAGCGCGAACTGCAGCCAGCGCGGCAGGACATCGACATGGCCATCCACGCCCAGCATGAAAGGCATCTGGGCAATCAGCGGCAGGGTCAGCGCCAGCGCAATCCAGAAGCGGCGCACCTCGGCCCGATAGGCGGCCTCCTTGCGCTGCTTCTCTTCGCCGCGCGTATCCGCGCTGGATGGTGTGGCGGTGAAGCCGGTCTTGACGATGGTGGCAATCAGCCGGTCGACATCGATCTGTGCCGGATCGAAACGGATCTGCGCGCGCTCGGCGGGCAGATTCACCACCGCCTCGACGCCCGGCAGCTTGTTGAGCTGCCGCTCGATGCGCGCCGAACAGGCCGCACAGGTCATGCCGCCGATGGCAAGTTCGACTGTCTCGCAAGTAGCGTTCTGCTCTTCCATTCTCATCCGCGCCAGAAATTGATCAGGCCGATTATCCCGTAGGTCAACACGAGAACGCCAGAAACCACACGCGTCGCGCGGGCTTGGGCGAAACGGCGAAAGCGTGCGAGCAGCAACCCGGCCAACAGCAGGTTTGGCAAGGTGCCCAGACCAAAAGCCAGCATCAGCAGGGCACCCTGCCCGGCCGAACCGCTGGCCAGCGCCGTGGCAAGTGCGCTATACACCAAGCCGCAGGGCAGCCAGCCCCAGAGCAGCCCCAGCGGCAGTGCCTGGGCAACGCCCTGCACTGGCAGGAAGCGGCGCGTCAGCGGCTGGATGCGCTTCCAGAGCGCCTGCCCGCCGCGTTCGACCGGCGCGAGCAGCTGCGTCATGCCCAGCAGATAAAGGCCCAGCGCGATCAGCATCAGGCTGGCGAACAGATAGAGACCATGCTGCATTGGCATCAGGTTGCCGACCACCTGGCCGAGCAGGCCCGCGAGCAACCCGGCCAGCGCGTAGCTCGCGATGCGACCGCCGTTGTAGGCCAGATGCAGTGTCACTGACGCCCTGCCCTGCGGCGCTTGCAGGCTCAGCGCACCGACGATGCCGCCGCACATGCCGGCGCAGTGACCGCCGCCGAGCAGACCGACGATAAACAGGGCCAGGAAAGCGTTATCCACGCCGCTATCGCCGTCTCGCCAGCGCCGACTTTTGGCGGCGGCTCAAATGACCTTGGAGTAACGCACGCGCTCGCGGTCGGCGCGCAGGTAGCGGTCGAACACCATCGCAATGACGCGCACCAGAATCCGGCCCTTGGGCTCGACGGTAATCCACTGGTCGTCGATGGTCAGGAGCCCCGCCTGCTCCATCTCGGCCAAATCACTGAGTTCGGCGGCAAAGTAGGATTTGAAGTCGATCAGATGGGCGATTTCGATGGATTCGATGGACAGCTCGAAGTGGCACATCAGCGCCTGAATGATCGAGCGGCGCAACAGATCGTCGGCGCTGAGCTCGAGGCCGCGCATCACCGGCAGTTCGCCACGATCAAGCGCGTCGTAATACTCGTCGAGGGTGCGGTAATTCTGGCAGTAGCTGGGCCCGACCTTGCCGATGGCCGAAACGCCGAAGGCCAGCAGATCGGCCTCGGCATGCGTCGAATAACCCTGGAAATTGCGGTGCAACCGGCCCTGGCGCTGGGCAATGGCGAGCTCGTCGTCGGGCTTGGCAAAGTGGTCCATGCCGATGAAGACATAGCCGGCATCGGTCAGTCGGCGGATGCACAGTTGCACGATCTGCAACTTGGCGTCGGGACTCGGCAGTTCACTCTCGTTGATGCGCCGCTGCGGCTTGGCCAGCCCCGGAAGATGGGCGTAGTTGTAGATCGACAGCCGGTCCGGCGCGAGCTTGATGATCTCGTCGAGCGTATGGTTGAAGCTGATGACATTCTGTTTGGGTAGGCCGTAGATCAGATCGACTGAGATCCCCTTGAAGCCGAACTCGCGCGCGGCCTCAATGACCAGTTGAGTCTCTTCCAGGCTCTGAATGCGGTTCACCGCCTGCTGCACGCGCGGATCGAAATCCTGCACGCCGACGCTCATGCGATTGAAACCCAGCTCGGCGAGCAGCTGGACGGTTTCGCGATCCACCTTGCGCGGGTCGACCTCGATGGAATATTCGCCGTCCGGCAACAGGCGAAAATATTGCCGCGTCATCTCCATCAATTGGCGCATTTCGTCCTGCGACAGGAAGGTGGGCGTGCCGCCGCCCCAGTGCAGTTGCACGACGTCGTGCGGGCCATCGAGCGCGGCCGACTGCAGCGCCATTTCCTTGCCCAGGTATTTCAGATACTTGGCCGAGCGCCCGTGATCCTTGGTGATGATCTTGTTGCAGGCGCAGTAATAGCAGATGGTGTTGCAGAACGGGATGTGAAAGTATAATGACAGCGCGCGGCCAATCCCGCCGATCGTGCGCCGTTGCAGCCACGAGCGATAGGCTGCGGCATCGAAGGCCTCGACGAAGCGGTCGGCCGTCGGATAGGACGTGTAGCGTGGACCGCTGACGTCAAAGCGACGGATGATCTGCGGATCGAAAATCAGTTCTTGATAATGGCTCACGACTGGAGAATGGCGATAGTGAAAACAAACGGCAACAAACCGCGCCGCACCGGTTGTGCAGAATGCAGCAAGCCGGGCCACTTCACGTTGACACAGATCAAAGCTCCCGCCATTCCATCCGGCATAAACCGATGCGCGCCCAGATAATTCCCATCGCCGTGCCGAATTTGCAAACAGAATTGCGCGAGGCCTGCTCGCAGTGCAACCTGCGCGAACTGTGCCTGCCGATGGGCTTGAGCGGAGACGAGATCGGCCAGATCGACCAACTGGTGGAAGTGCGGCGGCGCATCCAGCGCGGCCAACACCTGTATCGTGGCGGCGACTCCTTCGAGGCGATCTACGCCATCAAAACCGGGTTTTTCAAAACCGATGTATTGCTGGAAGACGGCCGCGAACAGGTCACCGGCTTCCAGATGGCGGGCGAAATACTCGGCATGGATGGCATCGGCTCGGAAAAACACACCTGCAACGCCGTCGCCCTGGAAGACAGCGAGGTTTGTGTCATCCCCTTTGCCGACCTTGAAAACTACTCGCGCGAAATCAGTGCCCTGCAGCACCATTTCCACAAGATGATGAGCCGCGAGATCGTCCGCGATCACGGCGTGATGATGCTGCTGGGCGTCATGCGCGCCGAGGAGCGGCTCGCCGCGTTTCTGCTGAACCTCTCGCAGCGCTTCACCGCGCGCGGCTATTCACCCACCGAGTTCAACCTGCGCATGACCCGCAACGAAATCGGCTCCTATCTCGGCCTCAAGCTGGAAACCGTCAGCCGCGCCTTCTCGCGTTTTCACGAAGAAGGCCTGATCTCGGTGCACCAGAAACACATCCAGATTCTGGACGCGGCCGGTCTGAAAAAGTTGCTTTCGGAGCGCCGCGCTTAACTGATCTGATTGGCGACGGCCCACACCGCCGCTTCGACGCGCGAGCGGAACTTCAGTTTCTTCAGGAGATTCCGCACATGCACCTTGACGGTGCCTTCCATGATGTCCAGTTCGCGGGCAATCAACTTGT
>JAUXWU010000203.1 GCA_030680085.1 Rhodocyclaceae bacterium | reverse complement strand
GCCTTGTTACTGTCTTCATCAATGGCCGACGGCCATGGCACATCGCTGAAAATGGCGGCGTATTGGCCCTCATCGACGGCGGCGAGAAATGCTTGCAAAGCGTCCAGCGGTGAAGCTTCCAGCAGACGATGCAGGGAGACGCCGTTTTTGAAGGATTTCGCCATGTTTGCTCTGCCTTTTTGTCTTTTTTGAATGGCGAAATTATGACAGAGCCGGGATCGGGCGTGAAGCTTGAGCGGTTGGGAAAAGATCGGGCCGCATTTACGGCTGGATCAAAGCGCGGTGGTGGCGGGTTGTTCTGGTTCGAACTCAATACCCTCGAAAGTCATCCACCGCATCGCGCCACTTTTCCCGTATCACGCACAGACGGTCATACACCGGCTCGAATGCAACACCTCCCGAGATGCGACCGTGCGCCAGATCGTTTCTCTGCCGGAAGAGTTCCGCCAATCCAGCCATGCGCTTCTGAAGCCATGCGTTGCTTCTCTCGGCGCTGATCCAGCCATCGAGAATGCTGCCCAGCGCGACGTGCTCTTTTCTGACCTGTTGGCGAATTTTGCGAAAACGCTCTTGATGTATCTGCCCGAACCCACCATTGCTGCGCCACTCGAAATCTCGACGAATACCGCCTTCACACGCAGCAAACAACGCCAGGGTTGCAAACATCTCGTGCCTTGTGGATTGTTGGCGGTAATAAGCTCGCCATTCGGCCTGAGTCAGGCCGAACAATTCATCGAACGTGTCTTCGCTTAACTTGGCCCCGCAGCGAATTGCCTCGCGCAGCCCGAGCACACCATCTTTTGCCGCGACATACCAGCGCTCTGCCCCATCGATGTCCGGAAATACCAGAGATGTCATGCGCTTCCGAGCACCAATTCCATCACCTTGGCTAGACCTTCGTCGTCCAAGCAAAAACCGCTTCGGCGGGATTTATCCGGATAGGCAGACCACACCCATTCACGCTCATAGGATGGCGTTTTGTCCTCTGGATCATGGAAGGACTGCGCATCCTCGGCAATCAGTTTGACCTCCCCGCGTGGGCCTGTGACATCGACACGTCCATAGCCGCCAATGATGACGCTACCGATCGGCAAAAACTCCACAGTCACGGTACCAATTTGGGCCTTAAGACCAGGCGCCTGATAGCTACCCAAGGTCTCCTCGGTGAGGCCATGCCGCGTAACCACGATTTGTTCAGCTGATACACCAGCGGAAATCAGCGATGCACGTATCTGGTCAATCAACGCCTGCAGGACAGACAGCCACTTGCTCTTGCGCTTGTCCCAATCGACAGGCTGAGCGGCCATTTGGGCAGCTTTCGCCTGGTGTTGGCCCACCAGTATTTGCAAGTTTGTCATACGGAAACTCCCAGTTGGATTTTCGGCTTGGGGACAGGATATCCCAGCGTTTTGCGATACAGGCGGACAACCGTGCTGACGTCTTTCTGCATATCGGGGGGCAGGCGGCTGGCCTCGATGAAGGCTTCGTCGGGGTTGAGCCCCAAGGTTGCGGCGGCCTTGGTGATCAGATCATCCTTGGGCGGCTTTTCCAGTTCGCGCTCGATGCGTGACCAGTAAGCCGGCGAAATCCCCAAGCTGCGGGCGAACTCGTTCATCGGCACATTGGCCCGTTCGCGTTTCTCTCGGATGAAGGTGCCGAAGCCCATGACCGTTAACAGTTGCGTGATTGATTAACGGCGATTGTAGGGGACGTGAAGATTTTGCGTCAACTGTTTTGTTAACGGTCAATCGCCTCGCCCCGGCAACACCTTCGCCGCCAGCATCTCGGGGAAGCGGCCGGCTTGGGCCAACTGCGTTGCTGCCCGTATCACAGGTTCAATGCAGATTGCCGAAACTGATCGTGCCGCTGTTGTTGAGAAACTCAAGGTCGAGATCGCCTTGGGGCGTGGTCGACGGCGTGGCCTGCTGCACCGCTTGCGTGTGCAGTTGCGCGAGATTACCCAACATCGGCAGGTGCTGCATGGAAAGCAGTTGGCAGTAGGCCAACACCAGCGCACCGTTGTCGCGCAGTTCGATGAAGGCCTCGGCGGGCAACTGGTTCAGTGCGGCTTCATCGATACGGTAAAGCCCCGCCACGGCGTACTCGCCGGTTTCGCTCTGCACCTTGATGGGCCAGGGCTGGATGATCTGGTGCTGTTGCAGCAAATCGCACAGTCGCTCCGTTGCCGCGCGGTTGTTGGCGACCTGAGAGAGGAAGTTCAGCACATCGCTCACTGGCTGGCTGGGGGTGCCATCCGCGTTGAAGAAGGCTTCGCCGTCTGTGCCGACCAAGGGGCTGTCGGCATCGACGCACAACACCTGCTGGCCGTCTTCGGTATTGGCCAGAGCGAAGGGATAGCCGCGCAAGGCGGCAGGGGTGTAGCCTGCCAGCCAGCGGCCGTCCGGGGCGATAAAGAGGTTCTTGCCATCCGCCAGGCCCAGCACGGCAACGAGAAGATAGCGCTCCCCTTGCGGCACAAAGGCAATAGGCAGCGAAAGTATGGCCTTTTGCAGTTCCTGCACCACCAGCGGGGCAATGGCATCGCCGGCGGCATGGGCGTAGTTCGTGTAGCGCTGCCAACGCTTCTCGGCATGTTGGGCGACGGTAACGGGTTGGTAGTTGGGCATGGAGTGTCCGGTAAAAGTCGTCGCTGGCGAGACGCAACAAAGCGACATTGTCCCGTAAACGGTGAAACCCCGCCTCCTTGTGAGAGACGGGGTTTTGAGTTGTTGCACCCTCGGTGGGCTGAGGGCTAGGGGCTACACCAAATTAAACGTGGTCTGCTCCCTATTATTGATTACTTTTTTATGCTGCCGTGAGCGAGAAGTTAGCGCTGGAGAACGAAGCATAATCCGCTGCGGTCATGGTCACCGAGCCAATCAGCGTCACGACGTCGGCAGTTTCAACGATGGTGTTGGTGGTGCCGGCAGCATCGACCAGACCCACCAGCATCATGCCGTTGGTGGTGTCGTACATCGTAAACAGTGCATCGGTGCTAGCGCCCAGCCCGGTCACCGTGCCCGTCCCGATCGCGTTATTGAACGCTACTTGGAACGTTAAGCCGGCAGTGGCCACGCCCGTGGTCAGCTTGATCAGGTCAGTACCCGCTACCAAAGCAGCTGCAGCAGCGTTTTGGGCAACGGTCTGGATGATGGTGGCGCCCGCAGCAACCGCAGTAGCCGCAGCAATCCCCGCATGGAAGGCATTGCCACCGCTATAGTTGGCAACGGTTGCGGACAGCGACAAAATATCCGTCGTCGTTGCGCTGGAGCCCACGGTAAAGTCGGTGATCTGCGCCGCCTGGTTGATAATGGTTGCCACCGTGCCGGATGCCAGGTCGCCACGCAGGATGAAGGTGTCGAAGCCCAGCCCGCCCGTCAGCACGTCCGCCGCAGTGCTGTTGGTGCCGGTAATGACGTTGGCAATGGTGTCCGCCCCCGCCCCGCCGTTGATGATGTCTCCGAGGGTCGAGCCGTTCAGGGTATCGGCATTGCCTGTGCCGGTAATGGTGGTCGCGGTGGTGCCGGTGCCGCCGGTCAGTACTAGAGCGGCCGTACCCGTCATGCCGGAGGCATTGATGGCATCCGCGCGCACCGCGACGGTGAAGGTGATGTTCTGGTTGCCGGTGATGACCAGCGCCTGGTTGGCCGCCGTATCGGTGATGGTGAAGGCAGCGCCAAAGGAGTTGGCGCCCCCTTGCGACAGCAGGTTTACCGTCTCCGCGCCGTTGATCGTCACCGTACCTGCGCCAAACGTATTACCCGCAGTCGTGCTGCCCATGGTGACACCCAGAACATCCGTGGTTGCCGTGCCCGAGATCGTGGCGATCAAGTTGTTGCCGCCTGAGACGAACGTTTGCAGGTCCAGGGTGTTGCCGCTGCCCGCCGCATAGGTGACCGTGCCGGCTCCCACCATGTTTGCGCCTTGACGCAGGCCGGTCGCGCCAAACTTGCTTACATCGACCGCGCCGTTGATGCCGTCGGACAAGCCGATGACTTCCACGTTGGTGACTCCGGTCTGCGTCGTGGTTGCTGCAATCGCCTCCGCATTGGTCAGCGTCAGACGGTCGGTACCATCGCCGCCATTGATGGTGTCAGCGGTGGTGTAGGTGCCGCTCATATTGATGACATCATTGGCCGTGCCGCCCTTGATGGTCATGTTCTGAGTATTGCCGCCCGCAACGGTCAGCGTGAGCTTGCCGGTGAGCGCGCTGGCATCCACGGTAGTGACGGTCGTCGGGGTCAACGGCAGCGTCAGGTCGTTGCTGCCCTTGACATTAACCGTGGTCAGCGAGGTGCCAGCACCGTCGTCGAGGGCGGTGAGGACGTTGGCCACCGATCCCTGGGAGTCGATGGTGATGGTCTCGTAGCCGCTGCCTGCCGCGGTCGGGGCGACGGTGACGGTGCCGGCGGTGACGTTGGTCAGTTTGAGATCAAGGGCATCCGTGGTGCCCGACAAGGCCGACGCCTTGACGTTCACTGTGGTGCTTGCCGCCGTGGTGCCGATCTCCAGGGCGGTGATCTTGCCCTGAAGGTTATCGACGGTCAGAATGTTCGCAGCATTATTGGACTTGACCGTGGCGATGGTCGCGTCGCCGTTGATCATGCTCAGGGTTAGTGCGTTGTTACTCATCAATTCGACCGACAACACCTCAACGTTCTTCACAGAGTTCGGGGTGATGTTCAGGTTTTCGCTCATCTGGACAAACAGTGTGTCGGTGCCGACACCGCCGTCGATCTGGTCGGAGTTGTTCAGGGAGTTGAAGGCCTGCCCCCCCGTGATGACACGGCTAGCGTCGAAGGTTTCGTTGCCGGCGCCACCGGTGAAGTTATCCATACCAGTAGTGAGCGTAATAATACGCTACCACCCTACTCCTTTATCTTTCAAAGAGTTACGCGAATTTTTTAGCAGAAAAAACGCCAACTTCCGACCCACTTCATACCGCAAGAGGCAGACTTTCACTCTCTTGCGTTATTTATTGCGTCTTTTCAAAGAGTTAGACGCGCTCCCTACCTATATAGAGGTGTTTTAGAGCCAATCCGACATACCAACTTCCTACCAACCATGATTCAATAAGCATAAAAGCCACCCTTTGTTGCGACTTGGGCGGCTTTTGTTGCTCTTCAGCTTGACCTGATGGTCATCTCATTGTGGCGGTTGCGGCGGGTTTTGTGCCTTTGATTTATCCGAACCAACCATCGTCATCGAGGATCGTGCGCACGGCAGTCAGCTTGACTACTCCGTACCCAAAGCTGCCACCCACCGGGTTGAATACGTCCAAGTAGAAATACTCGCTGGGCTCTGGCGTGGTGTCGCCAATGATTTCCACCGGGATGACTGCCTGGTTCTCGTTGGGGTAAAGATTGAGTGTTCCACTGACGGCCAGGTAGTCACTGTCGGCCAATGCGGTTCCGTCACGGGTGGCGTAGTCCACACTCAGAATCTGATTCGGGTCACTGCGCACGCCCGTGAACTGCAGCAGGAAGTAGGCGTAGCTGGTGCCGTTGTTGCCCTCGGCGACCTCCCTCTTGACGTCCTCTGGCTTGGTAGGTGCATTCGGATAGTTGGCGCGCAGACTCTGGTCGATCCATTGTTGGTAGGCACTCACCCGCTGCCAGGCAGCGATTTCACCGAAGCTGCTGTTAGCAATGGTGTCGATATCGGGCTCAGCTCCATTGCGGCTAAGGCTACTCGTGTAGCTGGCCACGCCGGCAATCTTGTTCTGAATGAATGCTGGGCCACCGCTGTCACCCTGGGCAATCAGGCCTTCGTTCAAGCCTTGCCCGAGATCGCTACGATAGATCAACCGTCCCAGCGCATCGTTGGTGGAGGTGCCATTGTCGAAGTCAGCGATCAGTTGCGTGCCCGCCAGCGGCGCCCAGGTCATCCCCGATCCGAGGTAACTCTTGAGTGTGGCCCCATCGGCGTCAAACTGGTTAGCGGCCTTGAGTCTGATGGGAGTGGCGGTATCGCTGCTGGTTGCGCCAGTGCTTCCCGTGCCGGTTCGGCCATATCCCGACAGCGTGAAGGCCTGTCCGACCTCGTCGCTGTCGCGGTAGATGTCGTAACGATTGGCCGCCATCGGTGCTGTTCCCGACAGCCAGACAATCGCCATGTCGTTGTTGCTCTGCGCGTCGTAGCCTGGGTGCTGGAGGATTTTGGTGGTGCTCAGGGTTTGCGTACCGCTGCGCGTTTCGAAGGTCACGCTGGCAGTCCCGGTCCGTCCCTCAAATAAATGGGCCGCCGTCAGAATGGCACGGCCATCGAACAGCAGCGTACCTGTGGCGTAGTAGCCGCCAAAACTGACACGCACCACGCCGTCGTAACCGTCCCCAGGATAGGCGCGGTAGCGTGAATCCGTGTAATAAGCGGTCGTGGTTACCATGTGGGCAAAGTCATCTAGGCGTAATTCCGCATTGTCTCAAACGATCAGCCCTGTGACGATGGCCTTGTCTGCCCCGCCCTCAACACCACGCCGATCCCGCCGTCCTCCCGGGTGACGAACTCAATGCCGGCCTGATTGAGCGCCTTGACCACCTTGTTGAGGGTGGAGCTGCGGCTGTCGGCCAGCGCGCCCTCCATGCGCAACAGGGCCGACATCGAGATGCCGGCGGCGGCGAGGAGTTCTTCCCGGCTCCACCCCAGCATCGCCCGTGCGGCCCTGACTTGTCTTCCGTCGATCATGATCGACTCCTTCTCTATGGCAACTATATCTATTTGTTTGGATGCTTTTTATGTCTTTACGGGCGCATTGTATCGTAGTATGGCCTTCAATTGTTGAATGAGATAGACGATGCCAGCACAAGCACTTTCCGCCGAGTTCATGGCCACGCTGCCATGTCGCGAGCCCGCTTCCGGGGCGGTGAGTTACTTCGATACGGAGATCAAGGGGTTCTTGCTGGAGCATCGCGCCAGCGGCGGAATGACGTATTACTTCCGTTATCGCGATGCGTCGGCCAAGGTGCGGATGCACCGGGTTGGCCGGGCCGACGAGGTGTCACTGGCAGATGCGCGGGCGAAGGCGCACAAGATGCGGCAGATGGTGGCCGAGGGTGGTGACCCGAAGCTGGAGAGCCACCGCTTTCGGGATGTGCCGAGCTTTGGCACCTTCGTCGCCGAACGCTATCTGCCGTATGCCAAAACAAGGAAGCGCAGTTGGAAGACGGATGAGATCATGTTGCGCAATCATCTGCTGCCGGTGTTTGCCGAGTTGCGCATGAACCGTGTCACCCGTTCTGATGTGGTGGCGTTTCATCATGCGGTGAAGGAGAAGGGTTACGCGGCGGGTACCTGCAACCGGATGCTGGTGCTGATGCGCTTTATTTACAACTGTGCGATTCGCTGGGACATTCTGCCGACTACCGGCAATCCTTGTGTCGGCGTGGAGCCGTTTGAGGATAACGGGGCGCGGGAGCGGTATCTGTCGCAGGAGGAAGTGGGGCGGCTGTTTGATGAGCTCGATACCAACCGCAATGTTCAGGTGGGTCAGGTGATCCGGCTGTTGCTCTATACCGGGGCAAGGAAGCGCGAGGTGCTGGATGCGCGTTGGGATGAGATCGATTTCAATCGGCGCTTGCTGACGGTGCCGGCGGCGCGCTCGAAGTCCAAGAAGCCGCGCTACATCCCGTTGTCGGATGCGGCCATCGAGTTGTTGCGTTCGCTGCCACGACGGGAGGATATCCCGTGGGTGTTCTTCAATCCGAGGACGAAGAAGCCGCCGGTGTCGATCTTTTGCGCCTGGGATTCGATTCGGAAGAAGGTGGGACTGGCGGAGGTGCGGTTGCATGACCTGCGGCACAGTTATGCGAGTTTTCTGGTGAATGCCGGGCGCTCGCTCTACGAGGTGCAGAAGTTGCTCGGGCATTACGATCCGAAGGTGACGATGCGCTATGCTCATCTGTCGCCCGGGGCGTTGCTCGAGGCGGTGAATGTGGTGGGGGAGTTGGTGGGACGACGTGCGGGGGTGGTGAAGTGCGGGGTGCGGGTGGTGGTGGTAGCGTGACGTCAACTGGTCTCCTGCCAACCGATCTCACGTTTCCACGACTTACCGAGTGACGTGTCAGGTGCCACTGCAGTCAACGGTGGCATCAGGAATTCGCGCAAGTCGAGCACGACCTGACCGAGCGATAACGCCTCAAGCCGATTTTTCTTCAGGAAACCTTGCCACTGCATCTGCTTCTGCGCATCGCTGGCAAAGGTATCGGTCAGCCCAAAGGGGACATCGGGCGGCGCATCTGTACCTCGGCGCGACAGCGTGGCGCCGATGGCTTGGCGCAGCACCTCCCCATCAAAATCGCTGTGCTTGGCCAGCACCCACAGATCGAAGTAATCCTTCATCCGGCTGTTGGCCACCCCGAGGGTAATCATGGCTTCGAGCTTTTCTGCGACGACGGTGTAGCGTGGATAGACCCTGAGCTTGGGTGCCGGAAACTCGTCCAGCATCACCGGATATTCCACGGCTTCAGCTGCGGGCGTCACCGCATCGCCATAGCCCACATCAACCTGGATGGGACAGCGCGCCCCATCGATCCAGCCCAGCAGGGTGACGCGGATGCCGGCGTAGTTGGATTCCTTGCGAATCTCCCCGGCACGAATGCTTTGTGCATCGAAGCGAATGCCGTCCTCGACCTCCAGCGCGCATAAATCCGAGAACGCGGCAATCAGGTGTGGTTCCTCGGCAAGGCCGAAACCAAGCAGATCCATATCCCGTGTCGGTCGCAGTGGCACATCGAACCAAAGATCGAACAGCAGCGCACCCTTGAGAAGAAAGTGCTCGGCGTGCTCGGAGATACTCAGTCGGTACAGCAGTCGCTCCAGCGCATAGCGCGTAAGCACCAGAGTGAAGTCGCGATTTTCTGCACGCGCTTTGTTGAGCAGCTTGGCCCGCACCGAGGCAGCGATATTGCGACCGATCACGTCATCCCATCCAGGTAGGGGCGCATTACGTTGGCTACCCGGCAAACCTGCGCGCAGTGCCACAGTTCATCCATCTTTACACGCTTGGAATTCCAGGCTTCGCGCAGAGCTTCAAGGGCGACATCCAGACCGATCTTGTTACGGTACTTGAAGCAATCAGCAACGGTCTTGGCCACGCTCGTCACGCGCACCGTGACGCCTTCGACGACGTGCTCCTCCACACCGTCGCTCAGCGCGTCGCCGCTGAAACGCACGATGCGCAGCGGTGGGTAGTCCATCTTGGGGGCGCGCGCCTTGTTGGCGATGGCCACCCAGACCTCGAAGGGCGATTGAGTGGTCAGGCCGTGAAACTGCAGTGCCGACAGCAGGCACACCTGCACACTCGGATGTTTGCTGGCGAGCTCGGCCAGCGTGGCGTGCTCGGATACCGGCCGATCTGGCAGGGCGTACAGACCGCGAGAGAGCCGAGTCAGCTTGCCTTGATGCGCTAGCCCGCTCAGCGCCATTCGAGAAAAACCGCACGCCTCCACGTCGCGAGGACGGATCAGTCCTTGGCGACGAGCAAGATCGAGGATGGGCGCACTGGTATCTTTCATCAGCGCATTATTTCATATAGTCGGTAGTTGTCAATATTTACCGACGATTTGATTGATCCATACTTTCGCATCCCCCAACGCAAAAAACCCCCGACTCCACCACCGTGTAGGCAGTGAAATCGGGGGGTATTCGTTCAAACCTGTGGATGCGCAAATTTGCGCACCCTGTTGCTCGCGGCCAATCTGCCGCCATCTTGAGTGAAATAAACGGCGGTGTGGAAACCGGCAAATCTGCCGCTTTCCTCCATTGCCGCGAACCGACAACCTTGCCGCTGCGTTTACGCCTCCACAAACTCCGCCATGCGGTTCATCCAGCCCGCCGCAAATGCGGCCTGTTTCGGATCATCGGTGATCAGCCGCCCGAGATGGCGCAGCCGCTGGGCCAGCACCTTGCGATAGAGCGTTTCCTGATCGGCTGCCGCGATGGCCGCACGCGTCCTGGTGCCGATCACACCATCGGCAGCCGCAACACCCAGCGCCATCTGCAACCACTGCACAGCCCGCTTCGGCCCGGAATGCACGGCGCTATCGACCAGCAGGTTCAGCAGCGCCGGATGGGTGATCGTCTCGAAGCCCGGTGCCGTGATGTATTGCTGCCGATAGATCGCCCTGGCTTCCGCCTCGGTCAGCGCCTTGACTTCATCCACCGTCGCCGCTCGTCCGAGCTTGCGCCAGCCGCCCAAGGTCTGCGCAGTAACGCCAAAGTTCGTCGCACCGCCCCGGTCGGCGGGGTGGTTCACGTAGCCACCCTCGCGGCGGATGATTTCGGCCAGGAGGTGCTCGAGCGGCTCATTATTTCTGGTTGTCATGATGCCCTCCAAACTTCGTCTTGGCAAAATGCTCAAGCTGGTAGATCGCCCGGCTGCCCATATGGCCGGAGATGCCGACCAGCGCGGCCGTGACCAGCGGCTGAATCTGCGCCGCCTCGCACAGCCAGAAGGTGATCAGCCCCGCAAAGGCGCTGGTAACCAGCTCGCCGATGAGTTCGTGGAAGTTGAATGCCTCGGCATCCCCCGCCGTGACCTTGCTATAGAATCTCACAAAGCCGCCCCAGGCGGCCAGGCCGGTCACCCACAGGTAGGTCAGCCAGCTATAAGCAGTTGGGTCTTTGTCGATCATGATGATGCCTCGGGT
>JAUXWU010000195.1 GCA_030680085.1 Rhodocyclaceae bacterium | reverse complement strand
GGCTGCTCGCGGAAGAAGATCGCCGCCAGAACCATGGTGGCGACCGTGGTCACCGCATAGGTCTCGAACAGGTCGGCGGCCATGCCGGCGCAGTCGCCGACGTTGTCACCGACGTTGTCGGCGATCACGGCGGGGTTGCGGGGGTCGTCTTCGGGAATGCCGGCTTCGACTTTGCCCACCAGGTCGGCGCCAACGTCAGCGCCCTTGGTGAAGATGCCGCCGCCCAGTCGCGCAAAGATCGAGATCAGCGAGGAACCGAAGCCCAGACCGATCAGCGGATGCAGGAGCGTGGCCATCGGGACGTCGGCCGCAGTGGTCGCCTTGAGGTAGGCGTAGAAACCGGCGACGCCAAGGAGGCCGAGGCCAACCACCAGCATGCCGGTGATGGCGCCGCCCCTGAAGGCGACGTTAAGCGCGGCGTTGATGCCATGCTTGGCCGCTTCGGCGGTACGCACGTTGGCGCGCACGGAAACGTTCATGCCAATGAAACCGGCCAGGCCCGACAATACCGCGCCGAGGATGAAGCCGACCGCTGTGTGGGTGCCCAGGAAAATCCAGATCAGCACCGCCAGTACTGCACCAACCACGCTGATGGTGGCGTATTGGCGCTTGAGGTAGGCTTGCGCACCCTCTTGAATGGCTGCGGAGATTTCCCGCATCCGGTCGTTACCGGTCGCCAGTCCAAGAATCCACTGGGTAGAAATTAGACCGTAGGCAATAGCGCCAACGGCACAGACCAACGCGAAAATCAGACCTTCTGACATGACATAGACCCCCCTGTTCCCAAAAAAAATTATGGTGAATTAAAACTGAACCCTGATTAAAGCTTGAACTCCGACAGCTTTTTGGTGACAGCAACGTTTTTCAACGTTACATACTTTGGCAAACCATCGGCGCCGTAAGGCGGATAGTCCTCGCCCTTCATCAGCGGCGCGAGATATTCGCGACACTTGGCGGTGATGCCGAAACCATCCTTGGTGATGAAGCTCTTGGGCATCATCTTCTCGACGTTGGCCACCTTGGCCAGCGGCGCCATGCCAATCTTCCATTTGTAAGGCTGGTTCGACGTCCGCTCGATTGCCGGCATGACCGAGTTGTGGCCCTGGAGGGCGAACTCGACCGCTGCCTTGCCCACGGCATAGGCCTGATCGACGTCGGTCTTCGATGCGATGTGGCGTGCCGCGCGTTGCAGGTAGTCGGCGACGCCCCAGTGGAACTTGTGACCCAGCGCATCCTTGACCATGTTGGCGACCACCGGCGCGGCGCCACCCAACTGGGCATGGCCGAAGGCGTCACGCGTACCCTGCTCGGCGAGGAATTTTCCGTCCGGATAGTGACAACCCTCGGAGACGACGATGGTGCAGTAGCCGAATTTCTTGACCAGCGCGTCGACCCTGGCGAGAAACTTCTTCTGATCGAAGAGCACCTCGGGGAACAGCACGACGATCGGCAGCTCGGTAGCTTCGGTCGAGGCCATCGCGCCAGCGGCGGCGATCCAGCCGGCGTGCCGCCCCATCACTTCGAGCACGAACACCTTGGTCGAAGTTTTGGCCATCGAGCGCACGTCGTAGGTCGCCTCCAGCGTGGAGACGGCGATGTACTTGGCAACGGAACCAAAGCCGGGACAGTTGTCCGTGATCGGCAGGTCGTTATCGACCGTCTTCGGCACATGGATGGCCTGCAACGGGTAGCCCATGGCCTTGCCCAACTGCGACATCTTCAGGCAGGTGTCGGCGGAATCGCCGCCACCGTTGTAGAAGAAATAGCCGATGTTGTGCGCCTTGAACACCTCGATCAGACGGTCGTACTCGCGCTTGTTGGCTTCCAGGCTCTTCAGCTTGTAACGGCAGGAACCAAAGGCGCCGGAAGGCGTGTGGCGCAATCCGGCAATCGCCGTGGCGGACTCCTTGCTGGTGTCGATCAGATCCTCGGTCAGCGCGCCGATAATGCCGTTCCGGCCGGCATAGACCTTGCCAATCCGATCCTTGTGCTGGCGCGCAGTCTCAATCACGCCGCAGGCCGAGGCGTTGATGACGGCTGTCACGCCGCCCGATTGTGCGTAGAAGGCGTTAATCTTCTTGGCTGCCATGAATACGTTCTCCCGGTGCTTACTTCAGAGCGGAGAAGGCATTGTCGCGAATAGCCTCGACCTTGCCCATGCCATTGATCTTGCGGTACTTGGGTGCACCGGCGGCGCCGCTTTCGGCCCACTGGGTGTAGTAGCCGACCAGTGCCTCGGTCTGCTGGTGATAAACCTCAAGGCGCTTCAGCACGACTTCTTCGCGGTCGTCGTCACGCTGGATCAGCGCTTCGCCGGTGGCGTCGTCCTTGCCTTCGGCTTTGGGCGGATTGAATTTGACGTGATAGGTGCGGCCCGAGGCGATATGCACGCGACGGCCGCTCATGCGACCGACGATCTCGGTATCCGGCACGTCGATCTCGAGTACGAAATCGATGGCCACGCCAGCATCCTTCATCGCGTCCGCCTGCGGAATGGTGCGGGGGAAACCGTCGAACATATAGCCGTTCTGGCAGTCGGCTTCTTTCAGGCGATCCTTGACGAGGCCGATGATGATGTCGTCGCGCACCAGGCCACCGGCATCCATGATCTTCTTGGCTTCAACGCCCAGCGGGGTGCCCGCCTTGACCGCGGCGCGCAGCATGTCGCCGGTGGAAATTTGCGGAATGCCGAACTTTTCCTTGATGAAGTTGGCCTGAGTGCCTTTGCCGGCGCCGGGTGGGCCCAATAAAATCAAACGCATTGCGTGTCTCCTCTGTTGTCGTCAGTTAGCGATGGCTATCTGCAAAACCGGGCGATTCTCCCACTTCTGGCGGGAATTCCGCTAGATTTTATCTATTAAAGGATAGCCGCCCTGATTAGTGCGGTGCAGCAAAAATGGCGCGCACGCGCGCCAGATCGGCGGGGGTGTCGACCCCGGGTGCGGGGGGGTGGGGATAGTCGATGACCTGAATGGGGAAGCCGTGCCAGAGTGCGCGCAACTGCTCCAGCGCTTCCCATTGCTCGATGGGTGCCGGGTCAAGCGCACCATAGCGGTGCAGAAAGCTTACGCGATAGGCATACAGACCGATGTGTCGGCGGGCGACAAAATTCAGCGGAAAATTTTCGTGCTGCGCTGCAAAACCGTCACGATGCCATGGAATCGGCGCGCGTGAAAAATACAGGGCGCGCCCGCTTGCCGCGGTCACCACCTTGACGATGTTGGGGTTCATGAATTCGGCCAGGTCGGTAATCGCATGCGCGGCGGTGGCCATGGCGGCCGCGCCATCGTTTTCCAGCGCCCGCGCCACGGCGGCGACGCTGGCCGGATCGATCAGCGGCTCGTCGCCTTGCAGATTGACGACGATGGCGTCGTCGCTCCAGCCAAACTGCCGCGCCACCTCGGCAATCCGGTCGGTGCCGCTCGGATGATCGGCGCGTGTCAGCGTTACTGCATGGCCGTGTGCGGCAACGGCGTCACGCACCCGCGCGTCATCGGTGGCGACGATGACTTCCGCCGCGCCGCTCTTTTGCGCCGCTTCAGCCACGCGCACCACCAGCGGCTTGCCGGCGATGTCGGCGAGCGGCTTGCCGGGCAGGCGCGTCGAGGCGTAGCGGGCGGGAATGACGACGCGAAACGACACGGGCTTACTCTTCCGTCGCGGCGAGTTGGCGCGCTTCGTCTTCGAGCATGACCGGGATGTCATCCTTGACCGGATAGGCGAGCCGGCAGGCCTTGCAGACGAGTTCCCCCTGCGGCTTGCGGTAGTCGAGCGGGCCCTTGCACAGCGGGCAGACGAGGATTTCAAGCAGACGCGGGTCCATCGATTTTCTCCAGTACAAAACGGGCGAGGTCGGGTTCGATGCGGGCGGTGACCGGCAGCACCCAGATCGGCAGCGGGGTCAGGCCGGCGCATTTTAGCGCGTCCTTTTCCGTCAGCAGGATGGCATCGTCGGCGAAAGCAAAATCGGCGCGGGTGTAACAGTGATGGTCGGGAAAGGCGTGGGTTTCACAGTGGAGGCCCAACCCGGCCAGGTGATCGAAGAAGCGTTGCGGCTCGCCGATGCCGGCCACGGCGTGCAGTCGGCGCCCGGCCAGGTCACTCGCCGCGCAGGTGACGGTTGGCTCGTCGAGACGATAAAAACGCCCGCCTTCCAGCCGCATCCTGAATACGGGTACATCCGCAACCGGTGCGGTTGCGGCGCCATTCAGCACCAGCGCGTCGACTTCCTTCAATCGACCCTTCGGTTCGCGCAACGGCCCCGCCGGCAGCGGCCAGCCATTCATCAGGCCGCGTCGGTCGATCACGGCAATTTCAAGCGTGCGCGCCAGGGTGTAATGTTGCAGGCCATCGTCGCAAAGAATCAGGTCGCATTCGGGATGCGCGGCCAACAAAGCTCGCGCCGCCGCCACCCGATCGACGCCGATGTACACCGGGCAATGGCTGCGCCGCGCCAGCAGCAAAGGTTCGTCGCCGACGTCGGACGCCGTCGCGCCAGCACCGACTTTTCGCGCCGCGTTGCCGCCGCCGCCATAGCCGCGACTGACAATGCCCGGCTTGCGTCCAAGAGCGGCCAGTTGCTGCGCAAGCCAGAGCGTCAATGGCGTCTTGCCGGCGCCGCCAGCGATGATATTGCCAATGACGATCACCGGCACCGGCAGACGCACGGACGCAATCAGGCCCAGTCGATAGGCGGCGCGGCGCAGGCTTGACAGCAGGGCGAACAGCAGACCGATTGGCAACAACGCCAGCGCGGCAAACCCGCGCGTCCGCCAGATCCCCGTTAACACATCAACGCTGCGATTGCTGGGTGGCAAAGGAGATATGTGAAAGGCCGACGTTTCTGGCCGCCTGCATGACGTCGATGACGCTCTGGTGCGTGGCCTTGGCGTCGGCGTTGATGATGATGATTGGCTCGCGCGCGCCCTCGGCGGCGCGGCGCAGCGCCACGCCGATTGCCTCGACGCCGCCGCTCACCGGCAGCTTGTTGATCAGCACATTGCCGGTGGCCGTCACGACGACATCGATGTCGTTGGTCTTGTCCTGCTGCGCCTGGGCGTCCGCCGTCGGCAGATTGATTTCGAGACCGGCGAACTTGGAATAGGTCGTGGTGACCATGAGAAAAATCAGGATCACCAGGAACACGTCGATCATCGGGATCAGGTTGATCTCCGGTTCGGCGCGTTGGCGGCCGCGCTGAAAATTCACCGACGTTCTCCGTGAACCAACTCGATCAGTTTCAAGGCCTGCAACTCCATTTCGATCACGCAGCTATCGACGAAGGCGCGGAAATGGCGGTAGGCGATCATCGCCGGAATGGCGATGATCAGGCCGAAGCCGGTGTTGTAGAGCGCGATGGAAATGCCATGCGCAAGCTGCTGCGGATTGTGGCCGACGCCCGTGGCCGAGCCGAAAATCTCGATCATGCCGACGATGGTGCCGAACAGGCCCATCAAAGGGGCCATTGAGGCGATAGTTCCGAGGCTGGTGAGGAAACGTTCGAGTTCGTGCGCCACGCCGCGTCCGGCTTCCTCGATGGCATCCTTCATCACCTCGCGGGAACTCCGGTCGTTCTTCAGGCCCGCCGCCAGGATGCGGCCCAGTGGCGAGTGGGCGTTCAGGCGGGCCAGAAATTCTTCCGTGATACCCGTGCGGCGATATTCGGCAATGGCGCTTTGCAACAGGCCGGATGGCACGATCTTGGCGCGCCGCAGTGCCGTGCCGCGCTCGATGATGAGTGCGACGGCAATGACGGAAGTCAGCAGCAGAAACCAGATGGGCCAACCGGCAGCCTGAATGATTGAAAACACGGGCAGTCCTCCCGGACATGGCTAGCAAGAGTGCGCACTTTACTACGAAGCGGGAGCGGCCATGGCCGATGGCAATGCGGAAAAACAGTGCTTTCCCCCTTCTTGTCGCCGCTTGAATCGAAATATCGGGCAAGGCCGGGCGCATACAATGACCGGATGGATTCCGCCCCGGATATCGCGACTACCGTTGATGCTTGGCTCAGGCAGTTTGCTGCACATTCTGCCGTCTCCTCAGCGCCGACTTTCAAGAAACACGCCGGGCCGCCCCAAGTGTTTCTTGGCCCCCTGGGGGGAGAACACCGCGCAGCGGAGTTTTCGGGGGGGGCTTTTATCGAAATCGGCGCTCCAGTTGATCCCTCCATAACCGTCACGGCGCTTGCCGCGCTGGCTGCCGAGGCGCTGGCGCGCGACCGCACGCTCTGGATCGTCACCGCCGACGATGCCTGGCTGCCCGACATCTCGAATGCCCTCGACCTGCGCCTGCGTCCGCTCTGCCTGGTACTGCCGGGCGCCGATTACGCCGGCGGCATCGCCCTGCGCGCCACGCTGGCGCTCCTGAAAAGTCGTTTGACGCGCGCGGCCGAGGATAGCGAAGGCCCGGCCTGGGCTGCCATGCGCGCCCGGTTGCGGACGGATGATGGGCTGTGGCGCAGCAGTCTGGCCTGGAGTGCGCGCGGCCTTGACCGCGAAGCACCGCCAGCGGCAATCGGCAGTCTGTTCCCAGTGCGGATTGGCCCGTGGGCGCTGGCCGAACGCCTTGCGGCGCCCGCCGACTGGGTGATGCTGATTCAGTCCGCTCAACTGCCGGATCAAGTCCGCGCGCCTTGGCCGGGCGCCAGTTGCACTTTGATGCTTGCCGCCGGGCCGGTCAGCGGCCTTGGTGGCCTTAGTGGCTTTGGCGGCCTGGTCGTGATGGATGAAGCCATGCGTCTTTCCGCCGAAATTGAAGTGCTGGGCCAGGAACTGGCGGAAATGGAGCTCGAACTTGCCACGGCGCAAGGCGAACTGGCGCGCTTCACCGAGCGTTACCACGCGCTGGTCGCCGGGCGGATGGCCGAGTTGGACCGGATTCAGGCCGACCTGGCGCAAGCCAGGATGCAGCGCAGCCCCGACGACCCGGTCCTCGATCGGGCCGCCCGCCAGGCGGGGACGCGCGCCGAGCAGTCGCGCCGCGAAAGAACGGCTTACGCCAGTGGCGAACCCTCGACGGAGCAGGCGTTCAAGCCTAGCAACGACCTGAAAAAACGCTTTCGCCAGCTCGCGCAAAAAATCCATCCAGACCGCGCCGACAACGAAGCAGACCGCGCCTGGCGCACCCAGTTGATGAGCGAGGCCAATCGCGCCTACCGCGCCGGTGACGTCGGCGGCCTGGATGAGGTATTCGCGTTGTGGCTCGAAGGGCAAGCGGGTGCGCATCAGCCGCTATCTGGCGCCGTCTTGCCAGCGCCGACTTTCGCGGCCGCCGAGGCGCTGGCAGCCGAAGCGGCAAAAATCCGTCAGCGCCTGGCCGCCATCAGCGCGCTGCTCGATCAGATCTATGGTTCGAAGCTTTACGAACTCTTTGCCGCCGCACGGGTTGCCGAGCGCCAGGGGCGCGACCTGTTGCAAGAGATGGCGCAACGACTGGACAGCCAAATCGCCCTGGCCAATCGCGAGCTGGACGGCCTCGGCGCTTAAATCAGGATTTCCAGGCCCTCGCGTGCCAGCATGACTTCGCAGCCGGGTTCCGGATGGCGACTCACGGCTTCAGCGAAGACTTTTTCCAGTTCATCGTCGCCGCGCGTCGGTTCGTGATGGGTGCAAATCAGCCGCTTGGCGCCAATGCGTTGCGCCATCTCCATGGCATGATCGAAGCTGCCATGTCCCCAGCCGATCTTGGCCGGATATTCGGCCAGGGTGTAGGCGGTATCGCAGATCAGCAGATCCAGTTGGCCGAGTGCGGCGTCCAGTTCGACATGGCGGTGGTCGATCATCGCCTGATAGTTGGCGTATTCGGAGTCGTCGGGTGTGTAGATGTTGCCCAAGGGTTCATGGTCGCCGGTGAAGAATATCGCGCGCCCATTGCAGGCAACGCGGTAGCCCAGGTTGGGGACCGGATGGTTGAGCAGCACGGGCGTCACGGTGGCATCGCCGACGGCGACCGGCGTGCCCACGGTGAGCGTTTCATACTTGATGGCGGCGCGCAATTCTGCCTGGCGAATCGGGAAATAAGCGTACTGCATCTGCACGTCCATGATCTGCTCGATGCCCTTCATGGCGACGAGATCGTAGGCGCCGTGGATGCGCACGGTATTGCCCGGAATGTACAGCGGGACAAAGAAGGGCAGCCCCTGAATGTGATCCCAGTGCGTGTGGGTGATGAAAATGTTCGCGGTCACGGGCAGGCGCGCGAGCAGGGTTTGCGCCAGCGGGAAGATGCCCGTGCCGGCGTCGAGGATGATGAGACTGTCATCGTCGGTGCGCACCTCGATGCAGGTGGTGTTGCCGCCATGGCGCACCGTGTGCGGCCCTGGTGAAGGGATCGAGCCACGGACGCCCCACATTTTGACTTTCATGGTTGCTTCCTCACTTTTCCGTGCCGATCTGCGCGAAAGCTTGGGCATCATCGACGATTTTTTGCAAGTCGCCCAGTGCCGCGATGATCGCTTCGATATCGTCGCCAAAGCGAGTCGGTAGTGTTGCCAGTTCTTCTTCCCGCCAGGGATTGCCGACATCGCCGAAAGCGTGTTTGCGGCAGATGGCATCAGCCATGCGCAAGCAATCGAGCATCGCGGAAGGCTCCGCGGCGGCGGCATGATGATCGCGAATGCAGTTGACGAGGGGCTTGGCAAATTTCCATTTCTTGGCCAGCAGCGCGCCGACAAAGGCATGATCGGCGCCGATGACCTCGATCTCCGCCTCATAAAGCGGCTTGCCGGAGTCGACGGTAATCGCCAGCGCCTTCATGAATTCGCCGACCATGAACTGGGCAAACACCACCTTGCCGAAGTCGTGCAGCAGCCCGGCGATGTAGCAATCGCCCGGATCGACCTCGCTGCGCGCATATTTTTCACACAGCAGGCGCGCCACCGATGCCACCGACAGCGAGTGCAGCAGGTAACGCTGGATATCGAAGCCGGTCGTGTTGAAGCGGGGCAGAATGCCCACGGCGGCAAACGACAGCGCCAGGTTTTTGATGGTGTTGATGCCCAGATAGACGACCGACTGGCCCACCGAGGTGATCTTGTTGGGGAGGCCGTAGTAGGCCGAGTTGATGACGCGCAAAATCTTCACGGTCATCACCGGGTCTTTCTCGATGACACCGACCAAATCCTTGGGCCGGCAGTTGATGTCGCGCGTCATTTCCAGAATCACCTGCACGCTTTTCGGAAAGGCGGGCATGCGCTCGACGGCGGTGGTCAGCCTGCGTTCAAGTTCCAGCGTGAGTTGTGCCATTGGCGCGAGACAGGTTTGAATGAACCTGCCGCGATTATATCGGCATGCGCTTCAGCTTGCCGCTACCCGGTCGTAATAGCGCGCCCGGTAGAGCAGGCGGCGTTGGGCGGGCGTTTCGGTAAAACCGCCGCGGTCGTGCAGCACGTTGTTGCAGACCAGTCCCATGCCCGGCTCCAGCCGGCCGTGCAGCGTCCATGCCGTTGGCGTCGCGAGGAGGCGCGTCAATGCGGCAACGGCAGCCTGGGTCAGCGGGTCGGCGCGCCAGAGAATGCTGATGCTGCGCGCCGTGTAGCGCATGTGCAGGAAGCCGGCGGCGTCGACAGAAAAAACTGGGCCGGGTTGCGCCGGGCGCGCCACCTGTGCTTGGTGCGCCACGGCTGTCTCGTCCATCCGCGGGGGGATGGTCATGGCATCCACCGCCGTCAGGGCGCGAATGAAATCCGGGTTTTCGTCGCGGAGCAGAATGTAGGCGATTTCGTGGTCAAGCAACTGGTTTGCGCCCCCGGCCGCGGCGCTTTGCACGCAATGCAACAGCAGGCCGCGAATCGTGCGCTCGGGCGGGTTGTAGTAGCCGTCGGTGTGCCACTTGATCGGCTTGTCCGTGTAGGGAATGAATCCCTTGCGCTCGCCGCGCGCGGCTGTTCCGCTCACCGAGATCGGTGAAATGGCATCGTCATCGGTGAGCCAGTGGCTGTCGATGCGCGTTAGTCCAAGCTGGCTGCCGAGCTTGCGCGGTATCTGTTTGTCCGGATCGGCGCCAGTCTTGCCAACATAAATCGCCATGTTGCAGCGGGCGTTCAGGTCGACAATCCGTTGGCGCTCGGCCGGCTGCAGTGCGCGTGGGTCGTTGATTTCAACGACGATATCGTTCAGACGCCGCGGCGCGGTATCAAACTTTTGTTCGCGCCACCGCGCATAGGCTTGCTCATCGGCAAGATCGAAACAGCCTGGCATGTTCTTTCCTTCTGCGTTCCGGGCGCCGTCCCCGTGTTGGCGGCGTTTCGGCTATCGCCGTCCCGCCAGCGCCGACTTTTGTCAGGTGGCTGGGTGAAACAGTCCAGCCAGAGTTTTTTCCAAGGTCTTCAGAGCTTCTGGCGCCTCGATGTCCATGGCTTGATCGACGGCCCACAGCTTGTCCTTTTCCGGCAAGCCTTCGCGCAGGCAGGCGGCAAAATAACGCTTGAAGCCAAAGTCCGGGCCGTCCTCGCCGTAGCCGAATTCGGCGTAATCGGCGCCGCGCCGGTTGAACAGGTCAAGAAAATGACGCGCCGTTTCGCCGGGCGGCGCCGCGCCCAATAGCCGGTCGCTGTTTTCCTCGACCATTTCGGCCAGTTTTTTGGCGAGCGCGGTAGTGAACGCGACGCGATCATCCGCAGTGAGGTCGCGGAAGGCGATGCGATCCGCCGACTGCGCCAGAAACACCACGAATTCGCAGATGAAGTCGAAATACGGGCGGCCGATGTCAATATCGTAATCGGCCTGGCGCATGCGCTTGATGGCTTCGATGGCCAGTTTCCAGGACAAAACCGCCGCGACGCCAGCCAGTTCCGCGGGAGAGCGGGGCTGGCCGGCGTGAAAGCGGGAGCGGATCTTTATTGCCATCTCAAGCTACCGGCAGCTGCCGCCGTCCAGCCAGCGCCGACTTTTGCGGATAAATCAATAGCCACCTTTGCCTTTGGGCTGCGGCAGGCCGGCCACGCGGCAACCCTGTTTGGCGGCGCCGCCATCAGGGAACAACTCGAACAAAAGCGCGCTGTCGGCATGCGGCATGTCGCCCTCGTCCTGCAGACCCTTGATCAGGTTGCGCAGGTTCGGGGTATGGCCCTCTTCCTTGTATTTTTCGCGCAGGAAATTGACGACTTTCAGGTGATCGTCGGTTAGCTGGATGCCATCTGCGGCGGCGATGACCTGCACTGCCTCGTCGCTGAAATCCGGCTCCAGCAGATAGTTGTAGCTGTCTGCCTCTTTTTCAACACCATCGATGACGTAGCTCATGGGCTCCTCCTTTGATTGTGGGTTGGACTGTAAAAAAGCGAATTCGGGTGATTATTCTAACGTTCCCACGGCGGCCATTGATTTGTGGGGAACAAAAATTCCGCAGCCGCGCTTGCGTTCGCCGCCAAGCCCATGCCGTTGTATTTGCCGGGTGGCGTCGGCGCCGAGTCCGGCCAGCATGAGGCTGAATCCATGCAGAGCGCCGGCGGCAGTCTGCGCGCGTTGCGCCTTGCCGCAGATCAGTCGAGGCGCCAGGCCCATTGCCGTCAACTGTTGCTGGCAGAGCGCCTGAAAATCGGCCTCGCTCATCGGTTCGTCGGCAGGGCGTGCCGGGGTGGTGGTGGTAAAAGTAACGAACCGGGCGTAAAGAACGGCGGTATGCGCCAACTCGCGCACACTGGCGACGCCCACCTCGACCTTGTGGGCGCCCAGTTGCAGATGGGCGCCCGACAGTGCTGCGCTGGCCAGGCCGACCTGCTGGCGAGCCAGACGCAAAGCCAGGCGCGTGCGGCCCGAGATATACCATTCGCCCTCGCCGGGACTGAGTCCCGACAAAAGGTGCAAGCCCGCCAGTGCGTCGGTTTCCATCCAGGGCAGAATGTCGCGCACCTCCGCCCAGAGGGTGTCAATGTACTCATGAGGAACCGCATAGCCCTGCAGGGCAAACTGCAGATCGACAAATTGTTCCGCCGGGTTGGTTGTGTCAGTCATGGGCGCATCCATCGCGCGGCTCACCAGTCGCGGCCAACTGCTGCTTCGACCATACGGCCATAACTTCGGCCCAGCGTCCGGCCGTCAGCGGGTCGATATCGAAAATGGTAAACCGGGTTCCCTCGCGGATGCGCAGGCGCAGCATGGGCATGCCCCCCCCCTGAAATTCGAACTGCTGCAGTTCGATCTCCTGATTGCCGATGGGAACACGGAACTTGTCCAGGCTAATAATTTTATTGTCCACGATAGTATGGGTCGCAAGGCAGTTTTAGAACATTCAGGCGGCCAGCCAATAAACGCCAGCAGACCCGGGGATGCCACTCGCCGACAGATGGGGATAGACTATCGCATCGCAAGCCGCAAGTGACCATTCCCTGGTGGGAGTGAGGGAATCTAACCCTTGTGGGTAGGTTCACTTAACCCCTCGAAACGGGTTAATCTACCCTCCGGAAGTATGGCGTACCGACCGGATCAATCCGACAATGCTCAGCAATCCGGCGCTGAGCGCACGCCACGCGATCAGTTCCCCAACAGCCACAAATAAAGGAGACAACATGGCCAAACAGCCTCATGCAACCCCCTTACTTGACGAACTCGAAAAAGGTCCCTGGCCGAGTTTTGTGACGGGTTTAAAGCGTCTCGCCAAGGACAAGGATTACGTCGTCGATGTGCTCGGTCACCTTGAGCATTCCTACAAAACCCGCAAGGGCTACTGGAAGGGCGGCACGGTTGGCGTGATCGGTTACGGCGGCGGCGTGATTCCCCGCTTCACCGAAATCAAAAACGAAAAGGGCGAGCCAACCTTCAAGGACGCCGCCGAGTTCCACACGATTCGCATCATGCCGCCAGCCGGCATGCACTACGATACCAACACCCTGCGTCAGCTCTGCGACATCTGGGAGAAGTTCGGTTCCGGCCTGATTGCGATGCACGGCCAGACCGGCGACATCATGATGCAAGGCTGCACCAGCGAGAACGTGCAACCGGCCTGGGATGAATTCAACAAGATGGGCTTTGACATGGGTGGCGCCGGCCCGTCGGTGCGCACCGTCATGTCCTGCGTTGGCGCGGCGCGTTGCGAGCAGTCCTGCTTTGACGAAGCGAAAGTCAATTTCAACGTCACCAACCGCTTCCTCGACGACATCCATCGCCCGGCGCTGCCCTACAAGTTCAAGTTCAAGATTTCCGGCTGCGCGAACGACTGCATGAACGCCATCCAGCGTTCCGACATGGCCATCATCGGCACCTGGCGCGACAACATGCGCAGCGACGAAAAGATGGCGCGCTCCTGGTTCGCCAAGCATGGCGTGAATGAGCTGGTGAACGACGTCATCAACCTGTGCCCGAGCCGCGCCATCCAGCTCAAGGATGCCGGCACTGTCAGCAAGGAAGCGCACATCACCGCCGTCCAGGTCAGCGACAGCCAGGCCATGGAGATCGACAACAAGAGCTGCGTGCGCTGCATGCACTGCATCAACGTCATGACCGGCGCGCTGGCCGCCGGCAAGGACAAGGGCACGGCAATCCTGATCGGCGGCAAGAGCCACCTCAAGATCGGCGCACTGATGGGCACCCTGGTGGTTCCGTTCATGAAGCTGGAAACTGACGAAGACCACGAGAAGCTCGTCGATCTGGCCCAGACCGTCATCGACTTCTTCGCCGAAAACGCGCTGGAGCACGAGCGCACCGGCGAAATGATCGAGCGGATCGGCCTCGCCAACTTCCTCGAAGGTATCGGCCTTGAGGTTGACGCCAACATGGTATCCAGCCCGCGCTCGAATCCCTATGTCAATACTGCCGACTGGGACGAAGAAGTGGCGCGCATGAACGCCAAAAAAGCGGCAGCCTGATCACAATAGCGAAGACGGAGACAATTACAAATGACTCAAGCTCAAGCGCGCAAGCCGGTCGAGGGTTTCCTCGACAACAAGAAATTCTTGCACCCGAAGTTCGTCGCCAACTATGGCAACTGGAAGTGTCATGACCGCCCGCGTCCCGGCGTTCTGCATCACGTCTCCCATTCGGGCGACGAAGTGTGGACCGTGCGTGCCGGCACGCAGCGTCAGATGGATCACTACACGATCCGCAAGCTGTGCGACATCGCCGATAAATTCGCCGAAGGGTTCGTTCGTTTCACCATTCGCTCCAACATCGAATTTTCCGTGTCCGCCGAAGCCAAGGTGGCGCCGCTGATCGCCGAACTGGAGAAAAACGGTTTCCCCGTCGGCGGCACCGGCAACTCGGTATCGATGGTTTCCCATACCCAGGGCTGGCTGCATTGCGACATTCCGGGTACCGATGCCTCCGGCGTGGTCAAGTCGATGATGGATTCACTCTACGAGGAATTCAAGAACGAACAGATGCCCAACCGCGTGCGCCTGTCCACCTCCTGCTGCGAGATCAACTGCGGCGGCCAGGCCGACATCGCCGTCATCATCCAGCACACCAAGCCGCCGAAAATCAATCACGAACAGGTCGCCAACGTCTGCGAGCGTCCCACCGTGGTCGCCCGTTGTCCGGTCGCGGCCATCCGCCCGGCCCTGGTCAATGGCCGGCCTTCGCTGGAAGTTGATGAGAAGAAGTGCATCTGCTGCGGCGCCTGCTATCCCCCCTGCCCGCCGATGCAGATCAACGATCCGGAGCATTCCAAGCTGGCGATCTGGGTGGGTGGCAAGAACTCCAACGCCCGTTCCAAGCCGACCTTCCACAAGCTGGTCATCTCTGGCCTGCCGAACAACGCCCCGCGTTGGCCCGAGGTCAATGAGGTCGTCAAGAAAATTCTCATGACCTACAAGGCAGATGGTCGGCCTTGGGAGCGCATGGCCGACTGGATCGACCGCATCGGCTGGCCGCGTTTCTTCGAGAAGACCGGTTTGCCCTTCACCAAGTACATGATCGACGATTGGCGTGGCGGGCGTGCGAACCTCAACGCTTCGGCGCACATCCGTTTCTGAGGATGGCACGGCGATGAAGTTTGCAATTTTGGTCAGCGAAGGTCCTTACACGCACCAGGCCACCGACACCGCCTTCCTGTTCGCGCAGGCGGTGTTGGCCAAGGGCCATGAGATTTTCCGCGTGTTCTTCTATCATGATGGCGTTTATAACGCCACGCGCCTGACAACTCCGCCACGGGATGACCGCAACGTCGTCGAGCGCTGGACGAAGTTGGCCGAGGCGCACTGTCTCGACATGGTGGTTTGCGTGGCGGCAGCCCAGCGTCGCGGCATCGTCGATGAAGGCGAAATGAAGCGCAACGGCAAGGATGCCACTAACCTGGCCGAGCCGTTTCGCATCTCCGGTCTTGGCCAGTTGATCGAGGCGGGCATCCAGGCCGATCGTCTCGTTGTGTTCGGCGATTAAGGGAGACGACACCATGACTACAAAACAATTCATGATCGTCAACCGCAAGGCGCCCTACGGCACCATTTACGGCTGGGAAGCGCTTGAGGTTGTCCTGATCGCCGCTGCTTTTGAGCAGGACGTTTCGATGGCTTTCCTGGATGATGGCGTCTATCAGATCAAGAAGGGCCATCAAACCAAGGGCATTGAAATCAAGGCATTCGAAAAGACCTTTCGCGCTCTCGAGGACTACGACGTCACCAAAATCTACGTCGATCAGGAGTCATTGACAGAGCGCGGACTCACCGCGGATGACCTGACCATTCCCGTTGAAGTGCTCTCCCGCGCCGAAATCGGCAAGCGCATGGAAGAGCAGGACATCGTCCTGGCGTTCTGAGGATAAATACATGTTGCATATCATCAACAAGTCGCCGTACGATCGCCCGGCGTTCGACTCGGTGCTCAAAACAGGTGAAGGCACGATTCTACTGATCGAGGATGGCGTTTATGCTGCCGCCAAGGGCGGTGCGGTCGAGCCCAAGCTCAAAGCGGCAATGGGCAAATTCAAGATTTATGCCCTGACGCCAGACGTTGAGGCGCGCGGCATTGCCGATCGCGTCATCGATGGCGTCATGCAGGTCGACTATGCTGGTTTCGTCGATCTCGTGGCTGAAAACAAGACCAATCAATCGTGGCTTTAATAGATTCAAAGATTACTCAAGGAGAAAGACATGGCACTAGAAGTTAATGGCAAGACCTACGAAACCGACGAAGAAGGCTACCTGATTGCGCTTGGCGACTGGAATGAAGAAGTTGGCGCGTTCCTTGCCCAGCAGGAAAGCATCAACCTGACCGATGCGCACTGGGAAGTCATCAACTTCCTGCGCGATTACTACACAGAGTTCCAGATTGCGCCCGCAGTGCGCGTTCTGACCAAGGCCATCGGCAAGAAACTCGGCGCTGACAAGGGCAACAGCCAATATCTCTACGAACTGTTCCCCTACGGCCCGGCCAAGCAGGCGTGCAAGATCGCCGGCCTGCCGAAGCCCACTGGCTGCGTTTAAGCAGGCGGTGGCAAGCGGAACAGCTTAGTGAGCAGTTCCGCTGTTGAGTTAATGACGTGACACGGCGCCAGAATCGCAGCTTCGCTTAGTTGGCAGTAGCGGTTGGCTGGTTTCTGCGCCGGGTTGAGTCACGGGTTTGATCGCTGATTTGATCGCTATATTCGCCGTGGTGCACTACCAATGACAATGTTCCTCGCGATCCTGTTCTACCTCGCCTTCGTGATTTTCGTCGCAGGTGTAGCCTACAAGATTTACGACTACGCACGCACGCCGGCCCCGCTGTCGATTCCGACAACTCCGGCGCCGACGACGCAGAGTGGCGTGGCCTTTCGCATGGCTCGGGAAGTGGTGTTATTCGAGAGCCTGTTCAAGGCTAATTTGTGGATCTGGCTGTTTGGCTGGCTATTCCACATGGCCCTCTTCCTGGTGTTGATCCGTCACCTGCGCTATTTCACCGAACCCGTCTGGAACTGGGTCGCCATCTTGCAACCCTTCGGCATGTACGCCGGCTTTGCCATGGCGGCAGGACTTGCCGGACTCTGGGGGCGCCGTTTCCTGGTTGAGCGCATCCGCTACATTTCGACTCCCTCCGATCACCTGATGCTGGTCCTGCTGTTGCTGATTGCGCTGTCCGGTTTGGGCATCAAGTTCTTCATGCATACCGACATCACAGCCGTCAAAGTCTTCTTCCTGGGACTCATGATGTTCGACATCCAGCCACTGTCGGCGCATATCGGCCTGTATGTTCATCTGCTGCTTGTCGCACTGTTGATGATCATTTTCCCTTTCAGCAAGTTGCTGCATGCCCCAGGCGTATTTTTCAGCCCGACCCGCAACCAGGTAGACAATCCACGCGAAGTGCGCCATCTGGCGCCGTGGGCCGCCCAGATCGAGAAGAACTGACATGGCTGATCAAGCATTCAAGATTCCTGAGTACCGCGAATTTCCGACGATCCCGGCGCTCGTTCCGGGCGCGATGGCGCACTCCAAGCCATATGTCGCCAACGAGAAGATCCAGGCGGAAATGGGCTTCCCGGGCAAGCTTGTCGATAACTGGGAAGAGAAAGCCATCGAGAAATTTGGCGAGTTGCTGGGTAAATACCGCTCGCTGAAGGTTTTCATGGACTCCTGCGTACATTGCGGCGCCTGTACCGACAAGTGCCATTATTTCATCAGCACGGGTGACCCCAAGAACATGCCGGTGGCGCGCCAGGAACTGATGAGGAGCGTCTATCGGCGTTATTTCACCCTGCCCGGAAAGCTGTTTCCGAGCCTCGTTGGCGCCCGCGATCTGACCAAGGAAGTGCTCGACGAGTGGTTCTCCTATTTCTGGCAGTGCTCGGAATGTCGTCGTTGCTCCGTGTTTTGCCCGTATGGCATTGATACCGCCGAAGTCACCATGGCGGCGCGCCATATCATGGATTCGATTGGTTATGGGCAGAAATATTCCAACGAGATCATTGTCAAGCTGAACAAGATTGGTAACAACCTCGGCCTGCCCGGTCCGGCGCTGGAAAATACGCTGGAAGGTCTTGAAGAGGACATCAAGGAAGATACCGGTGTCGATGTCAAGTACCCGCTCAATGTCAAGGGCGCGGAAGTCCTGCTGGTAACCCCTTCCGCGGATTTCTTCGCCGAGCCGCACATCGAGAGCCTGATTGGCTACGGCAAGGTGTTTCACGCCGCCGGGATTTCCTGGACGCTTTCGTCTTACGCGTCGGAGGCGGGCAACTTCGGCCTCTTCAACGGCAGTTACGAGCATATGCGCGAGGTCGCCCTGCGCGTTCGCAAGGCCGCGCTGGAACTCGGCGTCAAGCGTATTGTCGTCGGCGAATGCGGTCATGCCTGGCGCGTGGCCTACGCTTTCTGGAACACGCTCATCGGCTTGGGCGCTGGCGCCAAGGACCCTTTCGCCATCGAACTGCAGAACCAGCTCGATCCGCGTCATATGCAGCCTTCGCATATCTGCGAATTTACCTGGGACCTGATCCAGCAGGGGCGCTTGAAGTTTGACAAGGAAAAAAACGACCATCGCATCATCACCTTCCATGACTCATGCAACGTCGCGCGCGGCTCGCGCATGGGTAATTACGCTGGCGGTCAGTTCGACATTCCGCGCAATGTCATCAAGGCAGTGGCCAACAACTATGTCGAGATGGCTCCGGATACCATTTGCGAGAGTACCTTCTGCTGCGGCGGTGGCGGCGGCGTGCTCACCGATGACTTGATTGAACTACGCGTCAAAGGCGCCTTTCCCCGCATGGAGGCCTTGAAGCAGGTTGCCGACGGCCAAGGCGTGAACTTCATGGCGACGATCTGCGCCATCTGCAAGGCGCAATTCAGCAAGGTGCTTCCCTATTACGGGTTTGATATGCGGCTGGTGGGCGGTGTTCACCAACTGGTCAGTACGGCCATTCGCCTTGGCGATGAGCAGTAACTTACACACCCACAAATAAACAACGATTACTACGGAGACGACAATGTCAGCGACCACTGAAATCCAGACCGAAAAGTTGACCTTCCGCAAATACAAGGAAGGCGATTCGCAACAATACAAGCGCATGCAAGACAAGATCTTTCAGGCGAGCTGGTCTTACAAGTGTCCCACCTACGTGCAGTCCACGCCGCCCTGTCAGGGTTCCTGCCCGTCCGGCGAGGATATCCGCGGCTATCTGAACATCGTGCGCGGTGTCGAGAAGCCGCCGGTTGGCGCTGATGGCAAGCCCGTCATGCCGATGGAAGAATACGCTTGGCGTCGTCTTACCGAAGCCAATCCGTTGCCCGCCGTGATGGGCCGCGTCTGTCCCGCGCCCTGCGAAACCGGCTGTAACCGTAACGAAGTTGAAGATCACGTCGGCATCAATTCCGTCGAGCATTTTCTCGGCGAGTATGCGATCAAGAACAACCTGCAATTCATCAAACCCACGAAATCTACCGGCAAGAAAGTTGCCGTGCTGGGCGGTGGCCCCGCTGGCCTGTCGGTGGCCTACCAGCTCGCCCTCAAGGGCCACGGCGTGACGATCTTTGACGACCATGAGTTCCTGGGCGGCATGATGCGCTATGGCATTCCGGGTTATCGCACGCCGCGTGACGTGCTTGACGCGGAGATTCAGCGCATCATCAACTTGGGTGTTGTAGTCAAGCTGAAGACCAAGGTTGGCGTCGATGTCAGCCTGGAGCAGATTCGCAAGGACTTCGATGCCGTGTTCCTCGGCCTCGGCGCCCAGGGTGGTCGGGCATTGCCCGCGGAAGGCGCCGATAACGTCTCCAACGTCGTTACCGCGACCGCTTTCCTCAAGGCTTTTAACGATGGTCGACTGAAAACCGTCGGTCACCGCGTGGTGGTTGTCGGCGGCGGCGACACATCGATGGACGTTGCCACCGTCGCGCGCCGTCTTGGCCATATTGAACATGCCAAGCCGACGGATTTCGAAGGCGCGATTGCCGGCCAGATGGCCCAGGATGTCGCCGATATTTCGCAGCGCAAGGGCGCCGAGGTTGTCTTGACCTCGATTTTCCCGATCGACAAAATGCTGGCCAGCAAGGGCGAGCTTGACCATGCCCAATCCGAAGGCATTGACATCATGGGCGGCTGGATGCCTGTGTCCGTGGTTAAGGGCGCCGATGGCCGCGCCACGGCTTTGCGCGTTTGCCAATGCGAAGCCAAGATGGTTGGCCCCAGGCTCGAGATCAAGAAAATCGAGGGCACCGAAAAAGATCTGCCAGCCGACTTGATCGTCTCCGCGATCGGCCAGACGGTTGATTTTGCCGGACTGGAAGAGTTCAACAATGGCAAGGGCGGCGTCACCGCCGACCGCAGCTATCAGGTGCAGGGCAAGCCCGGCGTGTATGCCGGCGGCGACGTGCTGCGGCCGCATCTGCTTACCACTGCTATTGGACATGGCGCCATTGCCGCCGACGGCATCGATCAGTTCCTGATGAGCGGCGCTGAAGCTGGCCGCCGTCCGAAGATTGATGTGCATGTGTTCGACCTGATGCGCAAATATGTCGAGAAGGGCATTGCCGTCGAGGAAATCAAGGAGCCGCTGCGCGGCACCAGTGATTCTAAAGGGGCCGTGCATAACTACGACAACCGTTCCGACCGTTATGTGATCACCCATAAGGAACTGTACCTCGGCCACTTCTCATACACCCCGCGCAATTTGCGCCACATCACGCACCTCACCAAGGAAACCGCACTCGGCAATTTCCTCGAGCGTCTCGATCCCCTCGACGACAAGCAGGTCGTTGCCGAAGCCAAGCGTTGCATGAGTTGCGGCCTGTGCTTCGAGTGCGACAACTGCGTGGTGTATTGCCCGCAGGGCGCCGTCAGCCGCGTCAAGAAAAACATCGCGACCACCGGCCGCTACGTGACGACTGACTACTTCAAGTGCATCGGCTGCCATATCTGCCGCGATGTCTGCCCGACGGGCTACATCCAGATGGGTCTGGGCGAGTGACAGCGGTCGAGGTTCGCGCCAGTATCAAGTGAGTCAAGTGAATCAAGTGAATCAAGGGGACAGGAGACAGATGGTGCGACTGCTTGCGTTAATGGCTTTTTTGATAATGGGAGCTGTCGCGTCATTGGCGGCTCATGCCGCCGGCGTACCCAAGCCGGTGATCAAGATTGAAAATCCCGGCCAGTGCATTGCGGCGACCGAGGACATGCGCGTGAACCACATGAACATGCTTGGCCATCAGCGTGACCGCAGCTTGCGCCAGGGTATTCGCGGCGAAAAGGCGAACCTCAACGGATGCATCAACTGTCACGCCAGCAAGACGACCGGCTCGGTAATCGGCAAGGATGGCTTCTGCGAAAGCTGCCACACCTACACCGCCGTCAAGGTTGATTGTTGGCAATGCCACCAGCCCAAGGCCGGTTACAAAGCAGCGGGAATCAAGCCATGACTGAACCGAACGATAAATCTCGCCGCGGTTTTCTAGGTGCCGCGGCAGTTGGTGCCGCCGGCTTGGGGGTTGCGGCAATTGCTCCAGGGCTGCACCTGATCGAGGTTTCGCAAGCCAGTGCGCCCAGCCAGGGCGCCTCCAGCAAGGTACGCTGGGGCATGCTGATCGACACGACCAAGTGCGCCAGCGGCTGCGATGCTTGCGTCAAGGCGTGCAATACCGAAAATGGCATCAACGAGGTGCTCAAGGATCCGCGGCAAGCTTCGCAGTGGATTCGCAAGATCGACCTCAAGGATCCCAAGAGCGGGATTGCCCATTCGTTGCCGATGATGTGCCAGCACTGCGAGCATCCGCCCTGCGTGGATGTCTGCCCGACGGGCGCCTCGATGAAGCGTGCCGACGGTATCGTCCTGGTGGATCGCCATACCTGCATCGGCTGCCGTTACTGCATGCTGGCTTGTCCGTACAAGGCGCGCTCGTTTGTGCACATGACGCTCACCGAGCAAAATCCGGAGGTGCCGCGTGGTCAGGGTTGCGTCGAGTCCTGCACCTTCTGCGTGCAACGCGTGGACAAGGGCCAAATCCCGGCTTGTGTCGAGGCCTGTGCCAACGCCGAGCATAACGCCATGCTCTTTGGCGACCTCAACGATCTGAACAGCGCAATCGCGCAGCGGGTTGCCCAGGTTAAAACCACCCAGGTGCGCGCCGATCTCAAGCTCAATGTCGGCGTGCGTTACCAAGGAATCTGACTGCCATGATGATCCAGCAACAGACAAAAACAGATGACGGCGCATTTTATTTTGCGCTGGCGGTAGGCGGCCTGATCAGCGCCATCGGCGTTGCAGCGGCGCTGTACATGGAAATCATGGGGCACCAGGTGAGTGGAATGAACAATCAGGTGTTCTGGGGTCTGCCGCATGTTTTCGGCATCTTCCTGATTGTCGCCGCCTCGGGCGTGCTCAACGTTGCCTCGATTGGCTCGGTGTTTGGCAAGAAGGCCTACAAGCCGCGTGGCCCGCTTTCCGGTCTGTTGGCGATCGTCCTGCTGGCGGCCGGTCTGGCCATCATCATGCTGGACCTGGGACGCGCCGATCGGGTGATCATCGCGGCAACCCACGTCAATCTGACGTCGGTGTTTGGCTGGAACATGATTTTGTATCCGGTGTTCTTCGGCCTGGTTGGTCTGTACGTCTGGACCTTGATGGATCGCAGCAAGAACCAGTATTCAAAAACTGTCGGCACGGCGGCCTTTATCTGGCGGCTGGTGATGACCACCGGCACCGGCTCGATTTTCGGCTTCATCATTGCCCGGCAGGCCTATCAGTCGGCGATTCTTGCGCCGATGTTCATCATCCTGTCCTTTGCCTGGGGCCTGGCGATTTTCCTGATCGTGCAGGAAATCATGTATGCCAGGAGCAAGATGGAACTGCACCCGCAGTTGCGCGCCCGGATGAAGAATCTGCTCGGCGTGTTCATTGGCGCGGTGTTGTATTTCGTCGCGGTTTATCATCTGACCAATGTTTATTACGCAAAGCAGTTTGAATTCACCCATTTCATTCTGGTTAGCGGTGGGATTTTCCCGCTGCTGTTCTGGGGTGGTTTCGTCTTGCTCGGCTCGGTCGTTCCGCTCCTCTTGCTGTATGCCCCCGGCTTCAACGAGAACAAGGGCTCCGTGACCGCCGCCTCCTATCTGACTATCGCCGGCGGTCTCTTCCTGCTCTTCGTCTTCATCATTGGCGGGCAGGCTTATCCGCTGGACATGTTCCCGGGGATGCAGGTTACCAGCAGTTTCTTTGACGGCAAGGTTGACAGCTACACGCCGAGTCTGCCGGAAATCCTCCTGTCGGTGGGTGGCTTTGCCATCGCTTTTACCATGACGCTGGTGGGCGTGCGCGTGCTCCGCTTCATGCCGCAGGACGATGTCGCCAAGCTGCAGTCGGCCGGGTATCTGCACGATTAAGTTTCCCTGACGGCGGAGCCCCAAAGCGTTCGGTTTTACATGCATCGCTTTCTCGTCTCCGCCGCGCACAAGTCATCCGGCAAAACCACACTGAGTATCGGACTTACCGCTGCCCTGCAGCGGCGTGGTCTGACGGTCCAGCCCTTCAAGAAAGGGCCGGACTATATCGATCCGCTCTGGCTGGGTCTGGCGGCGCGGCGCGGTTGCCGCAATCTCGATTTCTTTCTCTCGCCCCACGACGAAATTCGCGCCCAGTTTGCGCGTGGCCATGCCGCCGATGTCTGCCTGGTCGAGGGCAACATGGGGCTGTATGACGGCCTCGCGCTCGATGGCAGCGACAGCAATGCCGCCCTGGCGCGCCTGCTCGACCTGCCGGTTGTTCTGGTGCTTGACACGCGCGGCATGACGCGCGGCATTGCCCCGCTGATCCTGGGTTATCAGGCCTTCGACCGCAACCTGCGCATTGCCGGCGTCATTCTCAACCGCGTGGGCGGGCCTCGTCACGAACAAAAGCTGCGCAATATCATCGAGCACTACACGGATGTGCCGGTGCTCGGCGCCGTGCAAGAAGATGGAGAACTTGCGCTGGTCGAGCGTCATCTGGGCCTGATGCCGGCCAATGAGGCCGCTGAAGCCGACCGCATGGTCGCTGTGATCGCCGACCGCGTTGCCAGTCAGGTCGACCTGGAGCGACTGCTGGCGATCACGGCTACCTCGGTGCCGCTACCCGCGCCACCGTCCGTCACCACCCCTGCCGAACCGCCGCTGCGGATTGCCATCGCTCAGGACGCCGCCTTCGGGTTTTATTACACCGACGATCTCGATGCACTCGTCGCCGCCGGGGCTGAACTGATTCCTTTCGACACCCTCAAGGATGATCATTTGCCCGCCTGCGACGCCTTGTTTATCGGCGGCGGTTTTCCCGAGTCGTTTCTTGACGAGCTTGCCGCCAACACTGCCTTGCGGACGGACATTCGCGTTGCCATCGAGAGTGGCTTGCCTACCTATGCCGAATGCGGCGGTCTGATGTATTTGTCCAACAGCATCACCTGGCACGGCCAGACGCGGCCCATGGTCGGCATTATCGATGGCGCGGTGACGATGCACAAAAAGCCGGTTGGCCGGGGTTACGTGATCCTGGAACCGCTCTCCGCGCATCCTTGGAATTCCGCGGAGCGCCCGCATATTCATGCGCACGAATTCCACTATTCCGAAATTCTCGGCCTGCCTGAAAATACCCGCTACGCCTACGCCGTGCGCCGCGGCCACGGCGTTGATGGCCAGCATGACGGGATCGTGCTGCACAATCTGCTGGCCTCCTATGCGCATCTGCGCGCCACCGCCGGTTGCGACTGGCCGGCGCGTTTTGTTCAATTTGCCCGAACCTGTCGGGCCCAACCTAATCACTGAAAGATCGCACCATGATCAACCTCACTCCCACCGCCGCCGAGCAGATCATTCATGCCGCCGCCGAACTGGATGATCCGCAGGAACTGCCCTGTCTGCGGCTGGCCGCCAAAATCGAGGACGGCGAAATCGTCTATGGCATGGGCTTTGACGAGGAGCGCGAAAGCGATGTCGTGCATGAAGTTGCCGGCGTTATGCTGCTGATTTCCCCGCGCAGCCAGGAGTTGCTGAATGGCGCGACGCTTGATTTCGTCGAATTCCAGCCGGGCGAATTCAAGTATATTTTTGTTAACCCGAATGAAGCGCCACTGGCCGTCGGTGGCTGTGCCAGCCGCAGCAGTGGCTGCGGCTCCTGCGGCAGCGCTTCTGGCGGTAACGGCAGCGGCGGCGGAGGCTGTGGTTGAGATGACGACTCTGCTCCCCGATTTTCCTACTCGCGGGTCGGCCGTTCCCGGCACGGTCTATCTGGTTGGCGCCGGTCCCGGCGACCCCGAACTGCTGACGCTGCGTGCGCTGCGCATCATTGCCGAGGCGGATGTGCTGGTCTATGACAACCTTGTTTCGCAGCCGATCCTCGACCAGGTGAATCCGCACGCCGAACGGCTGTATGCCGGCAAGGAACGCGGCAATCATGCCGTGCCGCAGGACGACCTCAATCTATTGCTGGTCAAGCTCGCCAGGCAAAACAAGCGCGTCGTGCGTCTCAAGGGCGGCGATCCCTACACCTTTGGCCGGGGTGGTGAAGAGGTCGAAACCCTCAAGGAAAATGGCATTCCCTTCGAGGTCGTTCCCGGCATCACCGCCGCCGCCGGCGTGGCTGCCTTCGCCGGCATTCCGCTCACCCATCGGAATTATGCGCAGGCCTGCGTGTTCGTTACCGGCCACCTCAAAGACGGCAGCATGAACCTCGACTGGCCGGGGCTGGCCCGGCGGCGTCAGACGGTCATTATCTACATGGGCCTGCACGGGCTTTCCCACCTGTGCGCGCAGCTCGTCGCCCACGGCCTGCCGCCGGACTGGCCCGCCGCCATCGTCCAGCAGGGAACGACGCCCGAACAGCGCACCGTTACTGGCACGCTGGCCACGCTGCCGGCGCTCGCCGAGGCCGCTCAACTCAAGGCCCCGACGCTGATCATCGTTGGTGAAGTCGTTCGGCTGAAAGACCGGCTGGCGTGGTTTGAAAAGGGATAAGCTTTTCTGTCATGGGGTCACACGGTTTCAAATTTTGTATTTCACGTCGACTACGCTACTTCAAGGTCGATGACACGCATGGCCGTGCCGCCGATGACTTCGACAGAATAGGCGCCGCAGTGTTCGCACGGGTCAACCGCCGCCGCCAGCGCGCCTTCCCGTCCGCATTGCAGGCAGCGTCCGCGTCCCGGCGTGGCGATAATATCGAGCCGCGCGCCGGCCGCCAAGCTGTCTTGCAGCGCCAGGTCGAAACAGAACTCGAAGGCCGCACGCTCGACGCCGGCCAGTTGGCCGATCTCCACCCGCACACTGCGTACGCGGGTGAAGCCTTCGCGTAGCGCGGCCTCTTCAATCAATTGGCGGACGCCCTCGACGAGCGACATTTCGTGCATCGTTACCCGGCCCGGATGCGGAGTCTACACATGCCGTAATTTTTCACTTATGATCACTTTCCCGCAAGCACGGCGGCCTGAGCTACGGCCGCCGTATTTTTTTCATGTTACAGATCATTGCGGATCAATGTATTCCCGCGGAGTGAAGCATGTCGCACCTGATGAATAACTACGCCCGGCAAGCCGTGGCATTTACCCATGGCACGGGCTGCCAATTGTTTGACGCAGAGGGCCGGCGCTACCTTGACGGGCTGGCTGGCATTGCCGTCAATACGCTCGGCCACAACCATCCGCGCCTGGTCGCCGCCCTGACCCGGCAGATCACTCAACTGATCCATGTCTCCAATGTGTATCGCATCACGGAGCAGGAGGCGCTGGCCGATCGTCTCGCCGCCTTGTCCGGCATGGACGAGGTGTTCTTCTGCAATTCCGGTTGCGAGGCCAACGAGGCGGCGATCAAGCTGGCGCGCCTGTTCGGCCACCAGAAGAACATCGACCAGCCCGCCATTGTCGTGATGGAGGAGGCTTTCCATGGCCGCACCCTGGCGACCCTCTCGGCGACTGGCAACCGCAAGGTGCAGGCCGGTTTCGAGCCGCTGGTGCCGGGCTTCGTGCGCGTGCCGTTCGACGATCTCGCCGCGATCGAGCAGGTCGCCGCGAACAATCCCAATGTCGTTGCCGTGCTGTTCGAGCCGTTGCAGGGCGAAGGCGGCATCCATGTCGCCCACGACGATTTCATGCGCGGTCTGCGCCGCATCTGCGACGAAAGGGGCTGGTTGTTGATGGTCGATGAGGTGCAGTGCGGCATCGGTCGCACCGGCACCTGGTTCGCTCATCAGCATGTCGGCATCCGTGCCGACGTGATGACGCTGGCAAAGGGGCTGGGCTCCGGGGTGCCGGTCGGCGCCTGCATCGCTGCCGGAGCCGCGGCCGGGGTGTTCAAGCCCGGCAACCACGGTTCCACTTTCGGCGGCAATCCTCTGGCCTGCGTGGCGGCGCTGACGACGCTGGATGTCATCGAACAGGATGGATTGATGGCGCGGGCCGTCGCCCTCGGGGAGCGCATCCGCTCCGGCATGCGCGAACGGCTGGCCGGTCTGCCGGCGATTGTCGATATCCGTGGCAGTGGCTTGATGATCGGCATCGAATTGGATCGGCCCTGCGCCGCGCTGGTCGCGGCCGGGCTGGCAGCCGGCATCCTGATCAACGTCACCGCCGACCGCGTGGTGCGCCTGTTGCCGCCGCTGGTGATGACGGACGCCGAAGCCGACGAACTGGTCGACACGCTGGCCGAGGTGCTGAAAGCCTTTCTGGCTGGCTGAGGATTGCCGATGACTACTCCAAGACATTTCCTGCAGTTCAAGGACTTCAGCCGCGCCGAATTCGAATATCTGTTCGAGCGCACGCGCCAGATCAAGCAGCAATTCAAGTCTTACCAGAAGTACTGGCCGCTCGTCGATCGCACGCTGGTGATGATCTTCGAGAAAGCCAGTACGCGCACCCGCCTGTCCTTCGAGGCCGGCATGCATCAGCTCGGTGGTTCGGCGATCTATCTCAACACGCGCGATTCCCAGCTCGGCCGTGGCGAGCCGGTCGAGGATGCGGCCGAGGTGATTTCGCGCATGAGTGACATCGTCATGATCCGCACCTATGAGCAGGACATCATCGAGCGTTTCGCCGCCCATTCGCGCGTGCCGGTGATCAACGGCCTGACCAACGAGTACCACCCCTGCCAGATACTCGCCGACATTTTCACCTTCATCGAGCAGCGCGGTCCGATTCAGGGCAAGACGGTGGCGTGGATCGGCGACTCGAACAACATGTGCAACACCTGGCTGCAAGCCGCCGAGGTGCTCGACTTCAACGTGCACGTATCGACGCCGCCCGGTTACGAAGTCGAGCCCGAGCGCGCCGGCCTCTATGGCACCGACCATTTCGAGGAGTTCGCCGACCCGATGGATGCCGCGCGCGATGCCGATCTGGTGACCACCGACGTGTGGACCTCGATGGGTTTCGAAGCCGAGAACGCGGTGCGCATGAAAGCCTTTGCCGACTGGCAGGTCGACGTCGACATGATGCAAGTCGCCAAGCCGGAGGCTCTGTTCATGCACTGTCTGCCGGCGCACCGCGGCGAGGAAGTCGCCGCCGAGGTGATCGACGGGCCGCAGAGCGTGGTTTGGGATGAGGCTGAAAACCGGCTGCATGTTCAGAAGGCCCTGCTGGAGTTTCTTTTGCTTGGAAGGGTGAAATCATGAAGCTGCCAATCATTGCTGTCGCTCTGGTCGCCGTGTTGTCAGCGCCGACTTTTGCCGCGGACACGGACGCCCGCCAACTCGTGCCGATGCCGCCCGAGGCGCGCGCCACGATGCGCGCCGAAATGCTCGACAATCAACTGGCGCTGCATCAGATCATTGGCGCGCTGGCCGAGGGGAAGTATGCCGAAGCTGCCGACATCGCCGAGAAGGAACTGGGAATTTCCGCGATGGGCAAACATCGCAAGTTGCCCTCCAACGCGCGGCCCGGCATGTTCATGTCGGACGAGATGCATGCCGTCGGCCGCGCCGGGCATGCCGCCGCCAGCGATTTCGCCAAAGTTGCCAAGACCGGCGATATGGCAAAGGCATTAACTGCCTTGCAGGCCGCCACTGGCACCTGTGTCGCCTGCCACCGCAATTACCGCACCCAATAATTCAGCAAGGAAACAGCAATGAGCAAAGCCAACAAAGTAGTCCTGGCCTATTCCGGCGGCCTCGATACCTCCGTCATCCTCAAGTGGTTGCAAGACACCTACCAATGTGAAGTGGTGACCTTTACCGCCGACCTGGGCCAGGGCGAGGAACTCGAACCGGCGCGCGCCAAGGCGGTCAAGCTCGGCATCAAGCCGAAGAATATTTTCATCGATGATCTGCGCGAAGAGTTCGTGCGCGACTTTGTCTTCCCGATGTTTCGCTGCAATACAATTTACGAAGGCGAATATCTGCTCGGCACCTCGATCGCGCGGCCGCTGATCGCCAAGCGGCTGGTCGAAATCGCCAGGAAGACCGGCGCCGACACCATTTCGCATGGTGCTACCGGCAAGGGCAATGATCAGGTGCGCTTTGAACTGGGCGCCTATGCCCTCATGCCCAATGTCAAGGTCATCGCACCGTGGCGCGAATGGGATCTGCTGTCGCGCGAAAAGCTGCTGGCCTATGCCGAACAGCACGGCATTCCCATTGAAATGAAGCACAAGAAGGGCGGTTCGCCCTATTCGATGGATGCCAACCTGTTGCACATCTCCTTCGAGGGCCGCCACCTCGAAGATCCGGCCGCCGAGGCCGAAGAATCCATGTGGCGCTGGACGGTGGCCCCGGAAAAGGCGCCCGCCAAGCCGGAATATCTCGACCTTGAATTCGCCCACGGCGATCTGGTGGCGATCAACGGCAAGAAAATGAAGGCGCATGAGTTGCTGGCGGAGCTCAACAAGATTGGCGGCAAGCATGGCATCGGCCGCCTCGACCTGGTCGAGAATCGTTATGTCGGCATGAAGTCGCGCGGTTGCTATGAAACGCCGGGCGGCACCATCCTGCTCAAGGCGCACCGCGGCATCGAATCGCTTTGTCTCGACCGCGAAGTCGCGCATCTCAAGGATGACCTGATGCCGCGCTACGCCAGCCTGATCTACAACGGCTACTGGTGGAGCCCCGAGCGCCAGGCGCTGCAGGTGCTGATTGATCACACGCAGCAGAGCGTCAATGGCTGGGTGCGCGTCAAGCTCTACAAGGGCGGCGTCTCCGTCGTCGGCCGCGACTCGAA
>JAUXWU010000177.1 GCA_030680085.1 Rhodocyclaceae bacterium | reverse complement strand
CGTGAGTATTTGATATATCCTTCGCTTGGTGCAGCGCACAAAACAATAACGACTTCAGGGATAGGTGGAATGGAAACGATATCGACGGATGTGGCAATCATCGGCGCCGGCGGCGCGGGCCTGCGCGCCGCGATCGCCTTGGCCGAGACCGACCCGACGCTGCGCATCGCGCTGATCTCCAAGGTCTACCCGATGCGCAGTCACACCTGCGCGGCCGAGGGCGGCGCGGCGGGCGTGATCAAGCCGGATGACAGTTTCGCCATGCACTTCGACGATACCGTTGGCGGTGGCGACTGGCTGTCCGATCAGGACTGCGTCGAATACTTCATCCACGAAGCGCCCAAGGAGCTGCTGCAACTGGAACACTGGGGCTGCCCCTGGAACCGCAACGCGGATGGCTCGGTGGCGGTGCGGCCCTTCGGCGGCATGCAGAAAAAGCGCACCTGGTTCGCCGCCGACAAGTCGGGCTTCCATATCCTGCACACCCTGTTCCAGACCTCTCTGCAGTTTCCCTCGATCACCCGTTACGACGAGTATTACGCGCTCGATCTGTTGGTCGACGACGGCCGCTGCCAGGGCGTCACCGCCATGGAAATGCGCAGCGGCCAGTTGCGTCAGTTCCATGCCAAGGCGGTGATCATCGCCGGCGGCGGCGCCGGCCGCATGTTCCCCTTCTCCACCAACGGCGCCATCAAGACCGGCGACGGCATGGCGATGGCCTACCGCGCCGGCGCGCCCTTGAAGGACATGGAGTTCGTCCAGTATCACCCGACCGGCCTGCCGAACACCGGCAGCCTGCTGACCGAGGCCTGTCGCGGCGAGGGCGGTATTCTGGTGAACAAGAACGGGCGCCGTTACCTGCAAGACTACGGCATGGGACCGGAAACGCCGGTGGGCCAGCCGCAACTCAAGACCATGGAACTGGGGCCCAGGGATCGCGTCAGCCAGGCCTATTGGCACGAACTGCAAAAGGGCAACACGGTGTCCACCCAGTGGGGCGAATGCGTGATGCTCGACATGCGCCACCTTGGCGAAAAGAAAATCAACGAACGTCTGCCGCTGGTGCGCGAGCTGGCTGCCAGCTACCTCGGCGTCGACATCGTCAAGGACCCCGTGCCGATTCGGCCGGTGGTGCACTACATGATGGGCGGCATTTCCACCAATACCCAGGCCGCCACGCCACTGCCGGGCCTGTTCGCCGCCGGCGAGTGCGCCTGCGTCAGCCTGAACGGCGCCAATCGGCTGGGCTCGAACTCTCTGGTCGAATTGCTGGTGTTCGGTCGTCGCGCCGCGCTGTCCGCCATCGAGCACATCCAGGGCTTGCCCGCTACCAATACGGTGGCACTGAATGCCCGCGCCGAAGAGACGCAACTGCGCATCCGCGAACTGTTCTCGCGCAGCGACGGGACAGAATCCATGTCCGGCCTGCGCAAGGAAATGATGGATACGATGGAGAAGAACGCCGGCATCTATCGCACCGAAGAAGGTTTGCAGGAAGGCGTCGCCAAGATTCACGAACTACGGATGCGCTACCAGCGCGTCATCCTCACCGACAAGACCAACGTCTTCAACACCGACCTGTTCCAGATGCTTGAGCTGGGCTCGATGCTCGATTGCGCCACGGCGGTGACGGTGGGCGCGCTGGCCCGCAAGGAGTCGCGCGGCGCGCACCAGCGCCTCGACTACCCCGAACGGGACGACAAGAATTTCCTGCGGCACACGATGGTCCATCACCAGGGGCAGGCAGTTCCCCGCGTCGACTATCTTGATGTGGTCATCACCAAATCGCCGCCGGGCGTGCGCGATTATTCTGGAGACCACAAGTGAAGGAGCGTCTAATTCAACTGGAAGTCATGCGCTACAACCCGGATACCGACACTGCGGCCCACTTCCAGCGCTACGAAGTAAGCTGCCCGGAAGAAGGCGTGGTGCTCGACGCCCTCAACAAGATCAAGGAAACCATCGACCCGACGCTGAACTACCGCTGGTCCTGCCACATGGCCGTGTGCGGCAGTTGCGGCATGATGATCAACGGCGAACCCAAGCTGTCCTGCCATGCCTTCTTGCGCGAATACGCTGGCGTGATCCGGGTCGAGCCGCTGGCGCACTTCCCGATCGAGCGCGATCTGGTGACCGCCCCCGATGATTTCATCGAGAAGCTCAAGCGCGTCAAGCCTTACCTCATCCCGAAAGAACCGAAGCCGATCAGCGCGGGGGAATACCTGCAAACCCCGGCGCAGTTGAAACGCTATCACCAATATACGCTGTGCATAAACTGCATGCTCTGCTACGCTGCCTGTCCCGAGTACGGACTGACGCCAAAGTTCATCGGCCCGGCGGCCATCGCGCTGGCTCACCGCTACAACCAGGATTCGCGCGACGGTGGCCGTGACGAGCGCCAGGAGATCATCGCCAGCGCCGAAGGCGTCTGGGAATGCACCTTTGTCGGCGCCTGTTCCGAGGTGTGTCCGGCGCATGTCGATCCGGCGAGCGCGCTGCAGCAGGTCAAGATCGCCAGTTCCATCGACTGGTTCAAGGAACATCTGTTGCCGGGAGGTGGAAAATGAGCAAGCCACTGATTCGCGAAGTGCCGCCGACCTCCTGGTACTTTCGTCACCCGCGCTATCTGCGCTACATGGCGCGCGAGGTCACCAGCCTGTTTGTCGGCGCCTACTGTGTGTTGCTGGTCGTCGGTCTGCAAAGTCTCGCCGCCGGCCAGTCCAGCTATGAGGCATTTCTGCTTGCGTTGCAAAGCCCCGCCTCGATCATCTTCCATCTGCTCGCCCTGGCCGCCGCGCTCTATCACGCCGCCACCTGGTTCAACGCCACGCAAAAAGCCATGCCGATCCAGATCGGCGAGGAATTCGTTCCAGGCAATTTGATTTCCGGCGCGCACTATGTGGCGTGGGCGGTGCTGTCCAGCGTCATCCTGTTTCTGGCGGGAGTGTTCTGAACATGGCCAAATCAAACAAACCCATCATCTGGTTCCCGTTCGCCGCCGGCGGCACGGTGATTGCCTTCTTCATCCCGGTGATCGTCCTGCTCACCTTGCTGGCGGCGCTGGGCCATGTTCCGGCCGGCCTTGATTACGCCAGCATGCACGCCCTTGCCGACAGCGGTCTCGGCAAGCTGCTGATCTTTGGCGTAATCGCCCTGTCGCTGTGGAGCTCGGCGCATCGCCTGCGCTGCACCTGTTACGACTTCGGCCTGCGCGCGGACAAGCTGGTGGCGAACGTCCTGTATCTGGCGGCGGCGGCGGGCAGCATCGCCGCGGCGGTGTATTTGCTGCGTATCTAGGGCTTAGGAACGGCGCGACTCGATCAGGCTGACACTGCCGTAGTCGAAGGTGAGCGCCAGCCATGCGTCGGTCGGCACGCCAGCCAGTTCGGCCGCGCACAGCTTCATCACGCCGGCATGCGTTACCAGGATTGCCTCATCCGGCAGAGCGGCAAGACAAGCCATGACGCGCGCACGCAGCATGGCCACCGACTCGCCGCCGGGCGGGATGTAGTGGAGCGGATCGGCGGCCCAGGCATCCAGCGCGGCGCGGTCGATGCGCTCCCAGGGCTGCATCTCCCAGTCGCCGAAGTCGATTTCGCGGAGACGGTCGTCGAATTGCGGTTGCGGGTGCAGCAATTCGGCAAGTCGCCGGCAGCGCGCGAGCGGACTGGAGTAGAGCGGTGCGTCCAGCGGCAGTAAGCCGCGCAGGGAAGCGATATGCATGGCGGGGTCTTCCGCCAGTGCGAGATCGGTGCTGCCGTAGCAGATGCCAGGCGCAACGGCGGGCCGCGGATGGCGAATCAGATACAGACGCATGCCATCCCCAGGTAGAAAGCAAGCTCGGTCAGCTGCTGGGTCGCGCCGAGACAGTCGCCGGTGTAGCCGCCGATGCGGCGCACGAAATAACGCGCGGCAATCCAGGTGACGAGCGCGACCAGCAGCAGCGCAACGGCGACCTGTGCTGTGGGCAACAGCAGGCAGGGCAGAAGGCCAAATAGCGCGGCGACCGCGAGTTCCCCCTTGCCCAGCCGCGTGGCGAGCGGTTTCGCTTTGGAGCTGGCATCGTCGCGGGCGTAATCGAGCGCATAAATCAGCGTGGTCGAGGCGAAACGCGACAGGCTATGGCCGGCGATCAGCACGGCCGCAAAAGTCGGCGCTGGCGAGACGGCGAGTGTGCAGAGCGCCGCAAACTTCGTCAGCAGCACCATGCCGATGCCGATCGCGCCATAGCTGCCGATGCGCGAATCCTTCATGATCGCGAGTACCTGTTCCTTCGTCCAGCCGCCGCCGCAGCCGTCGATGCTGTCGGCCAGCCCGTCCTCGTGGAAGGCGCCGGTGGCGAGCAGCGTCGCCGCCATGCCGAGCAGTACCGCGATCTGCACTGGCCAGAGTTGCAGCGCCGCCAGTGTGACTGCCGCGCCGATGGCGCCGACGATCACGCCGACCAGCGGAAAGTAGCGCGCGGCGTGGTTGAGTTGCTCGGCCGAATGACCAACCCATGCCGGTGCTGGCAGCCGCGTGAAGAAGCGTAGCGCGGCGAAGAAGTATGCGGCCTCGCGGCGGATCACAGTTTCTCCGCAACGCCGGCGGACTCGAAGCTCGCCATCTCGTTGAGGAAGGCGCAGGCAGCGCGCACCAGCGGCCAGGCCAGCGCCGCGCCGGTGCCCTCGCCCAGGCGCAGGTCGAGGGAAACTAGTGGTGTCACGCCGAGCGCGGCCAGTTGCGCGCGATGACCCGCCTCGGCCGAGGCGTGGCAGAACACGGCGTAATCGAGAAAGGCCGGCGCAATGCGCGCCGCCACCAGCGCCGCCGCGCCGCAGATGAAGCCGTCGACCAGCACCAGCAGGCGCAGCTTCGCCGCCGCCAGCATCGCGCCCGTCATCATGGCGATCTCGAAGCCGCCGTAGCGCGCCAGCACCGCTGTTAGCTCGTCGTTGCGCTCCGGCCAGATCGCCAGCGCCTGTTGCAACAGCGCGGTCTTCTTCGCCAGCCCCGCGTCGTCCAGCCCGGTGCCGCGCCCGACGCAATCGGCCAGTGGCGCACCGGTCAGGCAATGCGTGAGCAGTGCGGCGGACGCCGTGTTGCCGATGCCCATTTCGCCGAAGCCGACGACCTCGCAACCAGCCGACGCGAGTTGGGCGACGATTTTCGCACCGCGCACCATGGCCAGGTCACACTGCTCCGGCGTCATCGCCGCGCCGTCGAGGTAAGACGCCGTCCCGCCAGCGCCGACTTTGGCATCGACGAGGTTTTCGCGAATACCGAAGTCATGCGCGACGCCGGCATCGACCACCGTCAGCGCAATGCCATTGGTGCGTGCAAACACATTGATCGCCGCGCCGCCGGCGAGAAAATTCTCGACCATCTGCCAGGTCACTTCCTGCGGATAGGCCGAGATACCCGCTTTCGCCGCGCCGTGGTCGCCGGCGAAGACAACGAGGTGCGGCTGATTCAGGGTCGGCGTCAGCGATCCGCGCACGCGGCCGATCTGCAACGCAAGTTCTTCGAGGCGGCCAAGTGCGCCGAGCGGTTTGGTCTTGTTGTCGATCTTGCGGCGCAGGGCTACGTCGAGGCTGCGGTCGGCGGGGAAAACGGCGAGTTCCATGTCGGTATGTCCGAAAAAGCTCGCATGATAACCTTGAGACATGATCGAACTCGTTATCGGCGGCGCCCGTTCGGGCAAGAGCGGCTTTGCGGAACGGCAGGCGCTGACTCATGAACTCGGCGGCATCTCCGTCACCTACATTGCCACCGGCGAAGCGCGCGATGAAGAAATGGCGGCGCGCATCGCTCATCACCGCGCGCGTCGTCCGGCCGGGTGGCGCACCATCGAGGAGCCGTTATTGCTTGCCGACGCGCTGCGCCGCGAAGCCGCGCCCGATGTCTGCCTGCTGGTCGATTGCCTGACACTCTGGCTGACCAATGTGCTGCTCGGCGAACGCGAAGCGGAAATCGACAAGCTGCTGAAGGTGCTGCCGACGCTGCCCGGCCGGGTCATTCTGGTCAGCAACGAGGTCGGCTGGGGCATCGTGCCCGAGAACGCGCTGGCGCGGCGGTTCCGCGACGAACAGGGGCGGCTGAATCAGCGCGTGGCCGCACTGAGCAATCAGGTCACGCTGGTGGCGGCGGGGTTGCCGCTCGAACTCAAGCGAGCCGCGTCCTTACCCAGCCGCGCACGCTGTTGATGAACCACAGCCCGGTCGCCTGCGGCAGTTCGTCCAACCGTACCGTCCGTTCCTGAATTTCGCCGCGCGCCAGCAGCTCGGCGCGCAGCACGCCGGGCAGCAGGCCGCAGGCGAGGGGCGGCGTTACCAGATGGCCAGCGAGTTCCAGCACCACGTTGCCGCGCGTGAATTCGGTGATCTCGCCATGCGTGTTCCACAGCAGCGTGTCGAAGACGCCGGCCGGCGGGTCGAAGCGGCGGTAGGCGGCGCGTTCCGTGGTCTTGTGCCGGATAAACTCTTCGTCGCCATCGATCGGACCGGCGGCGAGGGCGACCGGAAGATTGTCCGCCGTCGGCGCAAGCGCCGAGCATTCGGTGCGCCCCCGGCCCCGCCGGTCGCACAGCAGTCGCACGCGCCAGGCGCCCGTCGGCTGCCGCGCCGCCAGCTCGGCGAGCGCCGCTTCCCCCCGCGCGGGATCGAAGCCGAAGCCGAAGTGTGCGGCGCTCGCGGCCAGCCGCTCCAGATGCCGTTCCTTCAGGCGATAGACGCCGTCTTCGAGCGCCAGGGTTTCGAGCAGCTCGAAACCGGCCGTGGCGCGCAGCAGGAAGCGGCGCTTGACGAGCCATTCGGCGACTTCGTCCTCCGGGCGCGAATCGAAGACGATGCCGCTGCCGATGCCGCATTCGGCGGCGCCGGCCCCCCGGTCGAGGACGACGGTGCGGATGCCGACGTTGAACGTGGCATGACCACCGGGGCGAATCAGGCCGATCGCGCCGCAATAGGCGCCGCGCGGCGCCTCCTCCAGCCCGGCGATGGCCGCCATGGCCGCCACCTTGGGCGCGCCGGTCACCGAGCCGCAGGGAAACAATGCGCGGAAGATGTCCGCCAGTCCGGTGTCCGGCCGGGTCGTGCATTGCACCGTCGAGGTCATCTGCCAGGCGGTGGGCAGCGCCTCCGCCTCGAACAGCCGCGGTACGCGCACCGTGCCGGTGACGGCCACGCGGGCCAGGTCGTTACGCAGCAGATCCACGATCATCAAATTCTCCGCACGCTCCTTCGGAGAAGCCTGCATCGCACGTGCGGCGGCGGCATCCGTCGCGGCGTCGGCATGGCGCGGCGCCGTGCCCTTCATGGGGCGCGCGGTCAGGAGGCCGTCGGGCCGCCAGTCGAAGAACAGCTCTGGCGAGACCGAGAGCACCTCCCATGCCGCGTTTTCCAGGTGTGCGCAGTAGCCGCCGGGCTGCGCCTCGACCAGGGCCGCGAACAGGGCGCGCGAACTTCCAGAAAAATCCGCCCGCAGCCGGGTCGTGAGATTTACCTGATAGAAATCGCCGTCCGCGATGCGGCGCCGCAGGGCGGCGATGGCCGCGACGCTGCGCTCCTGCGGCGTCGACATGCGCCACGGCCCGCAGGCAAAGTCCGCCGCGTCTTCCCTGGCGGCGGTCGGCGCCTCGTCATCGTCCTCGTAAATGGCAAACGCGGCCAGCGGCAAGGCTCCCCCGCCGGGCCGCGTCCCGGGCCATACCTTAAGGGCCGGATCGAAAGCGGGCGCCGCCTCGTAGGCGACGCAGCCCACCGCCCAGCGGCCGGCCAGCGCCTGCCGCTGCGCTTCTTCGAGGACACTCTGCACCTCGTCCGCGGCGCGCGCCGTCAGGACCGTCACGGGACTCGCGAATTCGCGGCGCAGCCGCTGTCCGTTACCAGCGGGGAAATCGATGCGCGCCTTCACGCTGCCACCGGCAGCAGCTCGCGCAGATGCTGCTCGCCGAGTGCCGCTTCCACCGCGTCGGCCAGCCGGTCGAGGTCGGCTTCGCGGCGCGCCGCGAGGTCTACCGGGGCGATGTCCTTTGCCCCCGCCCAGTCGAGCAGCGCGGCGAACGCTGCCGGGCGGTCGAACAAGCCGTGGCAGTAGCTGCCGAGAACCTGGTTGTCAGCGGAAACGGCGCCATCGACGCGGCCATCATCGAGCCGCACCGCCGGGCGCGCCAACGCCGGGCCGCTGGTCACGCCCATGTGGATTTCGTAGCCCGCCATTGGGGCATCGCCCTGCGTCAGCCGTCCGCTGACGTTGCGCAACTGCTTCTCGGCTGCCAGCGTGGTTTCGCAGTCGAGCAGGCCGAGGCCGTCGATGCTACCCAGCCCGCCTTCGATGCCGGCCGGATCGTGCAGCTTCCTGCCAAGCATCTGGAAGCCGCCGCAGATGCCGATCAGCTTGCCGCCGTAACGCAGATGGTGCTGGATGACCGCTTCATGTCCTTGCGCGCGCAGCCAGGCGAGATCGGCCTGCACCGACTTGGAGCCGGGCAGCACGACGAGGTCGCAGTTCGGTAAAGGCTGCCCCGGCCCGACCCAGCGGAAGTCGATCTCGGGGGAGAGACGCAGCGGATCGAGGTCGTTGGCGTTGGAAATGCGCGGGAATACCGGGGCGACGACGATGAGTCTGGTTTCACCGCTGCGTTCGGAGTGGTGCGCCAGCGCATCCTCGGCATCGAGGAACAGGCCGTGCAAATAGGGAATCGTGCCGAGCACCGGCTTGCCGGTGCGTTGCTCCAGCCAGTCGAGGCCGGGTTGCAAGAGGCCGATGTCGCCGCGAAAGCGATTCACCACCAAACCCTGCACGCGCGCCTGTTCGCTGGTCGAGAGGCAGTCGAGCGTGCCGACGAAGTGGGCGAGCACGCCGCCGCGATCGATGTCGCCGACCAGGATCACCGGAATATCGACCGCCTCGGCGAAGCCCATGTTGGCGATGTCGCGGTCGCGCAGATTCACTTCCGCCGGGCTGCCGGCGCCTTCGACGATCACGCAGTCGAACTCGGCCGTGAGCCGCGCCCAGGACTCCAGCACGGCGGCCATCGCCACGCGCTTGTAGTCGTGGTAGGCGCGGGCATCCAGATCGGCGATGGCGTGACCGTGGATGATCACCTGCGCACGGCGGTCGCTGTTGGGCTTCAACAGTACGGGATTGAAGTCGATGCGCGGGGGCAATCCGGCGGCCTGCGCCTGCAGGGCCTGGGCGCGGCCGATCTCGCCGCCATCGACGGTGACAGCCGAATTGAGCGCCATGTTCTGCGGCTTGAAGGGGGCGACGCGCACGCCGCGCCGATGCAGGATGCGGCACAGCGCCGCGACCAGCACACTCTTGCCGGCGTCCGACGTGCAGCCTTGTATCATCAATGCCTTCATGATCGCATTCTCCCATGCCGGTACCCCATTGCTTGTTGCCCTCACCGGCGTGTTGCTCGACCGCTGGCTGGGCGAGCCGCGCCGCTGGCATCCGCTGGTCGGTTTCGGCAGGCTGGCGGACGCAGCCGAGCGTCTCTTATGGCGGGGTGCGCCGGGTCATCCCGTTGGCAGTCGTCTGCGCGGATTGGCGGCCTGGCTGCTGGTCGTCGTGCCCTGCGTCGCGCTCGCGGCCTGGTTTGCCAATCCCGTGCTCGATGCGCTGCTGCTCTGGCTTGCGCTCGGCGGCAAGAGCCTCGGCGAACATGCCCGGGCGGTCGCCGCGCCGCTGGCGGCAGGCGACCTCGCCAACCTTGAAATTGCGCGCGCGCAGGTCGGCATGATCGTCTCGCGCGACACGACGCAGCTCGACGCGGATGGCGTGGCGACGGCCGCCGTCGAGTCGGTGCTGGAAAACGGCAACGACGCCGTGTTCGGCGCGCTGTTCTGGTTCTTTGTCGCGGGCGGCGCGGGCGCGCTGCTCTTTCGCCTCGCCAACACGCTCGACGCGATGTGGGGCTATCGGGATGCGCGGCGCGTGTATTTCGGCTGGGCGGCCGCGCGGATCGATGATGTGCTGAATTACGTTCCGGCGCGCCTGACCGCGCTCACCTATGCGCTGCTGGGCGATGCGCGCAGCGCCTTCGCCTGCTGGCGCGAACAGGCGTACTCCTGGGCAAGCCCCAACGCCGGCCCGGTGATGGCGGCGGGCGCGGGCGCGCTGAAAGTCGGCCTTGGCGGGACGGCGATCTATCACGGCTGTGTCGAGGAACGACCGCGACTGGGCACTGGCGCGCCACCCACCGCCGCCGACATCGGCCGCGCCATGACGCTGGTCGAACGCGGCCAGTGGCTGTGGCTGGGGCTCTTCCTGGTCTGGAGCGTGGCGCATGCTTGAGCATGGCGGCAGGCTCCGGGAAGCCGCGCGGCGCTGGGCCATCCCGCGCGCCGACTGGCTCGACCTGTCGACCGGCATCGCGCCCTGGTCTTACCCCGTGCCGCCGTTGCCGACCGAGGTCTGGCAGCGCTTGCCCGAAGAGGAGGACGGTCTCGAAGCCGCCGCGCGGGATTACTACGGCACCGGGCAATTGCTGGCGCTACCCGGCAGCCAGTGGGCCATCGGCGCGCTGCCGAAGCTGCTGCCCAGGGGCCGGGTGGCGATCCCCGAGCCGATCTACGCCGAGCATCCGGCGGCGTGGCGGGCTTGCGGTCACACCCTCGTCGGCTGGCATGAGGCCGCGGACTACGCCGTGCTGTGCAATCCGAATAATCCGACCGGGCAGTGCTTTAGGCGTACCGATCTGCTCGAACGCGCACGCACGCTACGCCTCTTGGTGATCGACGAAGCCTTCATCGATGTCGAACCGGAAGCATCGTTGATTGGTCATGCTGCCGACAATATCGTCGTGCTGCGCTCGCTCGGCAAATTCTTCGGGTTGGCCGGCGCGCGCGTCGGTTTTGCACTCGGTGCGCCAGAATTGCTGGCGCGACTCGCTGAGGCGCTTGGCCCCTGGGCCGTCGGACACCCCGCGCGCTGGGCCGCGCGCCACGCGCTGGCCGATGTTGCCTGGCAAGCCGCGCAGCGCGAGCGACTGCAAAGCGCTGCGCCGCGACTCGATGCCCTGCTGCGAAAAGTCGGCTTTGGCGAGACGGCAGGTACGGCGCTGTTCCGCTATGCGGCCACGGCGCGCGCCGCCGAACTTCACGAACATCTCGCCCGGCGCGCCATCCTCGTGCGCCGTTTCGACCAACCCGCCGCTTTGCGCTTTGGCTTACCTGGCACGGCGCCAGAATGGCAAAGGCTTGCTGTCGCCCTGAAGGAAATCACATGAAACCCCTCCTGCTCTGCCTGCTGGTGTTTTTTTCTGTAATCGCCCGCGCCGAGGTCGTCGTCACGGACGACACCGGTGCCACGGTGCGTCTCAAGGAGCCCGCGCGGCGCATCGTCAGCCTCGCGCCGCATGTCACCGAGACGCTCTTTGCCGCTGGCGCGGGCGGAAAGTTGGTTGGCGCGGTCGATTACAGTGATTTCCCCGAGGCCGCCCGGCGCGTGCCGCGCGTCGGCGGTTACTCGAAGCTCGACCTCGAAGCCATCGCCGCGCTGAAACCCGACCTGGTGGTCGGCTGGGCGAGCGGCAACAGCCCGGCGCACATCGAGAAAATTCGCGCGCTGGGCATCCCCGTCTATCTCGCGCAACCCGAGCGCATTGATGACGTGGCGAAGAATCTTGAGCGTTACGGCGAACTGGCCGGCACGTCAGCCGTGGCGCTTGATGCCGCCGCCGCCTTTCGCAGCCGCCTGCAAACGCTGCGCGAAAAATATGGCACGCGACCGAAAGTGCGCACCTTCTACCAGATATGGCAGCAGCCGCTGATGACCGTGGGCGGCGGGCAGGTCATTTCAGATGTCATCCGGCTATGCGGCGGCGAAAACGTCTTTGCCGACCTGAAACCGCTCGCCCCCAAGGTGACGGTGGAAGCGGTGCTCAAAGCCAACCCTGAAGTCATCATTGCCAGCGGCATGGGCGAGTCGCGCCCCGAATGGCTCGACGACTGGCGGCAGTGGCAGACGCTCGCCGCCGTGAAGCGCGACAATCTCTTCTTCATCCCGCCCGACCTGATCCAGCGCCACACGCCGCGCCTCGTCGAGGGGGCGGAACGGCTGTGTGGGCATCTCGAAACCGCGCGCGGGCGGCGCGCTCAGTAGGCCGGTGCCGTCCCGCCAGCGCCGACTTTCCAGGTGTTCTCGAACAGCACGTCTTCAAGCGGCAGGCGGGCGCCCCAGCCGGCATCCTCGAACATCGGGCGCGGATAGAAGGCGGGCACCCGGCCGATGCAGAGGATGGCGACGGGCCGCGCGCCAACGGGCATTTCCAGCAGGGCGGCTAGGGCATCCGGATCGAAGAAGGACACCCAGCCGAGTCCGATGCCTTCGGCGCGCGCGAGCAGCCACATGTTCTGGATGGCGCAGGCGACGGAGGCGATATCCATTTCGGGCAGCGTGCGGCGGCCGACGATGTGCGCCTCCCGGCCCGGCATCAGGCCAGCGACCAGCAGCTCGGCGCAGTCCTTGATGCCTTCGATCTTCACTTGCAGGAATTCCTCGTTGCGCGAAGGCAGGGCGGCGGCCGTGGCGAGCCGTTCCTGCTCCACGAGGGCATGGATGCGCTCGCGCAGTTTGCGATCCGTGACGCGAATGAAGCGCCAGGGCTGCATGAAGCCCACCGAGGGCGCAAGATGGGCGGCTGCCACCAAGCGTTCCAGCAGACCAGCGGGCAGTGGATCGGGCAGAAAGTGGCGCATGTCGCGCCGCTCGCGGATGGCGCGTTCGACGGCGGCGATTTCCTCGGTGCTGTAGCGGTGCGGGGTCATAGTCGGAATAGCCGCGCAGGTACGGCTACCACTCGATCCCCGGCATGGCCTTCACGCCGGACTGGAAGGCATGCTTGACGAGCGTCATATCGGTGACGGTGTCGGCGGCCTCGATTAGCTCCGGCGGCGCGGCACGGCCGGTGACGATCAGGTGCTGCATGGGCGGGCGGGCGCGGATGGCAGCGAGCACCTCGGCCATGTCGAGCCAGCGATACTTGAGCGCATAAGTGAATTCGTCGAGCACGACGAGGTCGACCACCGGGTCGGCGAGCGCCTGTCGCGCCGCTGCCCATGCCGCCTGCGCGGCGGCGGCGTCCTGCGCCGCATCCTGCGTTTCCCAGGTGAAGCCCGCGCCCATCACATGCCAGGCAACGTTGGGCTGCTTGCGGAAGAAGGCTTCCTCGCCGGTGTCGGAGCGGTTTTTGATGAATTGCACCACCGTCGCCGTCATGCCGTGGCCGAGCGCGCGCGCCAGCAGACCGAAGGCGGCCGAGGACTTGCCCTTGCCGGTGCCGGTGTGGATGAGGAAGACGCCGCGCTCCTGATCGGCGCGATTCGTTGCGGCATCCACGATGGCCTTCTTGCGCTGCATGCGTTCTTTGTGGTCCATGGCTACTCCGGAATGAAAACGTTTTCGACGCGCCGCAATGGGTGGCCGTAGAGTTGCGAGAGCTGCGCCGCGTTCAGCACTTCCGCGACGGGGCCTTCGACATGTGTGCCATCGCCGAACAGCAGCAGGGCGCGGTCGCAAAAACGCAGCGCGAGATTCGGATCGTGCAGCACCATGACGCACGCGATGCCTTCCGCCTGCGCGCGCCGCGCGAATAGTTCGAGCGTGGTGATCTGGTGATTGAGGTCGAGGTGGGCGAGCGGCTCGTCGAGGAGATAGAGGCGGGGCTGCTGCGCCAGCAGGGTGGCGATGGCGGCGCGCTGCCGCTCGCCGCCGGAGAGCGTCTGGATCGCGCGATCTTCCATGCCGGCCAGTCCCAGCGCCGCCAGCGCCGCGCGGGCGATGTCTTTGTCATTGGCCGATTCCCAGGCCCAGCGGTCAAGGTGCGGGTGGCGACCGGTCAGCACGGTTTCCAGCACGGTGCTGGCGAAGGGGTCGCCGCGCTCCTGGCCGAGCCAGCCGCGCAGGCGGGCGGCCGCTTTGATGCCGAGTTCCTCATACGTGCGGCCGTCAAGCTGGATGTCGCCGGCATCCGGTTCGCGCAGGCCGGCCAGGGTGGCGAGCAGGGTCGACTTGCCGGCCCCGTTCCTGCCGAGGATCGCCAGACGGCTGCCTGCCGCGAGATTGAGGTCGAGCCCATCGCACACGCGATGCGGTCCGATGCTGACAGTGAGTGCGCGGGCCTGGAGGATCATGCTTTCGCGCTGCGGGAAAGCAGGTAAAGAAATACCGGTACGCCGATCAATGCGGTGAGCACACCGACCGGCAGTTGGGTCGGCGCGACGACGGTGCGCGCCAGCGTGTCGGCCAGCACCAGCAGGCTGCCGCCGGCCAGGACGACGGCCGGCAGCAGCAGGCGCTGGTCGTTGCCGATAATAAGTCGCACAAGATGGGGAACGATGAGGCCGATGAAACCGATGGAACCCGCCGTCGTCACCGCAGCGGCGGTGGCCAGGGCGGCGACGAAATAGACCAGCCGGCGCAGCGTCGATACGGCCACGCCCAGTGCCAGGGCCTGCTCGGCGCCGCGCGCCAGCAGGTTGAGTTCGCGGGCGAAGGGCAGGGCGACGGCGAGTGTTATCGCCAGCACGGTGAGTGTTGGTGCGACCGTGGTGGCTTGCGAGAGGTCGCCCATCAGCCAGAACAGCATGCCGTGGATTTTCTGTTCGGGGGCGACGGTGAGGATCAGTGCCACGACAGCACCACAGCCGGCGGCGACGACGACGCCGGTCAGCAACAGGCGCGTCTGCGTCCAACTGCCGTCGCCGTGGGCCAGGCCGAATACCAGCAGCATGGCGGCGAGCGCCCCGACGAAAGAGAAGCCGGCAATCGCGATGCCGGCCAGGCCGAGCAGCATGGCGCCGAGCGCGCCAACCCCGGCGCCGCCAGAGATGCCCAGCACATAGGGATCGGCGAGCGGATTGCGCAACAGCACCTGCATCAGCGCGCCGGCCAGCGCGAGCAACCCGCCGCAGGCGAAACCCGCCAGCGCGCGCGGCAGACGCAGATCGACGACGATCTGGCGGGCCGGGGTATCCGCGCCCGCCAGGGCGTCCAGCACATCACCCAGGGCGACCGGCACGCTGCCGACCGCCAGCGCCACCGCCAGGCTCGCCAGGCTTGCGGCGGCCAGGAGCGCGAGAACCAGCAGGGCGCGGCGGCGGGTGGGCATGAAAGGTGATTAGCGGAAGCTGTGCCGGATGCCGGCGAACAGGCCGGCCCGTGTCGTGGCGTAGTCGGCGGCCAGTTCATAACGCTTGTCGAACAGGTTGACGGCGCGGGCGAAGAGCGTGGTATCCGGTGCGTAGCGGTAATCGACGCCAAGATTGACCACGGCATAACCGCCGAGGCGCCGGGTGTTCGTCGTGTTGTCGTAACGATAGCCGCTGGCCAGCAGATCACTATTCACCGACCAGGCGCCGAAATCACGCCCAAGCCCCAGTGTCAAATGCTCGCGGGCGCGGCGCGGCAGCCATCTGCCGGTATCGACGTCCTTGGCCTCCAGCAGGTCGAGCGACGCGCGGGCATTCCAGCCGGCCAGCGTGGTTTGTCCGGTGAGCGTCCAGCCGGAAAGCCGCGCCTTCTGCACGTTTTGCGCGCGGTAATCCCAGGGGCCCGGCCCCACCCAGGCCGTGGCGATGAGATCGCTGACGCGATTGTCGAACCAGGTGGCCGAAAAGCGCTGGCGGCCCTGTTCCCAGACCAGCGCCGCCTCGCGGTTGTTGCCATGCTCCGGCCGCAGGGTCGGGGTGCCGAACCCGGGGAAATACAGTTGGTTGAAGGTCGGTGCTGAAAATGACGTGCCGGCGCCAACCGAGGCGCGCCACTGGGCGTCGATCTGGTAGCCGTAATAGGCCATGCCGGTAGTCTTGGCGCCGAACTGGGAATTGTCATCGCGGCGGGCCGAGGCTTGCAGGCGATGGGCGCCGAGGTGGCCCTGATAACCGAGGAGCAGCGCATCAACCGTTCGCTGCGTGATCGGGTAGGCGGTGCTGGAAGTTACCCGCTGCTCCAGACGCTCGACTCCGGCCAGGATGTCGCCCAGCGGCGTGCGGAAATCGTTCTGCCAGATGGCCTGGGTCTGCTGCGTCTTGAAGACGCTCTTCGCGGTGGCGGAGGAGTGGTTGGTGACATCGTCCATGCTCTCGGAAAGGCGCAGGGTGCTGGTCCAGCCGGGTAGGAAACGGTTTTTCGATTCCAGCCCCGCCGCCTGGAGCGTGTGCAACATGCGGTGGTCGTAGGAGGACGCGCCATTGTCGTAGCGACTGACGCCGTCGCTGTAAAACAGATTCGCCGCCAAGCTGTGGCCCGGTGCGATGTTCAGGCTGATGCGACCGCTGACGTTGTCCTGGCGGTAGCCGTCGGCATCCGGATTGTAGGAGGCATGGGACGGATTGACGATGGCGGAAACGCCGTCCGTCTCGAAGCGGCCGAGGGTCAGGGCGTAGTTGAGTGCGCCGTGCGATCCCGCGACGCCGGCCGAAAGATCGGAGGTATTACGACTGCCGACACTGGCTTGTACCGAGACGCGCGGCGCGCCCTCGCCGCGCCGGGTGAAGATCTGCACCACGCCGCCGATGGCTTCCGAGCCGTAGAGTCCGGATACCGGCCCGCGCACGATCTCGATGCGCTCGATTTGCGACAAGGGGATGTGCTGGAGCGCCGTATCGCCGGCGGTGGCCGAGTTGAGGCGCAGGCCGTCGACCAGCACCACCGTGTGGCGGCTCTCGGCACCACGTAAAAACAGCCCGCCAGACTTGCCGGCGCCACCGTTGGTGCTGAACTGGATGCCCGGCTGCGCGGCCAGCAGTTCCGGCAGCGACGCCGCGCTGCTGGTCTCGATGTCTGCGCGGCTGAGAACCGTGACATCGTTGAGGAGTTCGTTGGCCCGCGTCGGCATGCGCGTGGCCGTAACGACAACGGCGGCCTCGTCGGCGGGTGTTGTGGCAAAAACAGGTTGAAAGGCAAGCGCAAGCGCGGCAGTCATAGCGCTAATCGAGGCCGCGCGTGAACAGTGGATAGTCATTGAAATACTCCCGGTGCGGCCAGCGTCCCCGCAGGCCGTGGTAACGGAACACGCCAAGGGGAGAGTCGCGACGGAAGGCTCCGACGCGCCGCTCCCCGCAGCGCAGTTATGGATTGTCCGTGGCCGGTCTCCGGGCTCGGAAGTCTTGCTGCTCCGCCTTCCCGGGATTTCTCCCAGTGGCCGATTGGAGCAGCCGCACTTCCTTACCGTTGCGGGGGCAGCCGAGGCTTGGCGTATTAACGCGCACCTCATTCCCGTTTCACCTGTGGGCCAGATAAAAATCGACCCGACAGACACCACGGACAAAGCGCAACGATTATAGGCACGCCGTCCCGCCAGCGCCGACTTTTTTACCCACACTGTTATGGCAATACATTCACAAATCACCCGAACTACTTGACCAGTAACATTTTTTGAAACAAACTACATGCCCATGAACGATGAGATCGGCGCACTCGAAAAGAAAGTGGACAAGGTCATTGCCCTGTGTGATGCCTTGCGCGCCGAAAACCATCGGCTACGCGAGCTGACCGGCGTGCTCGAAAACGAGAAAGCGGAGCTCAACGAGCGCATGACGACTGCGCGCACGCGTCTCGAAGGCCTGATGGAGAGGTTGCCGGCAGAATGAGTTCGACTCTCGACATCAAGTTGCAGGGCCGCGAATACCGCGTGGCCTGCGCGCCCGAAGAATTCGACGCGCTGACGGCAGCCGCCGCCTTGCTCGATACCCGAATGGGCGAGATTGCCCGCACCACCAGGAGCACCGGCGAACGTCTGGTGGTGGTGGCGGCCCTGAATCTTGCGTATGAATTGAATGCCGCGCGCCAAGGCGCCACGCCCCAACCCGCGGGTGCCGACTCATCAGAAAAATCATCAGAAAAATCCATTGACTCGGAAGCCGCGCGGCGTAAGATCAGAGCTATTGAAGCGCGACTGGATGAAGCGCTCGCCCGGCAAGACGAACTGTTCTGACAGTAGCGTCGGCAAAATCGGGCGACGTGGTAGCCAGCCGGGCTCCCGGAATTCCCTGCAGTGTTCGCCAAGGCTTTACATTCCTTGAACCAATACGCATTTGCATCGGTCGCCGCCCATTGACGCCGCTGTTGTGAGCACTCCTCGTTGAGTGCACCTGAAGCGGCAGGAACGCGACCCATCTGAACCCAGGTTCAGGATGCCGGCCAAACGGCACTCGCGGGGAACCCAGCAAGGCACGGCCGTCCACGCTTACGCGGACGGCCGTTTTTTTGCTCTTGGCCCCGCGCGCTGGTAGGATACCGGCATGGACGTTCCCCCTGCATCCTCCGTGCTCGCCAATCTCTTTCTGGGCCGCCAGCCCATCCTCGACTCGACGCAGGCCCTGGTCGGTTACCAGTTGCTGTTCCGCGCTTCGAGCGAAAACCGCGCCGCGCCGGTTGAGCCGGGCATCGCCACGGCGGATGTGATCTGCAAGGCCTTCGCCGAGCTGGGCCTGGTCGGCGCGCTGGGCGCCAACAAGGTATTTGTCATTGTCGACGCGGCGGCGCTCGGCGCCGACACGATCGAGCTCCTGCCGGCCGGCGGCGTGGTGTTCGACCTGCCAGCGAGCGTGGCGGCCGACACGGCCGTGGTGGCGCGTTGCCAGGCGCTGGGGCAGCGCGGCTATACCTTCTGCCTGAATGACCTTACCCAGATCACCGCGGCGCTGGAGCCGCTGCTCAAGCAGGCCATGTTCGCCAAGCTCAATTTGCATAATCTGCCTGATGGCGTGTTGCGCCCCCTGCTGGCGCAATTGGCTGATTTTCGCCCCTTGCCGATTGCCAGCCACGTCGAGACCCGCGCCGATTACGAGCGGGCCGCGGCGCTCGGTTTTCACTTCTTCCAAGGCTACTATTTCGCCGAACCGACCGTCGTCGAAGGCAAACGACTCGACCCGGCCACCCAGGGATTGATCCGGCTCATCAAATGCCTGAACGCCGACGCCGAGCTCGACGAAATCGAACGCATCTTCAAGGGCGAAGCCGCGCTCACGGTCAACCTGCTGCGGCTCACCAATGCGGCGGCTGTTGGCTTGCTCACGCGCATCACCTCGGTGCGCCAGGCGGTCACCGCGCTGGGCCGCCGGCAGATTCTGCGCTGGCTGCTACTGCTGCTCTACAGCCGTCCCGGCGGTCAGCACATTGGCATTGAACGCAATCCGCTGATGCAATTGGCGGCGTTCAAGGGGAATTTCATGGAGCGCCTGGCGCGGCATTGCCATGCCAACCAGAGCGATCAGGGTAGGCTGGCGGACGCCGCATTTCTGTGTGGCCTGATGTCGCTGATGCCGGCGGCGCTGGGTCTGCCGATGAGCGAAATTCTCGAACAGATTGCCATCGGCCCGCAACTCAACGCCGCGCTGCTCTCCCGCGATGGCGAACTCGGGCTGCTGCTGGACCTGACCGACAGCTATGACAACGACGATGCGGACGGCGCCGCGCGCGCGCTGACGCAGCTCGGCGGGCGCATCGGCCGGGAAGCGCTTAACCAGTGCCTGACCGAATCGATAGCCTGGGTGCAGTCGCTGGCCAGCGAGACCGGCTAGGCGGAGGGGGGGGCGGGGCATGCGTTACTGGCTGATGAAAACCGAGCCGTCCGTCGTCGGCATCGACGACGTGCTGGCGCTGCCGAACCAGACCGTCGACTGGTGGGGCGTGCGCAACTATCAGGCACGCAACTTCATGCGTGACCAGATGCAGGTCGGCGACGGCGTGCTTTTCTATCATTCCAGTTGCGCGGAACCTGGTATCGCCGGACTGGCCGAGGTAGCCCAACGGGCTTACCACGACCGCACCCAGTTCGATCCCGCCAGCCCCTATTTCGACCCGAAGTCCACGCCGGAAAATCCGCGCTGGGTGAATGTCGATGTGCGCGTCGTAAAGAAAACGCGGCTGGTCGCGCTTGGCGAGTTGCGCGCCCATCCGGAACTCGCTAATCTGCGCGCGCTGCAGCGCGGCAACCGTTTGTCGATCACGCCGGTCGATCCGGCCGAGTGGCGTTTCATCACAGGGAGACTGATTGAATGACCTGGTTGTTGGGGTATCTGGCGCTCGGCGCGGTGGCGGGTTTTTTCGCCGGATTGCTGGGCGTCGGCGGCGGCGCGATCATGGTGCCGGTGCTGGCGCTGATGTTTGCCGCGCAGGGCATGCCCGCCGAACATGTGATGCATCTGGCCCTCGGCACCTCGATGGCGGCGATCATCTTCACCTCGCTGTCCAGCCTGTTTGCCCATCACCGCCATGGCGCGGTGATCTGGCCCATTGTCAAGATCATCACGCCGGGCGTCGCGATCGGCACCTTCGCCGGGGCGCAACTTGCCAGCCTCATGGCGACGCGGCCGCTGGCGATCTTTTTTGCGCTCTTCATGAGCTACGTCGCCTTCCAGATGTTGGCGAACATCAAGCCCAAGCCGTCGCGGCAGTTGCCGGGCGTGCTGGGCATGTATGCGGTAGGCAGCGGCATCGGCCTGATTTCGGCCCTGGTGGCGATTGGCGGCGGCTCGCTCTCGGTCCCGTTCATGACCTGGTGCAACATCAAGATGCACCATGCCATCGGCACTTCGGCGGCAATCGGTCTGCCCATCGCCGTGGCCGGCGCGGCCGGTTATCTGCTTTCCGGCCTGCGCGTCACCGACCTGCCCGTCGGCAGCTTCGGTTACATCTATCTGCAGGCCTTGGCCGCCTGCGTGGCGATGAGCATGCTGACCGCGCCGCTCGGCGCCAAAGCCGCACACAGTCTGCCCGTGGTGACACTGAAGAAGATCTTTGCCGGCGTGATTCTGCTGCTGGTGGCCAAGATGGTGCACGGCCTTTTTTAGCCGCTGCCCGTCATCCTTGACCGGAGCCGACCCAGCGCAGGATCGGCGACCATTGTTCCCGATCCTGCGCGCTGCGGGAAGCGGGCAGGTCGAAGATCGTCAGGCCATGGGCGGCGGCTTGCACATAGTTTTGCGTGTCGCGCAGGTGGGCGATCACCGGCAGGCCGGTATCCACCAGAAACCGCTCCAGCTCACCGGCCGCGCGCGTGCGCGCAGCGACCCGCATGCCGACCACGGCAATGTCGATCTGCTGTTTGCGCACGCGTTTTTCCTCGAGCAGGGCATCGAGAAAGTGGCGCGTGGCGAGAATGTCGAACAGCGAAGGCTGCACGGGCACGATCACGCGGCCGACAAATTTCAGCACCTGGGCCAGTTTCTTGCCATGCAGTCCCGCCGGCGTATCGAGCACGACGTGGGTGGCATCCTTCGGCGGGCGCGCCGGCTGGCCGGGCTGGATGTCCCAGGTGGCGATGAACGGCAGCGTCGGCGCGCGCAGTTGCAACCACGCGCGCGACGACTGCTGACGGTCAATGTCGCCCAACATGACGCGCTGCCCGCTCCGCGCCAGCCAGCCGGCCAGGTTGGTCGCCAGCGTGCTCTTGCCAACGCCGCCCTTCGGGTTGGCGATCATGCAAACTTGCATAGATTTCAGGGAATCAAGATTGTCGAGCCGGTGGTCTTGCGCGCCGCCAGATCGGTGTGCGCCTGTGCAACATCCTTCAGCGCATAGGTCTGATTGACCTCGATCTTCACTCGGCCGCTCGCCACCATGTCGAACAGCTCCTGCGCGCTTTGCAGCAGGTCGGCGCGCTTCGCGATATAGGTGAACAGCGATGGCCGCGTCATGAACAGCGAGCCGCGTTTCGACAATTCCTGCGTATCGACCGGCGCCACCGGCCCCGCCGACTGGCCGAAGGTCACCATCATGCCCAACGGGCGCAGGCAGTCGAGCGATTTCATGAAGGTGTCGCCGCCGACCGAGTCATAGACGACCGGCACACCTTCGCCGCCGGTAATCTCCTTGACCCGCTCGACAAAGTTTTCGCGCGTATAGACGATGGGGTGATCGCAGCCGTGCGCCTTGGCCATTGCCGCCTTCGCGTCCGAGCTGACCGTGCCGATCACCGTGGCGCCCAGCGCCTTGGCCCACTGGCAGACGATCAGGCCGACGCCGCCGGCGGCAGCCTGGATCAGGATTTTGTCATTGGCTTGAACCCGGAATGTGCGCCGCAGCAGGTATTGCGCCGTCATGCCTTGCAGCATCATCGCGGCGGCCGTCTTGAGGTCGATGGCATCCGGCAGCCTCACCAGTCGATCGGCGGGAATGTTGCGCACCTCGGCGTAAGCACCCGGGGGGCCGCCGGCATAGGCGACGCGGTCGCCGACCTGGACTTCCGTAACGGCGCTGCCGACCGCCTCGACCACGCCGGCGCCCTCCAGCCCGAGGCCGCTCGGCAACTGCAGCGGATAGCGGCCGCTGCGAAAATAGATGTCGATGAAATTGAGGCCCACCGCCGCGTGACGCACGCGCGCCTCGCCGGGCGCGGGATCAGTCATGCTGACCTCTTCCCAGCGCAAGACTTCGGGACCGCCGGTTTCATAAATGCGGATGGCGTGACTCATGATTTTTCCTCGTGGACGAATGTTGAATGCTGCAATAGCAGACGCGACAAGCTACCTTGCTTGCGGGAGAAATTCAATACTGCCTTCCGGTAAAAGTCGGCGCTGGCAGGACGGCGTCAATCCGCGGCGTCCGGCGTGATGCGGCCGGCCAGATAGCGCTCGAGGTGGCGGTCGGTGATGTTGATGTGGCTGATGAACCAGTCCAGCAGCAGGAACTGGCAGCGGAAGGCCAGGCGTAATGACGAGGTTCTGCCGTCATGGATTTCCGCCGCGAGGATGTCGAGAAATTCGCGAAACTTTTTGTGCTGCTGGCGGTGCTCGGCAAACGGCGAATACGGGTAGCCATGCGCCTGCATCAGGAGTTCTTCGGCGGCGAAGTGTTCGGCCGTCCATTCGAGCAGCTTGCCGACCAGGCGCCCGGCGGTGCCGGGGGAGTCCTGCTGCAAGGCTTCCGAGAGGGCGACGATCTGGCCGAAAATCGCCTGGTGCATGTCATCCAGTCCGGCCAGGCCCAGCAGATATTCCTGACGCCAGTGCGTGGCGCTGTCGGTTTCGCCGGCTTCGACCGAGTGGACGCCACTGTGAGTGTTATGGGCCTGGCGGCAACGTTGCCAATACACCGCCGCCGGCGTGTCGCCCGGATTGTGCTCCAGGCAGTCGCCGAACAGGGTCAGCGCATCTTCCATGCGGCGGAAGTGGTAGTGGGCGAGCGCATTTTCGAAGGTGTCCAGGCTGGCCAGCTTGGCCGCCTTGAGCGGCGCCGGATCGGCGTCGAAGACCTCGTAGATCGACTGCGCCAGATGCTTGCCGCGCACCCGCACGCGATCGATGAAGCGGATCGAGAAATCGGCCGGGTGGCGAATGCTGTTGAGCGTGTGCTGGGTGATCAGGATCGGCGTCTGGTAGGTCTTGGTCAGGGCCTCGACGCGCGACGCCAGATTGACGGCGTCGCTGATCACCGTGACTTCCATGCGGCTGGCGCCGCCGATCACCCCCAGCATCAACAAGCCGGAATTCATGCCGATGCCGATCTTCACTTCGGTGGCGCCGCGCCGCTCCGGGTGGTCCGGCGGCAGTTCGGTGAGCAACTGGGTGCGCTGGGCATTGAAATGATTGAGTTCGGCCAGCATGGCGATCGCCGCGGCGAGGGCGTCATCGCCCCGCGCCGGGAACAGCGCCATGACCGAATCGCCGATATATTTGTCGATGAAACCGCCGTGCGCCAGCACCACCGGTTCCATGAAGCTCAGATAGGCGTTGATGAAATCGAAGCACTGTTGCGGCGACATGCGCTCCGACATCGAGGCGAAGCCGCGAATATCGGAGAACAGGATGGTCATTTTCTTTTCGGCCTGGTTGCCCCAGTCGACGTCGAGAATGCTTTCCTTGCCCAGTAGTTCGAGGAGTTGCGGGGGAACGAAGCGCGCATAGGCCGCCTGCACCTGGGAGAGCCGCCGCTCGACCCCCTGGCGGGTGGCCACCTCCGCTTCCATGCGCGCGCGCTGACGCCGCAGTTCGTCATCGGCGCGGGGAGCTTGCAAGGGGTTGGCGTTGATACCCATGGCGTCGAGCTTGGTCATTTGCGCCATTGTATGCAAAACAGAATGGACTTTTGCTTTGACAATCAAAAAGAAACGGCTAGAATGCGCGCCTTTCTGCTTCAACCCATCCATTCAGGAAATTCGCATGCCCGGTATTCGTGTCAAGGAAAACGAGCCTTTCGAGGTTGCCATCCGCCGCTTCAAGCGCACCATCGAGAAGGCCGGTACGCTCACTGAATTGCGTTCAAGAGAGTTTTACGAAAAGCCCACCTCCGAGCGCAAGCGCAAGTTGTCCGCTGCCGTGAAGCGCCATCACAAGCGCATCCGCAGCCAGCTCCTGCCGCCCAAGATGTATTAATCCCCCCCCGAAGACGCAGCTTCGCTGCGTCCTCCCCCCAGGGGGCCAAGAAACACTTGGGACGGCCCGGCGTGTTTCTTGATGATTCCCTGGCCGCCTGCTCAATCAACGATTAGGCAGCGGGCGCCAACAGCCGATACCGCCCCGGTGACCACTGCGGGCGGTTTTGTTGTTTCTAAGCCCCGGAGATAATCATCATGTCGCTGAAAGCCCGTATCATTTGCGCATAATTTGCCGATGATCCCGGACAGCTTCATTCAGGAACTGCTTGCGCGCGTCGACATCGTCGACGTCGTCGAGCGTTATGTCCCGCTGAAAAAAGCCGGCGCGAATTACCAGGCCTGCTGCCCGTTTCACTCCGAAAAAACCCCCTCGTTTACCGTCAGTCCGGCCAAGCAGTTTTTCCACTGTTTCGGTTGCGGCGCCCATGGCAGCGCCGTGGGCTTCGTCATGCAGTATGCCGGGCTCGGCTTTGTCGAGGCCGTGGAGGACCTTGCCAATAGCCTCGGCATGCCCGTGCCGCGCGAAGTTGGCGCGCACTCGCAACAGAAGGCGCGCCAGGCGCCACTGACAGAGCGCATGGCGCTGGCCGCGCGTTTCTACAAGGACCAGCTCAAGGCGTCGCCCGCGGCCATCGACTACCTCAAGGGGCGCGGTCTGACGGGAGAAATTGCCGCGCGCTACGGCCTGGGCTACGCGCCGGACGAGTGGCAGGGCCTGCAGCGCGTCTTTGACGACTACACCGCGCCGGCGCTCGCCGAATGCGGCCTGGTGATCGATAGCGAGCAGGGGCGGCGCTACGACCGCTTTCGCGACCGCATCATGTTTCCCATTCAGGATCAGCGCGGCAACGTCATCGGTTTCGGCGGCCGGGTGTTCAGCGCCGCCAAGGATGCCGCTGGCGAAGGAACGCCCGCAGTGGCGTCAATTGGTCCCAAATACCTCAATTCACCGGAAACGCCCCTGTTCCAGAAGGGGCAGGAACTCTACGGCCTGCCGCAGGCACGCCAGGCCATGCGCGCCGAGGATCGCGTAATCGTCGTCGAGGGTTACATGGATGTCGTCGCGCTGGCCCAGTTTGGCGTCAACAACGCCGTCGCCACGCTCGGCACCGCCACCACCTCGACCCATGTGCGCAAATTGTTGCGGCAGGCCGCGCAGGTCGTTTTCTGTTTTGACGGCGACACCGCCGGCAAGAAGGCCGCCTGGCGCGCGCTCGAAGCCAGCCTGGACGTGCTCACCGACGACAAGCTGGTCGGCTTTCTTTTCCTGCCGGCCGAGCACGACCCGGACAGTTTTGTGCGCGCCGAGGGCGCTGATGCCTTTCGCCGTCTGGCGGCGCAACCGACCACGTTGACCGAACTGCTCATGCGCGAGCTCAAGTCAGGCGTCGATCTGGCCACCGCCGAAGGCCGCGCCCGCCTGGTGCATGAAGCCAAGCCCTATCTGGTGAAGCTCGCCGCGCCCTTGCTGCGTCTGCAATTGACGCGCGCCGTGGCCGAGGCGGCTGCGCTCAGCCCCGCCGAGGTCGAAGCGCAGTGCGGGCTCAAGCCGCAGCCGCGCGGCCGTCCCGCCCCGCCGCGGAACCGCCAGCGGCCGGCGCCGTACGCGCTGGAGCGCAACCTCCTCATCGCCGTGCTGCGCCGCCCGGAACGGGCCGCCCGCCTGCCGCCCGACTTGCTGGATCTGCTGGCGCCTGACAATGCCGAGGGCGCGGCCCTGCTCGCCTTGGCCGAGGCGGTCGATCATGCGACGCTGGCCGGGGGCAATCTCGGCCGGTTGATCGAGCATTTTCGCGGCACGCCGCACGAAGAGGTCATTGCCCTGCTGGCCGGACAGATCGAGGAGATCAAGGGTGACGATGGCGAGCAGGAAGCGGTGTTCATCGATACCCTGGAGCGCCTGCGCGACCGGGCGCTGTCCCGGCAGATCGACGCGTTGAATGTCCGGGCGCGCGCCGGGGCGCTTTCCCCCGCGGAAATGCAGCAGCTTCTTGGCCTGCTTGCCCAAAAAAGAGCAGTATAATCACCGGTTCCGCCGTGATTCGAGCCGAGCCCGCGCCCATGTCAAAATCTACTGCCACGCCATCCAAATCTTCCCCTAAAGCTTCCCACCGGCCCGCCGTGAAAGCGGCCGCCAAAAGCAGCGCCGCGGCTAAAGTGACGCCGGCCAAATCCGCCGCAAAGGCGGTGGCGAAAATCGTTCCGACGGCCGTCCCCAAGGCGGCCACCAAGATCGTCCCCAAGGCCGCCAGCAAGCCTACGGCCAAACCTGCCGTGGCAAGCAAGCCCGGCAAGCCGGAACATCTGCCGCCTGCCGAGACATTACAAGCAACCTCGCGCAGCAAAACGGTCAAGGCGACCAAAATAGCGGCCGCGCCTGTTCCCGCGCCGGTTACCGTAGTGGCCGCCCCGGCGGTGATTGAGACCTCGTCTCCCCACGTCCGGCCGCACCGGGCCAAAAAGATCAAAGACAAGCAAATGCTGGCCGCGCTCGAACAGTCACAGCCCGTGACCGTTGATCTGGAAGCGCGCCGCACGCGCCTGAAAACCCTGATCACGCTGGGCAAGGAGCGCGGCTTCCTGACCTATGGCGAGATCAACGACCACCTGCCGGACGATCTGGTCGACGCCGAGCAGATCGAGTCGATCATCAGCACCTTCAGCGACATGGGCATTCAGGTCTATGACCAGGCGCCCGCGCCCGAGGACCTGCTGTTGAACGAGCAGGCCACCGCTCCGGTGGATGCCGCCGACGCGGAGGAGCAAGCCGAGCTGGCCCTGTCCTCGGTCGATTCGGAGTTCGGCCGCACCACCGACCCGGTGCGCATGTACATGCGTGAAATGGGCACGGTCGAGCTGTTGACGCGCGAAGGCGAGATCGAGATCGCCAAGCGGATCGAGGAGGGTCTGCGGCACATGGTGCTGGCAATTTCCGCCTGTCCGACGACCATCATCGAAATTCTTGACATGGCCAACAAGGTTGCCATGGACGCGATACGCATCGATGAAGTGATCGACGGCCTACTCTACCCCAGTGCGCCGAACGAGGACATCGACGCCAAGGCCAACGACGAGGGTGACGAAGGTGGCGCTGACGCGTTGGATATCGACGAGGACGATGAAGAAGCCGCCGAGGCCAGGGTGGTCGCCTCGCTGCTGCGGCTGAAGCAGGATGCCCTCGGGCGCTTCGCCATCATCCACCAACTGTATGGCAAGCTGATGCCGGCGCTGGTCAAGCGCGGCTCGCAGGACAAGGCTTATCTGCGCATCCAGCGGCTGATTTCGGATGAATTGATGAACATCCGCTTCACCGCGCGGACCATCGAACGCCTGTGCGACTCGGTGCGGGGCATGGTCGAAGCGGTGCGCAACCACGAGCGCAAGATTTTGCACCTGTGCGTGGATAAGACCCACATGCCGCGCGCCCACTTCATCAAGGTGTTCCCGGGCAACGAAACCAACATGGAATGGCTGAAGGGCGAAGTGCAGTCGGGCAAACCCTATGCCGCCGTGCTGATGCGCCAGGCCCCGGCCATCCTCGAAGAGCAGCAGGCCTTGATCGACCTGCAGGATCGCATCGGCATCCCGATCAAGGAACTCAAGGACATCAACAAGAAGATGTCCACCGGCGAGGCCAAGGCGCGCCGCGCCAAGCGCGAGATGACCGAAGCCAACCTGCGTCTGGTGATTTCGATCGCCAAGAAATACACCAACCGCGGCCTGCAGTTCCTCGACCTGATCCAGGAAGGCAACATCGGCCTGATGAAGGCGGTCGACAAGTTTGAATACCGCCGCGGCTACAAATTCTCGACCTACGCGACGTGGTGGATTCGTCAGGCCATCACGCGCTCGATCGCCGATCAGGCACGCACCATCCGCATCCCGGTGCACATGATCGAG
>JAUXWU010000170.1 GCA_030680085.1 Rhodocyclaceae bacterium | reverse complement strand
GGCGCCGGAAAGCAGGCTGTCGCGCTCCTCGCCGTAAATCTGCACGTCGAGCGTGGGGGCGAAACGATTGGCTTCGGCCAGCCAGTTGCCGCACACCGTGGTGGGGGCGAGGACCCGCGCCGCGCCGCCGGCGGCGCGCGCCAGCAGCACGCCCAGCGCCTGCAAGGTTTTGCCCAGTCCCATGTCGTCGGCCAGGCAAGCCCCCAGCCCGGCGTGGGCCAGACGCATCGCCCAGACGAAACCTTCTTCTTGATAGGGGCGCAAGCAGGCCTGCAAGGTGGCGGGCAGGGCGGGCGTGACGTCTTGCGCGTCGCGCAGCCGGTCGATGGACTGACGAAACGCCACGTCGGTTTTGGCGTCCATGCCCTCGATGGCCTCGTCGAGCCAGCCGCCGGCCAGGCTGGGCAGGCGAATATCACCCTTCCCGGCCTTATCGACTTCAGCCAGCGCCGCCATTTCGGCCAGCCGCTGCTTGAGCGAGCGGGTGAGCGCGGCATACACGCCGTCGCCCATCGGCACGAAGCGGCTCTTGCCCTGCGCCGCCGCGACCAGGTCGGCCAGTTGCAGCACCAGCCCCTCATCCAGCGTGGCCGCGCCCGAGATGCGAAACCAGTCGCGCTCGCTTTTCACGGTGATGCCAATGTGCATGGCATCGACCGTCAAGACGCGCACCGGCTTGCCCTTCGGCCAGTCGACGGCGACGACCGCCGCGATTTGCGGCAGGCGCTCGACCATGCCCAGCGCCTCGTCCGGATCGGCGACCGGCCATTCGCAGAAGTCGTCCGCCAGCGGGTCGAGAAAAGGCAGGGCTTCCAGCACGGCATCCAGGTGGGCGCGCTCGGCGTCGAGGTCGCGCCGCGTGCCGACGGTGTCCGTGCCTTGCAGTGCCATCACGCGCTCGCGGCCCTGGGCGGGCGTCAGGCGCGGGCCGTCGGCGCCCAGCGGGGCCGCCACCAGGCGCAGGACCAGCGTGTCGCCGGATGGGGAGATCTCGGCGCGCAGCCGGGTTTCCGGCGGTACTTCGCGGGCGGCGGTCGCGTGGTCGGCCTGCACCTGAAAATGCGCGGCCAGTGCGGCGAGCGTTTTGTCGAGCTCGGCGCGCCCCTGTGCGGGCACGGCAAAGCCGTCGGCCAGCAATTGCGCCGCCTTCTTCTGGGCCTGGCTGAGACGAATCACGCGCAGGCGCTGCGGGGCGTCCTGCAGCACGGTGATGGCGCGCAGGCTCTCGATCTCGCGGCGCTCGTCGGCGGAGGTGTAATACGCCTCCTCGCGATCCAGAGCGGGGCGCAGCGGCGGCGTCACCTTCATGACAAAGCGCTCGCCTTGTTGCACCACTTCGACTTCCGGCTGGCCTTCGATCAGCTCGACGAACTGCTCCGGGGACTCGGCCAGACACACCGCCGGATGGCCGACCAGCGCCATGATTGCCAGCGCGCGGTCGATGTTGTAACGGCCGGAGTAATGGCGGTCGGGCAGGATGGTGGCGGCGACCTTGGCGTCACACGGCGGCAGGTCTGGATTGCCGACAATCTTGCCGAAGCTGATGGGGCGCGCGCGGTTCCAGCCGCGCGCGCCATGTTTTTGTTCCAGTGCCTCGATGTGTTCGGGCTCGCCGTGGCGATTGAGTTTCAGTATCCAGACGATGCGCGATTTTGCTGTCGTCGCTTTCCGGGCGTCATCGCCGGGTTCCAGCGCGCACAGCGCCGCCAGCACGTCGCGCCAGACCTCGGGCGGCGCGGCCATGAAAAAGCCGGCGGGGGGCGTGTCGCCGTTGAGCAGGGCGGCGGCGCCGGTCAGTTGCGTTGCCAGCCAGGTGAGGTGGCACGCCAGCAGGCGCTCTTGCAGCAGCGCGATCATTTTTCTGTAATCGCTCAGATTCGCTTGATTGGCGGGGGCCGGCTGGTTCTTGCGTCCCAGCCAGGCCGCCAGAATCAGGCGCCACAGCTCGTTCAAGCCCGGCCTGCCGCCCGCGTGGGTGGGAGCGAATGCTTCGGCATCGGTGGCCACCTCGCCCAGACGCACGCCGATGGCATGCGCCCAGAGGCCCCAGGGGTCATAGGGATCGGGCTTGCGCTTGCCGGCTTCGCCCAGACAGAATTTTTGTGCGCGTTGCAGGTGCAGGGGCGTGCCCTGTGCCAGCAGGGCGAGCGGGTACAGCCAGGCGATGCTGGGCGGGAAAATGCGCTTTTTCGCCTTGATTTCGTCCTGCCGCTGTTTGAGCGCCAATTCGAACTGCGCCTGACCGTTCGCCCATTGCCCGGACTGAATGGAGAGGCAGGCGCGCAGAGCACTGGCCGCCCCGCCTTGCAGGTGATCGAGCTCCCCGCTGGCGCGCTCCGGTTGGCCTTGTAGCAGGAGAACCTCGGCCAGTTGCAGACGCAGATGGGACGGCATTGCGTTGCGCTGGCCATCCAGTAGCGTGAGGGCATGATCGACCACCGGCATGAAGCCGCTTTGCCAGTGACTGGCGACCTGCTGGGCGGCGATGTAATACAGGTCCCAGCGCCAGGCCGGGTCGATGCGTTCGAACAGCGTGGCGTCAAAACCGACCAGCGCCGCTTCGCCCAGGACGTTCTCCCAGGGCAGAGAGCGGCCGATGGCGTCGGCCATCAGCTGCAATTCCGCCGCCGGCGTGCCGGAAAAGATCGCCAGGCGCACGATGGCAATGGTCGCCGCCGTGTCGTACAGGGACCAATAGCCGAAGGCGCGGCCGGGGGTGAAGCGTTCGTTGGCGTAAAGCGCCGCCTGCAGCGCGCTGTTGGGCGTGTCCTCGATCAGCTCGCGATACACCCGCGCGCGGAGCGGATCGACCAGCCGGTGACTGCCTTCGCCGCCGCCCTGCGTAATGACATCGCCATTGGCGCGCATGAGGCGCAGACCTTCGCGAACATCGTTCTGCGTATAGGGGCGGCCGTCGGCGCGCTGGTAATGCAGATGCGCCAGCAGATGGCAAATCGAGGTGAATGGACGAAATGTCCAGAGCAGCGCGAGTGCGCGCATGAGTTGGGGATCGGATTGCGTCATTGGGTCGGGAAAGGTGGCCTCTCATTCATAGTGCGTCCACATACGCAGGACGCGAACCGTTTTCTCTTTGGAAAAGACTTCGTACACGATACGGTGCTGAATATTGATGCGGCGCGAGTATGCGCCGGCAAGATCACCGACCAATTTTCAAAGGGAGGTGGATTTTGAAATGGGTCGTTGGCCAGAACCGCGAGCAGTTCTTGCGCCTTTGGTTTAAGGCCGCTTGCAGCAAGTTTCTTTGCATCCTTCATTGCTTGCTTGGCATAAACAACCTCCCAACTCACCACTTAAGCTCCTTCGAGCTTTTTGCGAGGGGTTCGGCCATGCCAGCCTTGATGGACTCGCGCATGCCTGGTATGGCGAGCAGGTACAAGGTTTCTTGAATTGCGCTCCAATCTTCCGCGGAGATAAGCACGGCGCTGCTGCGTTTTCCGGAAATGATGATTGGCTCGTGAGACTCTACTGTTTGATCAATGAGCCGGTACAGATTTGCACGGGCTTCGCTGGCGGTGAGTGTATCCATTTCGCGCTCCCTCAAAGAAATCGAAATGGTACGGAATTGCGTACGTTTGTCAAGTGGCTATACGAGCACTACGAAAGGCCCAACGTAGAAGTCACCGGCGCTGCGCGGCTTTATCGCGCAGCGTCCGTGTGGAATGCAGCGTTGGACGAAGCCGCTACGCGGAGGAAACCCCGGTGTTGTGGTTGTATTGAAGTCAAGATGTCGCCTCGCCCCTCATCCGAGGGATATAAATGACAAACGCGAGGTTACCTCAAGATGGAAGACATATCCGCAGCCGCAGC
>JAUXWU010000164.1 GCA_030680085.1 Rhodocyclaceae bacterium | reverse complement strand
CATTCGGCATGTGGGGCGATTTGGTGATGCTCGGGGTTTTGCTGACTTCGCGCACCTTGAAAACGTTGATGCCGAAGGTCTCGTTGGTGCCCAGCGAAAACAGCAGGATCTCCATGCGGTTCGACCCCGCCAGCTTGGTGCTGGCATCGACGCTGTAGATCATGGAAGCCTGGCTCTGGCCAGTGGTCAGCGCGGTAAATTCACCCATCATGGTTATCCTCAGGCCGCAACGGCCAGCAGGGCCGCCGGTTCATCCTTGAGCAGCAACCGCCCAAGCGTCTCGGCCAGGCGCTGCGCCTCGAACTTGGGCACGTAATCATCGACGCCCAGCGCGCGGCCGAGTTGCTGGTTGGCCATTGACGACAACGAAGAATGCATGATCACCGGCACGCCGGCAAAGCGCGGGTCGGCCTTGATGTTCTTGGTCAGGCTATAGCCGTCCATCTCGGGCATTTCGACATCGGTGAGCACCAACTGCACCAAGTCCTTGACCTTGCGGCCGGTGGCGTCGGCGTAGTTGGCGATTTTCAGCAGTTCGTCCCAGGCCTGTCGGCCGTTGATCGCCGCCATGCCGCGAATGCCCATGGCGTTGAGGGTGCGCTCAATCTGGCCGCGCGCCACCGATGAATCGTCGGCATAGACGATGGTCAGCCCCTCCTTGCCGATGGGCTGAATGGAGCCGTATAACATGTCGTCGTCGTATTTGGCGGTTTCGGAAAGAATGCGCTCGACATCGAGCATCATCACCAACCGGCCGTCCTGCAGTTCGGTCACGGCGGTCACCAGGCCGCCCAGATTGGCGGTCAGCATCTCCGGCGGCACGCGCATCTTCGACCAGTCGAGGCGCAAGATGGTGTCGACCGACTGAACCAGGAAACCTTGGGTGTGACCGTTGTATTCGGTGACGATCATGATCTCGCGCGGCATCGCGGTCTGCATGCCGATAAAGTCGGCCAGATCGACCACCGGCACGAGCACGCCGCGCAGGGACACCATGCCCTTGACGGCGGTCGGCATGTCGGGCGCCGCAGTGACCGGCGGCGTGCGCATGACCTCGCGCACCTTGAACACATTGATGCCAAAGGTTTCTTCCCGGCCGGTGCGCTGGTCGACACCCAGCGAAAACAGCAGAATCTCCAGCTTGTTGGTGCCAGCCAGGCGGGTGCGCGCATCGATATTCTTCAGTAGTTCTGACATTTGACTATCCTGGGCGGAGAAGATTTTTCGGGATTAACAGCCCGTAGCCGTGATAACTCAATAGCTTCAAGCGGGAATATTACGCCATTCGCTACAGTCGGAAGCGTTGCACGGCGGTTTCGAGCTCGCCGGCCAGCGTCTCGAGTTGTTCTGTACCCGTGACCACATCGCCCACCGTGACGTCGTAGCTCGCCGCCTTCGCGATAATGCGTTCGAGATTGGCGGAAATTTCGCTGCTGGCCTGGGCTTGCAGGCCGACAGCGGCTTTGATGCGCCCCATGCCCGCGGTGGTCTGGCCGACCGACTGATTGATTTCGCCCAGCGTCACCGCGACGGTTTCGAGGTGCTCCTGCGAGGTGCTCAGGGACGCCAGGCCACGCTCCAGCGACGACTCGACCTTTGCCGCCTGTTGTTCGAGGCCGCGAGTCACCTTGTCGATCTCGCTGGCCGTCTTGGCGGATTTTTCGGCGAGCTTGCGCACCTCGTCAGCCACCACGGCAAAGCCCCTGCCCTGCTCGCCGGCCCGCGCCGCTTCGATGGCGGCATTCAGCGCCAGCAGATTGGTTTGGTCGGCGATATCGCGCACTTCGCGCGTCATGCCGGTGATGGCCGAGGCGCTGGCGACGAATTCACGCGCGATGTCGCTCATCGCGCGCACCGAATTTTCCGCCAGATCCAGCTCGCCGATCATGCACGACAGGCCTTCGTTGCCATCCTGGACGTGCGCCAGGCTGGTGGTTGCCAGGGTGTCGACCTCCGTCGCCTGGGCGGCGATGCCAGCGACCCCCTCGGACAAGCGCGTCACCGCGCCGGCGGTCTCCTGCGCCGCCGCAGTCTGCGCGACCGTGCTCGCCTGCATGCCGGAGGTAATGTGCCCAAACGCGGCGGCAGTGCCGTGCAGCTTTACCGAAGCAGCCGTCAGCCCGCCGGCCATGTCGCGCAGGCTGTTTTGCATGCCGGCAATCGCCGCCAGCAGACTCTTGCTGTCACCAGGCTTGAGTTCGATGCGGGCGGAGAGATCGCCTGATGAAATGCGCTTGACCACGTCGGCGGCATACTGCGGATCACCGCCCAGCAAGGACAGCAGGAGGCGCAGCAGATGCATGAACGCGGCCAGGCCGGCCACGGAGGAAACGAGGATAACGACGATGATCCAGTTGCGGGTGCTGGCGGCCTGCGCCAGGAGTTGCGGATCGAGCCGTCCGGCCGCGTCGGCCAGGCGCAGATACATGAGGAACGTAAAGCCATTGGCGACCAACGCAGTGAGCGCCAGAACACCCAGAACCAGAAACATCCGCTGCCGTAACGTCATGCTGGATTACTCCTTTGTTCATGGGGAGGGGGTAAAGGTAAAGCGGCCCCCGCCAGCGGCATTCTAGTCGACGCCGTCCCGCCAGCGCCGACTTTTTCAAGCGAATTCCCCATGCGCGCAGTCGCGCAGGCGCTCAGGCGCGCAAGCGCGCCAGTACACGCGCCGCGACATTGCCGAGGCTGGCCACCTCGTCGACCGCGCCGAGCAGCGCCGCTTCGCGCGGCATGCCATAGACCACGCAACTGTCCTGATCCTGGCCGATCGTCCACGCCCCGGCCCGATGCATCGCCAGCATGCCGGCCGCGCCATCCTTGCCCATGCCGGTGAGGATAACGCCGATGGCTTGTCGGCCAACCTCTTTGGCAACGGAATGGAACAGCACATCGACGGCCGGGCGATGACGATTGACGGGGGCAGACTTTGCCAGCTCGGTCACCCAGCCAGCGCCACTCCGTTTCACCATCATGTGCGAGTGGCCGGGCGCCAGATAGGCGTGACCGGGCTGGATGCGCTCGCCGCCTTGTGCTTCGACAACGCGCACCGCGCCCAGGCCGTCGAGCCGCCGGGCGAACGCGGGAGTGAAGCTTGCGGGCATGTGCTGGACGATGACGATGCCCGGCACCGCGGCGGGCAGGCGCACGATGACTTCCTTGATCGCCTCGGTGCCGCCCGTGGAGGCGCCGATGGCAATGAGCCAGTCAGTCAGCATCCTCTCTCAAGAAACGCGCCGGGCCGCCCCAAGTGTTTCTTGGCCCCTGGAGGGGAGGGCGCAGCAAGGCTGCGTCTGCGGGGTGGGATCACTTCGCGCGCTCATAGACGGTGCGGCCCAGGGAGCGAAACAGGTCGGTCGCATGCAGAAAATTTTCTGAATGGCCCGCATAGAGCAGGCCGTCCGTGTGCAGCAGCGGCACGAATTTCTTGAGTATATGGTACTGCGTCGGCTTGTCGAAGTAGATCATCACATTGCGGCAAAACAACGCATCGAGCGGCCCCTTGACCGACGGCCACTGGGCATCGAGCAGGTTGATGCGGCTGTAGGTGATCAGCTTTTGCAGTTCGGGACGCACGCGCACGTGACCGGTCGGCACGCCCGCGCCCTTGATGAAATATTTGCGCTGCCGCTCGGCATCCAGCCGCTCGACCCGCTCGACCGGATATTCGCCGCGCGCGGCGGTCTTCAACACATTCGTGTCGATGTCGCTGGCATGAATCTGCACCGGCGGCGCCAGGGTATTGAAGGCTTCGCAGGCGGTAATCGCCAACGAATAAGGCTCTTCGCCGGTGGCGGCGGCGGAACACCAGATGCGGATCGGCCGCTGCGTCAACCGCAACAGATGTTTTTGCAGCATCTCGAAGTGATGATTTTCGCGGAAGAAAGAAGTGAGGTTGGTCGTCAGGGAGTTGACGAAAGTTTCCCATTCCGCGCCATGCCCCTGTTCGAGATAGGCCAGATACTGGTCGAAGCTCGTCATGCCGAGCGCCCGCAAGCGCCGCGCCAGGCGCGAATAGACCATGTCCTGCTTGATCGGCGCCAGTGATATGCCGGCATGCTTGTGGATCAACTGCCGCACCCGCTCGAAGTCCGCCGCAGTGAAATGGAACTCGCGGCCGACCGCTGACGCCGTCCCCGACTTACCCGGCGTTCCGGCTGGCGCCGTCCATGTTTTACCCGGCGGGTCGGCCGACGCCGTCCCGCCAGCGCCGACTTTCATTCCAATCGGCAGCGGCATCAGCGGGCGGGGGCGCCCGCCGGCGGCGGCACGCTGCCGCGCGCGGTCAGTTCCTCGGCATCCGTGACTTCGGCCGCCGGGGCTTCCTTGCCGTCGCCGAGAATGGCTTCTTCGGTGCGCTTGTTCAGGACGACGATGCTGATCCGCCGATTAATGGCGCTTTGCGGCTGCGCCTTGTCGTAAAGCACCGTCGAGGCGAAGCCGAGCACGCGGATGATTTTCGCGTCGTCCAGCCCTCCCGTGATCATCTCGCGGCGCGAGGCGTTGGCGCGGTTGGTGGAGAGTTCCCAGTTGCCGAAACCGCGATCGCCGCCGGCGTAGGGCGTCGCGTCGGTATGTCCCGAAAGCGAAATGCGGTTGTCCACCTTGTTGAGCAGCGGGCCGATCTCGCGCAAAATCTGTTTGGTATAGGGCTTGAACTCGGAACTGGCCCGGTCGAACATCGGCCGGTTCTTCTCATCGACGATCTGGATGCGCAGGCCTTCGCTGGTGATGTCGATCAACAGTTGATTCTTGAACTGCTTGAGCGTCGCACTGGCCTCGATCAGCGCTTCGATGTCGACCTTCAGCCCTTGCAGGCGCTCCTTCTCCAGGCGCTCGAATTCTTCCTTCATGCGCTTTTCGCTGATCTTGCGCTCGCTCTTCGTGTCGCCGCGCTTGACCTGGCCATGGGCCTGCGAAAGATCCTGCCCGCCGCCCTGGATGATCGAAGAGGCATCGCCGGCGCCCGAGCCGCCGAACATGGCGACCAGGAGCGGCGTCTGAAAGTGATCGGCGATGCCTTTCAGGTCGCCCTTGGAGGTCGAGCCAAGTAGCCACATCAGCAGGAAGAAGGCCATCATCGCCGTCACGAAGTCGGCATAGGCGATCTTCCAGGCCCCGCCATGCGCGGCACCGCCGCCCTTCTTGATCTTCTTGACTACGATCGGCTGCTGGCTGTCGTCGCTCATGCTTTATTTACCCTTGCGACTCTTGAGATCCTCTTCAAGCTCGGTGAAGCTCGGGCGATCGGTCGAGAACAACACCTTGCGGCCGAATTCCACGGCAACCTGCGGGGCATAACCGTTCATGCTGGCCAGGAGCACGGCCTTGATGCATTGATAGATCTTGCCGCCCTCCTCCGCCTTCTGCTCGAGCTGACTGGCGATCGGCGCGGTGAAACCATAGGAGGCCAGAATGCCCAGGAAGGTGCCGACCAGCGCACCGCCGATCATCTTGCCGAGCACGGCGGGCGGCTGCCCCACCGAGCCCATCACGTTCACCACGCCCATCACCGCGACGACGATACCGAAGGCCGGCAGGGCATCGGACACCTTGGCCATGACATGGGCCGGAACATGGGCTTCCTGGTGATGCGTCTCGATTTCGATATCCATCAGGTTTTCGATCTCGAAGGCGTTCAGGTTGCCACCGACCATCATGCGCAGATAGTCGGTGATGAATTCCATGACGTGGTGGTCGTTACTGACAGATGGATATTTCGA
>JAUXWU010000005.1 GCA_030680085.1 Rhodocyclaceae bacterium | reverse complement strand
GCAGCGTTTAACAAGAGAGCTCTTCCACAGGCGTTGAAAGCCGAAGCACAACAGGACGTTCATCAGGACGTAGCCCGGCGCGAAGGTATCGAATACCCGCCGGATGCGTGCGCGCCGCTCGTCGGTGGCGACCTGCTGGCGGCCGAAGCTTTCGTCGAGCGCGTGCCGGCCGGCCAACATGCTTACTTGAGGGCAGCCGCGGCGGCGGCTTCGAGTTCGGCGCGAGTGACCTTGCCAAGCTTGTGCATGACCACGCGGCCCGCGCGGTCGATGGCCAGGGTGAAGGGCAGTCCGGCGCGGGTGTTGCCGAGCGCCTGCATGAGGCTGATGCCTTCCACCGGGGCGAACAGCAGCAGGTAGTCCATTTCGTAGGCCTTGATGAAATCCTGCACGTTCGGCAGGTTCGCTTCCAGGCCGATGCCAATCACCGTCAATCCCTTGGCGCGGTGACGTTGCGCGATGGCCCTGAGTTCTGGAATCTCTTCGCGGCAGGGTGCGCACCAGCGTGCCCAGAAATTTACGATGAGCGGCTTGCCACGAAAGTCGGCGAGCGTGACGGTCTGGTTGTTCTGGTCGGACAGGCTGGCCGCGAACAGCGGCGCACTGCCCTGCGCACGGGCAAACAGGCTGCAGCAGACGAGCAGCACGCCAAGCAGAAACCGCATCATGGCAGATCGCCTCGGCGGAACAGGTGGTAGCCGAGCGTCGCCGCCACGAGGCCGAGCACGGCGGGATAGACGAGCGCGAAAATCTTGAAGCCGGTAACGCCGAAGAGATCGAGAATCACATAGGCCGAGGGACCGAGCACGATCAACTGCGGATCGAACAGCGCCAGCGCCGCCGTGCGGAATACCTGCAGCGGGTTGGCGAGCGCGATGGTCACCGCCACCTCGGGCGCCACCCTGCCCTGGATCATCACGCCGAGCAGGATGAGATCGAGGAAGAGCAGCAGCGTCAGCCAGACGAAGAAGGCCGCGCCCTGGGCCACGTCGGTGCCGCGCGCCACGGCCGAGATCAGCATGCCGATGCCGAGGAAGCAGGCGGCCATCGCCGCCAGGAGCGCCGTGTAGTAGCCGAACATGCCCCACGGCACCTCGATGCCGACCACCAGCGCCCACAGCACCGCGCCGAGCATGGCCGCGAACACGGGAGCGAAGATGACCACGTAGCGGCCGAGGATCTTGCCCCAGAACCAGGCCCCCAGCGACACCGGCAGCGAGAGCAGGTATTCGAACACGCCGGCCTCGCGGTCACCGGCCACCGAGCGCACGGTGGTGATCAGCACGAAGATCGGCAGGATCGCCATGGTGAGCTGGATGTAGGTGACCAGGAGGCGCGACAGGCCGATGAAACCGAGCACGCGCGATTCGGTCAGGCCGAACAGGAACAGCAGCGCGACGATGCCGCCGAACACCAGCGTGTAGATATGGAACCAGCGCGCGCGCAGCGATTCGCCGATATCCAGCTTGGCGGTGAGCCAGAGTTGTTTCATTGCCTACTTACCCTTTGCGAGAACATGCAGACTCATGTCCGGGAAATCCATCGAACCCGGCTGCGGCAGCGCCGCCGCACCGTGGTTGTAGCCCATCGGCGAAGTCTTGGTGAAATAGTGCGCCTTGCGGGCATCGAGCCAGCGCACCTCGCTGCCGCGGCTAGTGACGTCGGCGACCCACAGTCGCGTGGCCGCCTCCGCCATCCACGGGTAGTTCGTGATCTTGTCGCGCAGCCAGAACACGGCGCAGCCGATGTCGTCGAACTTGAACACCGTGTTCTTCGGCCCGCCGCGCATCTGGGCGGCGAAGCGGCGGTCGGAAATCACCATGTTGCAGCGAACGCAAGTGTCGCGGTCCCATTTGATCTCGGCCATGCCTTCCGGCCAGCCTGCGTCCTTGCCGCAGGCGGCGAGCAGGGCAGCCGCGATGGGGGTGAGGAGGAACTGCCTGCGCTCCATCAGTGCTCCACCTTTTTGTCGAGCGTGATCTTGCCCATGTCCATTTCGATGACGCGATCCACCAGCGAGGAGACTTCATTCAGGCGGTGGCTGGAGATCAGCATGGCGACACTTCCGGCCCGTTCGGACAGCAGGGAGAGAAAGACCGCGCGCGCCTGCGGGTCGAGGTTGGCGGTCGGTTCGTCCATGATCAGCACTTTCGTATCGCGCCCCAGCGCGATACTGATCAGGATTTTTTGCTTCATGCCACCGGAGAGCTTGACGAACGGGCGCGCAAGCACACCATCGATATCGAGGCCGAGCCGCTTGGCCAGATCAACGATGCGTTGCGGATCGCTGCCGCAGAGCGAGGCGGCGAAGTGAATCAACTGGCCCACCGGCATTTTCAGCGGCGGCGGCAATTGCGGCACAAAACCGATCATGCCGAGAACAAAGCTGCGGTCGGTGCGCGGCGAGCGGCCGTCGATGGTGACCAGGCCGTCGTGGTTGTATTCGCCCAGCAGGCAGCGGATCAGCGTGGTCTTGCCGGCGCCGTTGGAGCCGATCAGCGCGACGCGCTCGCCCGGCCCGATCTCGAGGTCGATGCCGTCGAGCACGCGGGCGCGGCGAAAACTCTTTGCAACGTTCTGGAATTTGATCATTCAGAGTAGTTTCGAAAGGCCCTTCACCTCAAAGGTCAGCGACCCCGTCGGGCAGGTATCCACACACAGTCCGCAGCGCGTGCAGTCGGGGCCGATCGGCACCTCGACATCAACGGCGCGACCCTTGATGACAGTGTCAAGCACGTGCGGCACCAGGCAGACCTTGCGGCAGTCGCCCTCGTGGAAGCAGCCGTCGAGCTTGTACTTGATGCGCAGCGGCGAAATGATACCGACCACGCCGTAGGTCAGGCCGATCGGGCAGGCGTAGCGGCACCAGGCGCGCTTCGAGAAGAAGACCTCGAACACCAGCAGCGCCAGCACCCACAAGAGCGCCAGGCCCGGGCCGTAGATCAGCGCGCGCGAGAGGATGCCGGTGGGTGAAATCGCTTCGAACACCGTGTATCCGGTAGCGGCGGCGAGCACGGCAAAGATGACCCAGAATACGCTGCGCAGGCGGCGGTCGATGGTCTGGTCGGTGACCAGCTTTTTCTTCACGAGATAGAGATGGAGCTTCTCGGCCCACTCGGCCAGCAGGTGGTAGGGGCAGACCCAGGAACAATAGGCGCGGCCGCCGAGCAGTATCCACAGCACCAGCACCGTGCCGGTGCCGATCAACAGGTTGGTGATGATGTGCTTGTGCGCGAGCATCACCTGCAGCGCGGAGTTGAGGTCAGCCAGGTGGAAGCCGGCGAAGCGCGATGCGGTGAGCGCGCCTTCGAGCAACTGGATATCGAAGTAGAAGGAGACGACGAACAGCAGGTTGGCGATGATCAGCGTCGCCCAGCGGCGGTTGCGCCACTTGTTGTCATGGACGGCGTGGGCGCGGGCGTGGAGCATCTCGGTGATGAGATCGCGGTTGCCGCGCTTGTAGAGGTGAATCTTCTGCGCTTCCGGCGCGATGACCGCCGGCTTCTTCGGCTCGCGGCCGAACATCACCATGATCTGCTCGCGGAAGCGGTGCTTGAGGACGTCGGTCATGATGTCTTCCACACTTCGCGCGGCACGATTTCGATGGCGGTCGGCTCGACCGGGCAGATCATTTCGCAGACGCCGCAGCCGACGCAGGGCTCATGGACCACCGGCGACTTGCGTTTGCTGCCGTCGGGCGCAAACACGGTCTCGATGGAGATGGCGCCCTTGACCGGGCACTCGCGCACGCACAGGTCGCATTCGGCGACGTCGTAGGGATGATCGGCGACCTTGATCGGCTTCCAGCGGTCGACCGCCATGTAGCGCAGCCGGCCCTTGAAGCCGGGGCCACGCGCCTGCCCCTTGAAGCCCTTGCCCTGGATGGCGAGACAGGTCTCGGGCCGCGTCAGGCGCGCCACACCGATGCGCTCGGCGAGGTTGAGCGTCGGCTCGGCATCCTGCTCTTTGGCCAACAGGATGGGTTTGGCCGCCATCGCGGCACCCGCGCGCACCGGTAGAAAATCCGGCTTTGTGTAGGTGAGCGAGCCGGTCGGACAGGCCAGGATGCAACTCACGGCGTCGCAGGAAAAGTCGCAGGCCTGCGCCCGCGCGTCGATGTAGGGCGCGCCGACGCCTATCCCGTCGACGAGATCGGCCAGCTTGATGGCCGCCACCGGGCAGACCTGCACGCACTGGCCGCACTTGATGCAGCTCGCCAGGAAGTCCTTCTCGTCGAGCGCGCCGGGCGGCCGCAGCCGCTGCGTCCGCGCATAGACCAGCGGCAGAAAGCCCGACAGCGCGGCGCCGAGCACGCCGCCGGTGAGCAGGATGGTGCGCAACACACGGCGGCGCGCCTGCTGACGGCGTTCCCTGGACAGCGGCGCCGTCCCCATTTCATGCGGCGAGCTGGCTGACGCCGTCCCGCCAGCGCCGACTTTCGTGTCTGCGTCGTTCATGCGCGTCTGGCCGCCGGTTTGGTGAAGCGCGGCAGCGCGTCCCGCATCTGCAGCTCGGGCGCGGAGAACGGCGCCAGGCGTTCGAGGAAGTCGAGCAGTTCGAGCACCGGCGAATTCCTGAAGAAGCGCGCGGCGGGAATTTCCATCCACAGCCGGTCGGCGTAGGCGTAATTCTCGTGCGGCGTGTCGCCGACGCCGTTGTTGTCGCGGTCGAAGCCCTGGTAGGTGTCGAAGTAATTGCCGCTCCAGCGGTTCTTGTCACCGCTGCCGCGCCCGCCCTGGAACACGTCGGTCAGATTGCCCTCGAAGACGTTGTCCGTCAGCAGGTTGCCGCCCAGCTCGCTGGTGAACTGCACGGCGATGCCGTTGTAGGCGAAGCGGTTGTTCTTGAAGCGGATCGTCGTGTCGGGCTGAAATGGAGACAAATCCGAACCGACGCCGACGGCGCAGTAAATGATCTCGTTGCCGGAAACTTCGATGTTGCTCGACTCCTTGAAGCCGAAGGCCATGCCGGCCGCGCCGGTGGCGTGCGAAATCACGTTGTTGCGGGCGGCGCCGCCTTCCATGTACATGAAATAAACGCCGACGGCATTGTCATGGAAGTGGTTGTTCTCGACGATGTTGTTGTTGGCGAACATGAAGTGGATCGAATAACGGCTGCGCTTGCCAATGTTGCCGCGAAAAATGTTGTCGTTGGAATACCACGCCACCATATCACGGGTGTCGACCACTTCGTTGTTCTCGATCAGGTTGCGATGGCTGTACCACAGGCGCAGGCCGTCGCCGCGCATGCCGAGGTCGAAAGGCTTCGATCTGATGCGGTTGCCGCGCAGCGTGGTGTCGCTGGATTGTTTCAAGTCGATGCCGAACAGGCAGTTGTCGATGACCAGGTTTTCGACGCGGTTGCGGTGGCCGCGCACGTCGAGGCAACTGTCGTCGGTGTCATGCGATTCGCCGGAGCCGGTCAGGCGCAGCCCGGTGAGGACGGCGCCGTCGGTTCTCAACTCGAACACCGTGCCGCGGTCGCCGGCATCGATGGTGACCTGGCCGCCGCCGTCGATGGTCAGCGGCTTGTCGACCCGTACCGGGCCGGCATAGATGCCCGGCGGCGGCTTCAGCACCGAGCCGGCCGGCGCCGCATCGACCAGTGGCTGAAAGGGCTTGAGGCCATGCACGCGGCGGTCGCGCTCGTGCAGCATGAAGAAGGGCTTGGGCCGGTCGACATTGACGCGCGGTGCGTTGCTCATGTCGGCTTTCTCGCCGCGCTGCGGTGCCTGGGTCTCGCCAGCGGCGACGCCGCGCCAGCCGATCTCGCCGCCGGTCTCCGCCGCGACCAGCAGTGTCGAGATGCCCAGCGCCAGGAGCGGTAGCAAGGCGCGTGGCAACTTCATGCCTCCGCCGGGCCGCCCCAAGGAGGCATGCGCCCCCCTGTGGGGGGCAGCGAGCCGGGTTTGCGAGCGTGGGGGGCCAATTATTCTGCCGTGCCTTCGCGCAACTGCTTGCGGCGCAGCAGGATGGCGAGCGCCAGCGCAAAGCTCGTCACCAGCAGCAGCGCGTAGCCCCAGTAGGGGTAGGAGTAGGTCGAGAACTGCGCCACCTTGCCCTCGCCGAACACCGTCGGCATGAAGGGCTTGACGGTGAAAGCGCCCCAGGGGTGCAGGTTGTGGCCGAAGAACCACAGCCAGCCGGCGTAGGTGATGACGAAGAACACCGGCAGTAGCGCCGGCACGGCGGCCAGCAGCAACTGGAACTGGCGGAGCTTCCAGACGCCGAGCACGACGCTGCCCATGACGGCAATCAGGCCGGCGATGACGACGTGGGTGACCAGCATGACGTTCGCGCCCCAGGCCATGATCCGTTCCGGGTCCTTGAAGTAGGTGCCGGATTCGCGCATGTAGGTGGCGACATGCCGGGCCAGATGACCGAGCACATACTGGTCGACGATCATCCAGGCGGCCACGGCGGCGAAGCCGGCCGCGAGAATCATCAGGCGCAGCCTTTGTTTCGCCACGGCGAAGGCGAGCAGCATGACCGTGAAGAAGCCGAAGAAGAACTTGGCCAGCGGCTTTTCCACCGGCGCGCCGGTGGCGATCGGGAACATGCCGACGTAGTGGTTGATGGTGTTCATCTCATGGACGCAATCGAGGCCCTTGGCGCCCTTGTCCACGTCCTTGCCGGCGTCGAGGATGGGGTTGTAACGCTCCACCTCGTGCGAGAGGTCCTTCTGGATGATTTCGCCGGCCATGCGGGTGCCCTTGCCGGCCGCCCTGCAGCCGTTTTGGACGCCGTCGAAATGGAAATGGATGCGGATGCCGTCGGGGAAGGCGTCCGGCGGATAGTTGGGCGCGGTCAGCGACACCCACCAGATCGGCGCGAAGTAGGCGGCGATCATGGCCACCAGCGCGATCAGCGTGAGGCCGGCGACGGAGGTGTTGGGACTTCCAATGAGCTTCATTGTTGTGATCTCTGTTCCGGCCGAAACCGCGGCCGGCAGTCCGGCGCGCGGAGTTGATTACAGCACGGCCTTGCTTACTTCTTCTTGGCGCCGGCCTTGGGTTTGCACATCGAACCCGGCATGGAGAGGTTTGCCTGGTAGGCGGAAATCGCCACCAACTGGTCGTTGGTGTAGGGCTTGATGACCTTCACCATTTCCGGGTTGGCGTTGCGGCGATGGCCGTCGCGGATCTCGTTCATCTGGCGCAACAGGTACTTGTAGTGCTGGCCGGCGATCACCGGATAGAACTTGGCCTTGTCGCCCTCGCCGTTCTTGCCATGGCATTCCAGACACTGCTTTTCGTACAGATCCTTGCCCTTGGCGATCTGGGCGGCGGCGTCCTTGCCCTCATACTTGCCATGATCGACGGGGATGCACAGACTTTCGATGTAGATGGAGGTGTCGGCCAGATCCTGCGGATCGGTCATCTCCTTGGCGAAGGGGTACATGGTCGGGTTGTCGCGCAGCCCTCCGCGGATGTCGGCCATCTGTTTGATCAGCACTGTAGTGTGCTGGCCCGCCAACTGCGGGAAGGTACCATCGGGACGACCCGCGCCATTCGGCAGGTGGCAGGCGCCGCAGACCTCGTAGGTTTCCTTGCCGCGCTTGACGTCGCCCT
>JAUXWU010000160.1 GCA_030680085.1 Rhodocyclaceae bacterium | reverse complement strand
CCGCCCACCGAGGCGACTGAGATGATGTTGTCCGCGCCCGCCGCCTTGACCAGTGCCCAGAGATTCGCGCGGTAATTGACCCGGTGCGGCGGAATCGTATGGCCATGCCCGTGGCGCGCCAGAAAGACCACCTGCTGCCGGCCGATGCTGCCGTGGATCAGCGTTCCCGAAGGCTCGCCGTAGGGCGTGCGCACCACCTCGCGCCGCTCGATTGCCAGGCAGGACAACTGGGTCAGTCCGCTGCCGCCGATGATTGCCAACATTCTTCCGCTCCTGTGATTTATCCCGGTTAGGAGTGCTAGAATGCGCGCCCTCTTTCGTCAGACCGCGCTTTTTTGCGCCCCCCACTCCCGATGTCCCGTCAACTGCGCAATATCGCCATTATCGCCCACGTCGATCATGGCAAGACCACTCTTGTCGACCAACTGCTCCGCCAGTCCGGCACCTTCCGCGAAAACCAGCAGGTTGCCGAGCGGGTGATGGACTCGAACGACATCGAACGGGAACGCGGCATCACCATTCTCGCCAAGAACTGCGCGATCGACTTCGAAGGCACCCACATCAACATCATCGACACCCCGGGCCACGCCGATTTCGGCGGTGAAGTCGAGCGCGTGCTGTCGATGGTCGATGGCGTGCTGCTGCTGGTCGATGCGGTCGAAGGCCCGATGCCGCAAACCCGCTTCGTGACGAAGAAGGCTCTGGCATTGGGACTAAAACCGATAGTCGTCATCAACAAGATCGACCGTCCGGGCGTCCGTCCCGACTGGGTCATCAACCACACCTTCGACCTGTTCGACAAGCTCGGTGCCACCGAAGAGCAGCTCGACTTCCCCGTCGTCTACGCATCGGCGCTCAACGGCTACGCCATGATGGCCTCGCGCACCATGGGCACCGACATGCGGCCGCTTTACGAAGCGATCCTGCGTCATGTGCCACCGCCCAAAGTTGATTCAGACGCACCGCTGCAGTTGCAGATCTGCTCGCTCGACTACAACTCCTATGTCGGCAAGATCGGCATCGGCCGCATCACGAAGGGCCACATCAAGCCCGGCCAGCAGATCGCCGTGATGTATGGCGACGAGGCGCGCGGCCTGGCCAAGGTGGGCCAGGTGCTGACCTTCCACGGTCTGGAACGCCAGCCCGCCCTCGATGCCGAAGCAGGCGACATTGTGCTGGTCACCGGCATCGAGCAGGTGAACATCGGCGTCACACTTTGCGCGGTGGATTGCCCTGATCCCCTGCCCCCAATCACGGTGGACGAACCCACGCTGACGATGAACTTTCAGGTCAATACCTCGCCGCTCGCCGGCAAGGAAGGCAAGTACGTCACCAGCCGCCAGATTCGCGAACGCCTCAACAAGGAACTGCTCTCCAACGTCGCCCTGCGCGTCGTCGAAACCGAGAACGCCGATGTTTTCGAGGTCTCCGGTCGCGGCGAACTGCACCTGACCATCCTGCTCGAAAACATGCGCCGCGAAGGCTACGAACTCGCTGTCTCGCGCCCGCGGGTAATCTTTCACGAAGCAGCCAACGGCGAGAAGCAAGAACCCTACGAAATGCTCACGGTGGACGTCGAAGAAGGCCACCAGGGCGGCATCATGGAAGAACTCGGCCGCCGCAAGGGCGAATTGCAGGACATGCAGCCGGACGGTCGCGGCCGCGTCCGTCTCGAATACCGCATCCCGGCCCGCGGCCTGATCGGTTTCCAGGGCGAATTCCTGACGCTGACGCGCGGCACCGGCCTCGCCAGCCACGTCTTCGACGAATACGGCCCCTGGGCGGGTGTCATGGCCGACCGGCGCAACGGCGTGCTGATCTCGGCCGAGGATGGCCCCGCCGTCGCCTATGCGCTCTGGAAACTACAGGACCGCGGCCGCATGTTTGTCAGCCCGGGCGATCCGCTGTACGAAGGCATCATCATCGGCATCCACAGCCGCGACAACGACCTCGTGGTGAATCCGATCAAGGGCAAGCAACTGACCA
>JAUXWU010000149.1 GCA_030680085.1 Rhodocyclaceae bacterium | reverse complement strand
TGCAGGCGGCGCGCGCGCACGGCGTCTCGCACGCGCGCATCCTGTGGCGCCACAACCTGCCCAACGTCAAGCACAACGTCATGTTCGCCCTCGTCATGGACTTTTCCGGCCGGGTGCTGGCCCAGGCGGTGGTGTCCTATGTCGGCATCGGCGTCGATCCCAACACCATCAGCTTCGGCACGATGATCAACACCGCGCGCATGGAATTGGCCCGCGAGCCGATGGTCTGGTGGTCGCTGGCGGCGGCCTTCGTCTTCATGTTCGTGCTGGTGCTGGCGGCGAATTTGTTTGCGGATGTCATGCGCGATGCGTTTGACCCGCGTGTTTCGAAAGGCAGATGACATTCATGACTATCTCAAACGATCAGGTCTTTGCGCTGCAACGCGCCATGCTTTACGGCGCGACGATATTCCTCAGCGCATTCCTGCTGTTCCAGGTGCAGCCCATCATCGGCAAGTTGATCCTGCCGTGGTTCGGCGGGTCGGCGTCGGTGTGGACGATCTGCCTGCTCTTCTTTCAGTCGCTGCTCCTGCTGGGCTATCTGTACTCTCACTGGGTCGTGCGCTTTCTGTCACCGCGCCACCAGAGCTGGCTGCACATCGCGGTGCTGGCGGCCAGTTGCCTGGTGTTGCCGATCATTCCCGGCGCCGAATGGAAACCGCTGGGTGACGAAGACCCTACCCTGCTGATCCTGGGATTGCTGACGGTGACCATCGGGCTGCCCTATTTCGCTCTGTCCACTACCGGACCGCTGCTGCAGGCGTGGTTCGCGCGGGAGCGTCCGGGTTCCGTGCCGTACCGGCTGTTTGCCCTATCCAACTTCGGCTCGATGATCGCCCTGCTCAGCTATCCGTTCGGCATCGAGCCGTTCTTGACCACCCGCTGGCAGTCGTGGATCTGGTCTGGCGGTTTTGTTGTCTTCGCGTTGCTGTGCTCGGTGCTGGCGTTGCGTGGTGCACGCCATTCCGCCGCCGTGGGGAATGTGGCTGGCGTGAACCCTGCGCATCCTGTCGCGCCATTGGCATCGGCGCCGACACTTGGTCTGATGGCGCTCTGGGCGGCGCTGGCGGCTTGCCCGTCGCTGCTGCTGGTGGCCGTGACCAGTCACCTGACGCAGCATGTGGCGCCAATCCCGCTGCTGTGGATTCTGCCGCTGGCGCTCTATCTGCTGAGTTTCATCCTGTGCTTCGAACACCCGCGCTGGTACCAGCGCTGGCTGTTCGTGCCCTTGCTGGTGGCCAGCCTGGTCGCGCATGGCTGGCTGTCCACGCTCGGCATCAGTGACATCAACATCCGCTGGCAGGTGTTGATTCATCTGCTTGCCCTGTTTACCTTCTGCATGGTGTGCCATGGCGAACTGTCGCGGCTGCGGCCGGATCCGCGGCACCTCACCGGCTTCTATCTGATGCTGGCGCTGGGCGGGGCGCTGGGCGGCGGATTCGTGGCGCTGGTGGCGCCGAACTTCTTTATCGCCGAGTTTGAGCTGCCGATCGGGCTGGTGCTGACGGCCGCCGTGACGTTTTACGTTCTGTTGCGCGACCGCAAGCCATATCGCATACCGCGCCGGGCGCTGGTTGCCAGTGCGGTGGGGGGCACGGCGCTCCTCGGTTTTGTGCTGGCTAGCGAACAGTACAGCGAGCTGGAAGGATCGAGGGCCGTTGCCCGCAATTTCTATGGCACCCTGCACGTCACCCAGAAAGGCAATGAAGGGGACATCGACGCGCGCCGCTGGCTGTACCATGGCAGCATCGTTCATGGCGACCAATACCTGCACGCCGACAGGCGGCAGCGGCCGACCACCTACTATGGCCCGACGACGGGCGCCGGACTCGCCATCGAGCTGACGCGCACGCCTGCGCCGCAGCGGGTCGGCATCCTTGGGCTGGGGGCCGGCACGCTGCTCACTTACGGCCGTCCGGAGGATTACTATCGCGGCTATGAGATCAACCCGCTGGTGCTGGAACTGGCGCGCACCGAGTTCAGCTATCTGGCGGATGCGCGGGCGCGGGTTGATGTGGTGCTGGGCGATGGCCGTCTTGCCCTTGAGCGCGACGCGCCCCAGGGGTTCGACGTGCTGCTGGTGGATGCGTTTTCCGGCGACGCCGTGCCGGCGCACCTGCTCACCCGCGAAGCCTTCGCCCTCTATTTTCGCCACCTCAAACCCGACGGCGTGCTGGCGTTCCATATCACCAACCGCTTCCTCGACCTGACGCCGATCGTCGCGCTGGCGGCGCGGCAGCTCGGCTACGGCGCTGTATTGATTTCCAACGAACGGGACGATGCAGCCGACGTCTATCGTGCATCCTGGATGCTGGTAACGAACAACGCCGCGCTGCTGGAGAATCCGAAGATCAGGGCGGCCATGGACACTCTGGTAATACCGTCGTCGAAGGTGCGGCCCTGGACCGATGATTACAGCAGTCTGCTGCCGATTCTGAAGTAATGGACTCAATGCTCTCCGTTCGCGATTTGTCGGTGGCCATCGGTGCGGCAGCGCCGGTTGACGGGGTGTCGTTCGATATTGGGGCCGGTGAAACCTTTGCGCTTCTTGGTGAATCCGGTTGCGGCAAGTCGCTGACGGCGCTGGCGTTGCTGCGTCTGCTGCCCGAGGCTGCACGCATTGCCGGCGGCAGCGTGCGGTTTGCCGGACAGGAGCTTTGCGCGTTGACCGAGGCGCAAATGCGCGGTGTGCGCGGCGGGAAGATCGGCATGATCTTTCAGGAGCCGGGCGCCAGTCTCAATCCGGTCATGACGGTGGGCGCGCAGATTGCCGAAGCGCTGAAGATTCACACCGGCAGCGCGCCGGACGAGAAAATCGTCGAACTGCTTGCCGCAGTCGGCATTCCCGATCCGGCGCGACGGGCGACGGAGTATCCCTTCCAGATGTCGGGTGGCATGAAACAGCGGGCGATGACCGCGATGGCGCTGGCCGGGGAGCCCGCGTTGCTGATTGCCGATGAGCCGACCACGGCGCTGGATGTCACCATCCAGGCTCAGGTGCTTGATTTGCTCGATGGCTTGCGCCGCGAACGGCGCATGGCGATGTTGCTGATCAGTCACGATCTCGGCGTGGTGGCGCAGATGGCCGATCGCATCGGCGTGATGTATGCCGGCCAACTGGTCGAAGTGGCGCCGCGCGCTGCCTTTTTTGCCGCGCCGGGGCATCCATACACGCGCCGCCTGTTCGCGGCGCTGCCCGATGCGGCGTCTCGCCAGCGCCGACTTTTGACGATTCCCGGCAGCGTGCCACCGCTCGGGATGCGGCATGCCGGGTGCCGCTTTGTCGCGCGTTGCGGCGAGGCGCTGCCGGTGTGTCGCACGACGCCACCGCCGTGGCGTGAATATGCGGCGGGCCAGCAGGTGCGCTGCCATCTCGAAACAGCGCGTGCTCTGGTACCGGAAAATGCTGATCTTGCGTCGCGCGCAAAAGTCGGCGCTGGTGAGACGGCGTTGCTTGAGGCGAGCGATCTCAAGGTGCATTTCCCGATCCGGCGCGGCGTATTGCAAACGGTGGTTGGCCACGTTCGCGCGGTCGATGGCGTGTCGCTGACGCTGCGGGCCGGCCGCACCCTGGCGCTGGTGGGCGAGTCGGGCTGCGGCAAAACGACCGTCGGCAAGGCCATCCTCGGGCTGCAAAAGCCGACCGCTGGCACGGTGAAACTCGATGGAAAACTGTTGCAGTGGCTGGCGCCGGCGGCGATGCAGATGGTGTTCCAGGACCCCTTCGGTTCACTCAATCCCCGGCTCCGGGTGGGCGAAATCATTGCCGAGGGATTGCGGGCGCTGGCCTTGCCTGGCGCCCCGGCGCAACGTGTGGCACGCGTGGCTGAACTGCTGGAACAGGTCGGTCTCGCGGGCGACATGGTGGGTCGCTATCCGCATGAGTTTTCCGGTGGCCAGCGCCAGCGTATCGCCATTGCCCGGGCGCTGGCGGTGCGGCCGCAAATCCTGATTTGCGACGAGCCGACCAGTGCGCTCGATGTTTCGGTGCAGGCGCAGATTCTCAATCTGCTGACTGACCTGCAGGCGCAATCGGGACCGGGGGGTCTAGCCTATCTGTTCATCACCCACAACATCACGGTGGTTGATTATCTGGCGCAGGAGGTGGCGGTGATGTATCTCGGCCGCATTGTCGAGTACGGTACGGTGGATGAGGTGTTGCAGAGCGCACGCCACCCCTACACGCAGGCGCTGCTTGCTGCTGTGCCGCGGATCGAGGGCAATCATGAGTATGTGCGCGTGGCGGGCGACCCGCCTTCACCAGCCAACCCGCCGGCCGGCTGCCACTTTCATCCGCGCTGCCCGCGAGCGGAGCCGCGTTGTCGTGAAGCCTATCCTGAAGCGGTGGTGCTGTCGGCGAGCCACACCGTGTGCTGTTTCTTTGCGGCCTGAGCCGCATCAGCGCTTCTTTTTCGCTTGCGGCTTGGCGGCTTTCCTGGGGGAGGGCTTGGCCGACGGTTTTTTGGTGGGCGACGCGGATTTCTTGACAGCTTTCCCCTTCGTGGCGGCGAGCTTTTCGGGCGGCAACTTGGGCAGCGCACGCGAGATCAAATCCTGGCTGGCGTGGCTGGTCTGGCTGCCCCGTCGCGGCACCAGCAGGGTAAGGCCGGGGCCGATCTTGGTGCGCGGGGTGATGCCATTGATCTGCTTGAGACGGGTCACGTCGATGCGGTGCAAGACGGCGACCTTGTCCAGCGTCTCGCCGCGTTTCAGCGGATGGGTTTCCCAGTTGGAGAGCGGAATATCCTGGGCAATGTGGCGATCCAGGTTGGCGTAGAAGGTGTCCACCTTGCCGATCGGCAGCACCAGTTCGGCGTTCGGGTTGCCCTTCATCACCGGCCGGTGATAAGCGGGATTAAGCAAAATAAACTCTTCGATCGACATTTCGGCCAGGCGCGCGGCGACCGCGACATCCATGCGTTCCGGCTTCAGGACGGTTTCGAAATAGGGCTGGTTGGGAATGGCGGAGAGACGAAAGCCCAACAGCTCCGGCTGGGCGACGATGTTCTTCAGCGCCTGCAGCTTGGGCACGTAATAGCGCGTTTCGGCGGGCATCGTCAGGCTGGCATAATCGGTGGGCAGCCCCTTGGCCTGGTTTTTGGCGATGGCGCGGGCGACGGCGTTTTCGCCCCAATTGTACGAGGCCAGCGCCAGATGCCAGTCGCCGTGCATTTCGTAGATGGTCTGCAGATAATTGAGCGCGGCGTCGGTCGAGGCGATGATGTCGCGACGCTCATCCACCCACCAGTTCTGGTCCAGGTTGTAAGACTTGCCGGTGGAAGGAATGAACTGCCAGATGCCCAGTGCCCGCGCGGAGGACAGGGCGAGGGGGTTGAAGGCGCTTTCGACCATGGGCAGCAGCGCCAATTCGGTGGGCATGCCGCGCTTTTCCAGCTCGACGACGATGTGATAAAGGTAGCGTCGCCCGCGCTCGACGAAGATGCGGCGCAGCATGTCCGGACGGTTGAGATACCACGACTGGCGATCGGCGACCAGCGGGCTCGCCAGGTCGGCCATGCCAAATCCATTTCTCATGCGCTGCCAAAGATCGTTTGGCGGAACCGTCAGATCGATCATCGGCGGCAGAGGGGGCTCCTCCTCGATCACCGCCAGCGGCAGGGATAGTGAGAGCGACGGCGACAGGGCGGGCGGCGCTAGCTGCTCGAACGATGGTAACTGCTCGGCCGCCGCCGCATTGCCGGTTGCAGCGCTGCCCAGCAGGCCAATTGTCAAGATGGCCAGCAGCAGTCGAAGCTTGGGGATAAGGAACATAGGTAAAACCGGCCGCGCGGAAGGTGCGGAGTTTAAGCGATTACCGCGCTGTATTGTCCCCAGCGGGCTTGCTGCCAGCAATTCTCATTTCAAAATGGCTCTATGTGGTCTGTCTGTCTTCCCCCTTTGGAAAAGGGGGATTGAGGGGGATTTAGCGGTGCTGGAAGCTATCGTCACGTAACAAAATCCCCCCTGACCCCCCTTTTTCAAAGGGGGGAAGTGCTGCAATTTGTCGCTGAATTTTGAAATGAGAACCGCGGGCTTGCTGCGGAAATCCACAATGGCGGTGCGGCAGGTGGGTGCGGATAATCGCCCGGCGCTATACTGCCCATACTTATAACCAAGGAGGAGTCATCCATGAAGATTCGCACGCTTGTCATCGGCCTCGCGGCTGCAAGCTTTTCGTTGGCCGCGCTGGCCCAGCAACCCATCGTGATCAAGTTCAGTCACGTCGTCGCGGCGGATACGCCGAAGGGCAAGGGCGCCGAGTTCTTCAAGATCAAGGCGGAAGAAATGACCAAGGGCCGCGTCAAGGTCGAGGTCTACGCCAACAGCACCCTCTACAAGGACAAAGAGGAAATGGAAGCGCTGCAACTGGGCGCCGTGCAGATGCTGGCGCCGTCGCTTTCCAAGTTCGGGCCGCTCGGTGTCAAGGAATTTGAAGTCTTTGACCTGCCCTACATCTTCGATGGTTACGACAGCCTGCGCAAGGTGACGCAGGGCCCGGTCGGCCGCCAGTTGCTCGACAAGCTCGATGCCAAGGGCATCAAAGGCCTGACCTACTGGGACAACGGCTTCAAGTCGATATCGGCCAACACGCCGATCCGCGTGCCGGCCGATCTCAAGGGCAAGAAAATGCGCATCCAGTCCTCCAAGGTGCTTGAGGAGCAGTACCGCACGCTCGGCGCGATTCCCCAGGTGATGGCTTTCTCCGAGGTCTATCAGGCCCTGCAGACCGGCGTGGTGGATGGCACCGAAAACCCGCATACGAACCTCTTTACGCAAAAGATGCACGAAGTGCAAAAACACATGACCATCACCGACCACAGTTACCTGGGCTATGCGGTGATCGTCAACAAGAAGTTCTGGGACGGCCTGCCCGCCGACATCCGCAAGCAGCTCGACGACGCGATGGAGCAGTCCACGCGCTACGCCAACCAGTATGCCAAGGTCGACAACGACAACGCGCTGGAGATGGTGCGGAAATCCGGCAAGACGCAGATCCATACGCCGACCAAGGAAGAACTCGCCGTCTTCAAGAAGGCGATGCTGCCGGTTCACCAGAAGATGGAATCGCGCGTTGGCAAGGAAACCATCGACGCGGTGTACAAGGCGACCGGCTTCAATCCAGCCAAGCTCTGATCCGGTCTGACTCTTCCCGCCGCACGGCGCCACGGTGCCGTGCGGCGGCGTTCCTTCGGGGAACCCGATGTTAAATAAAGCTCTGAATCATTTCGAGGAACTGCTGGTCACGTTCCTCATCGGCGGCGCCACGCTCATTATTTTTACGGCGGTCATGCACCGTTATCTGGCGGGCCTTGCCATTCCCGGCGTGCAGGACTGGCTCCTGACGCTGAATTTCGGCTGGGCGCAGGAACTCACCATCATCATGTTCGTCTGGATGGCCAAG
>JAUXWU010000147.1 GCA_030680085.1 Rhodocyclaceae bacterium | reverse complement strand
TTTGGCCCCCGCGCAACCCCGCCTCGACGAGCGTTCACGTTCGTCCGAAATGGGTGTTCACAATCAGCGAAATGCGCAGTACGGCGATAGCGCGGAAATGACAACGGCCACTCGATGGTGGCCGCTGGGCTGCTCGGTCGTTGCTCCGATTGGGCAGGTTGTGTCGCCAGGGTTAGGCCCTCCGCCAACAGCCTGTACCGCCTGACCTGCATCAAGGACAGAACGGCAGCCGCACCCCAAACTGCATGCCATGACTTTCCTGATGAAACTTGGCGCTCATCCCTTCTGGCTTATCGGCTTCCGCCCCTTTTTCGCCCTCGCCTGCCTGGCGGGCATGAGCCTGCCGCTGTGGTGGGTGCTGGTCTATACCGGCGCCGTCCCGCCAGCGCCGACTTTTGTCGCTCCTCTGCAGTGGCACGCCCATGAAATGTTCTACGGCTTCGGCTGGGCGGCGCTGGGCGGCTTTCTTCTCACCGCCAGCAAGAACTGGGTGGGCGTGCGCGGCTGGCACGGTGGCGCGCTGATCCTGCTGGCCGCCGCCTGGGTGTTCGACCGCATCGCCATGAGCCTAGGCGCCGGCTGGCCGCCCGCGCTTTTCTGGCTGGCGCACGGCCTGTTCCAGACCGCCATCGTCGCCATGCTGCTCTGGACGCTGTTTGTCCAGCGCGTGCGTGAAAACAAAAGCGACAACTACTTCTTCTGGATCATCCTGCCGCTGTTCCTGCCGGCCAAATATCTTATCGTGCAGGGCGACTACTTCACCCTGGGCTGGAGCATGACGCTCGCGCTGTTCCGCGTGGCCTTTCTCATCATGCTGGAGCGCACGCAGGTGCAATTCATGCGCGGCGCTTTCAACGTCGACATCCTGCGCAACCCGCGCCTTGACCTCTCCATCAAGTGGCTAGCGGTCATCCTCGTCTTCGGTCAATTATTGCCCGCCGCACTCGCCGGCATGCTTGAATTTATTCTTGCGCTGCTGCTGCTGGCGCGCTTCACCGGGTGGCATCCACGCAAGGCCTTTACGCGGCTCGATATCGGCATCATGTATCTGGGCTACCTGGCCATCGTCCTTCAACTGCTCATCAACGCCATTGGTCAATTTACCGATTTGCCCTGGGTTGGCAGCGTCTCGGCGCACGTCTTCACCGTCGGCGTCATGGGGCTGATCCTGCCGGCCATGATCGTGCGCATATCAAAGGGTCACACCGGACGCAACGTCGTTTTCGAGCGCGCTGACAAAGTGGTGTTGTGGATCATGCTGGTCGGCTTCGCCGCGCGCGTCATTGCGCCACAGTTTTATCCGGCCGGCTACATGATGTGGCTGCATCTTGCATCCACCTGTTGGTGCGCCGCCTTCGGTCTGTTGCTGTGGCGCTACCTGCCCTTTTTGCTGACGCCGCGCGTCGATGGCAAGGGGCACTGAGTCGGGAGCAGTTTTCCGGGGATTTTCTGCTGCACGGCTTTGCCTGCAGCGCGGGCGCTTGGTTGCTGGCGCTCAGGGGCGGCGGCGCTGCGGGGCGTTCGGCGTGCGGCCTTCGATGTGGCGGAAATTGATGCGACCCTTGCTCAGGTCGTAGGGCGAGAGTTCAAGCGAAACCTTGTCGCCGGCGAGAATGCGAATATGATGTTTGCGCATTTTGCCCGCGCTGTAGGCTACTAGACTATGTCCGTTGTCGAGCTGCACGCGAAAACGCGAGTCGGGGAGCACTTCAAGTACCACGCCATTCATTTCGATAAGTTCTTCCTTAGCCATAAGCATGCCTCCAGGGAAAGGTTGAAAAGAAAAAGCCCGGCAAGCGCCGGGCTTTTCCGGTCAGGCGGCGCAAAGTCCTTGGCCTGACGCAAGCGTCAGGCCAGAAAACTTAGTCAGCCGCGTGAATGTTTGACGCTTGCAGACCCTTGGGGCCGGTGGTGACGTCAAAACTAACGCGCTGGCCTTCCTTCAGGGTTTTGAAACCCTGGCCTTGAATCGCGGAGAAGTGCGCGAAAAGATCGTCGCCGCCGCTCTCGGGGGTGATGAAACCGAAACCTTTTGAATCATTGAACCACTTCACAGTACCTGTTGCCATGTCTTGAATATCCTAAAAAATACAAACAAAGGGGCGTACCCCGGTGGGACGATAGTCAAGACGGCTGGGTGATGAAGGGAGTAATACTGCGGGAGCCGCGGGTACTGAACCAGACAACAATGACACTGCTTGAAAATCGCTGGCGCGCACTATGCACCCAATTGAAAAATAATGCAATGAAAACTTGCGCGCCAAGTCAATGCGTTGCCTGTCAATACGTTGCCTTGTTTTGTCGATGCAATGGGGCTATATTTGCGTTCGAAGACGGTTTCGGAGACTGGTCAATGGCTGCCATCACATCTACTGCGGGCTCACAGGCTGCCAGCCGGATGGCGTGGCAGCAGTTGAGCTTGCAGCAGGCCAGACAGAATGCCGGCCGGGCCGAGCAGGTCGCCCGCTCATTGCAGGAAAGGGCTGCGGAGGCCCAACAAGTTGCGGCGCGTGCCAGGGAGAATGCCCGATCGCTTGCCGCGCGGGCGGATCAGGCGCAGACTGCCGCGGGGCATGCACGACAGGGGTTGGCGGCGATCCGGTCCGTTGGGGAGATGCAGCGGCAATTGCTTGACACGGTCATCCGGGTGAGCAAGCAACCCGATGTTGCGCAGGTTGCGGGCGGTAGCGGGTCCTTGACCGTGGAACCCGTTGTCAATACATCCGGCCAAGTGACGGGTACCGTGGTTAACACCACTGCCTGACGGCGGTCTGACGAGTGGGAGGTGACATGGCAATCAATTTCGTGAGTTCGACGACCAATACAGCTCAACAGCAACAGCAGCAACAACAGGTGGCGGCCAACCAGGCGCAGTTCCGCATGACCGAAGGCCCGCGTGCCGGGGACGAGGCAAACCGTCCCCCCGCAGCGCAGTCACCAACCAAACAAGCGGAACCGGCGCAACGCGCGGCACAGCCCGAGCGGGTAGAACCACCAGAACAACCCGAGTCGCCGAAGCCCGTGGTGAATGCTCAGGGACAAAAAACAGGTACCATCATCAACACATCCGCATGACGGCGCGGCACACTTACCGTTGGCTGGAGTATTCTGCCGGGCGTCGCCGGGGTTCTTGCGGCAACCCGTTTCCCATGCTTCATAACCGAAACACACTAATCCGAGGAGCTAATTCATGAACAAATCTGAACTTATCGAAGCCACTGCAAAAGCGGCCGACATTTCAAAGGCAGCAGCAGAGCGCACGCTTTCCGCCTTGATCGATGCCGTGGTCAAGACGGTTGCCAAGGGCGATGCGGTCACGCTGATCGGTTTCGGTAGCTTCAAACCCGCCAAACGCGCGGCGCGAACTGGCAAAAACCCGAAAACTGGCGAGCCGCTGAAAATTGCTGCCACCACCGTGCCAAAATTTACCGCGGGCGCGAGCTTCAAGGCCGCCGTGGCCGGCAAGAAGGCCGCAAAGAAAAAGTAAATCCTTCGGCAATCGTTGCCAGGGGGTTCTGCCTGTCATGAAAAAAGCCAGCCCGTGGGCTGGCTTTTTTTTTGCCGACAAGGAAAACGATTACTTCTTCACTTCGGCAGGTGCGGCAGGCGCTGCAGCCGGAGCTGCGGCTTCGGCGGGCTTGGCAGCATCAGCCGGGGCAGCAGCGGGTGCGGCGGCGGCATCGGCGGCAGGTGCGGGAGCCGGGGCGGGAGCAGCAACAGGCGCGGGAGCCGGAGCGGGCGGGGCTTCTTTTTTGCCACAGCCGGCGAGGGCCAGCGCGGCCAGGGTCAAAACGAGGAGGGATGTTTTCATGGGGAAAATCCTTTCGAGGAGTTCACGGGAGGGTTATTTGGCAGCTAGCCAACGAGCATTGTATATCAGTCCATCCTGATGCGTCTGGCTACCCAAATCGTGACATTCCAGCGGAACACTTATTGATCCGCGCTGCCTGGAAACTTTAGCCATTCATCTGCCCAGCGCAGGGCGGCTTCGAGATGGCTTGCCGCCGCGGGACTCAATCCCTCGCCCAGTTCGAAACGCTCGCCGCGAATGGCGAGCAGGTGGCAGGGGGGCGGCCTTGCGTTGTGGAGATCGACGTAGACCTGCATTACCGATTGCGGGGTGATGGCGTGGCTGCTGAAGCTGGCGTCGCGCGCTGGGGCAAGCAGGCTGGTGCTGAAGGGCGCCAAGGCGGAAAAGCTGGCGTCGACGAAGAGGATGCGCTGGCGGTTTTGCAGGTCAAGTGCATGCTCAACCTGCAACTGGAAGTCGGTGAGGCACTCGACATCCGGCAGGCCAAGCGATTCGATGCGCTCGACAAACAGCGGGCCGAGCGAATCGTCACCGCGGCTGGGATTGCCCCAGCCGAAAATCAGTATTGGCGCGGTCAAGGCATGCCTGGCTCAAGGTGTTGCAGGACTGTCGTGCATGTTGCGCGTCATGCGATCGAGCGCCGTCCCGTCAGCGCCGACTAATACAACTTCCAGCGGCATCTTGCCGAGGGCGTGGGTGGCGCAGGAGAGGCAGGGGTCGAAGCAGCGGATGGCGACCTCGATGTGGTTGAGCAGGCCTTCGGTCAGTTCGCGACCGTCGAGATATTGTTTGGCCACCACGCGGATCGCCTCGTTCATCGCCTGGTTGTTGTGGGTGGTCGAAACGATGAGATTGGCGCGGATGACCTGATCGTTTGCGTCGACGCGGTAATGGTGGATCAGGGTGCCGCGCGGTGCTTCGATGACGCCAACGCCGCGTTCCTGGCGCTTGCCGGAGGACATCAACTCCGTGCCGCAGATGTCGTCGTCGTGCAGCAGTTCCTTGATCACCTCGGCGGCATGCAGCATCTCGATCATGCGCGCCCAGTGATAGCCAGGGGTGGCGCCGGTCGCGCTGCCGTTGTCGAAAGCCATGAACTCGCTGCGTTCCTTGTTGGCCAGCGGCGTCGGAATGAAGTCGCACTGCGTCACGCGCGTCAGCGGTCCGACGCGATACCAGCCGGTATCCGACGAGCCCATGGCGTTGAAGAAGGGGAATTTCATGTAGCTCCAGGATTTCACATCCTCGGAGATGACGTCCCAATAATGGCTGTAGTCGAAGTGGTCGAACAAGGTGCTGCCATCGGCACGCCGTGCGCGCAGACCGCCGTGGTAGAGGTCCATCGCGCCATCGGCGCGCACCAGTCCCATGTTGTGCGCGCTGAAGCGGCCAAAGGCGTTGTAGAACGCCAGATTTTGTTCGAACAGTTGCTTGATCAAATGCACCGCATCGCGGCTCCAGGCAATCATCTGGTAGATGTCCTTTTGCAGCGTGGCGCGCTCCTCGGCGGTCAGCGATTTGTTCACGCCGCCGGGAATCGAGCCGGTGCCATGCACGCGCTTGCCGGCCGTCATGCGGATGACTTCCTGGCCGTATTTGCGTAGCAGCACGCCTTTTTTGGCGATTTCCGGATAGGCGGCGATGACGCCGACGATATTGCGCTTTGCCACATCCGAGTCGAAGCCGAACAACAGGTCGGGCGAGGCGAGATGGAAGAAGTGCAGGGCATGCGATTGCAATATCTGACCGTAGTGCATCAGGCGGCGGATTTTTTCGGCGGTGGGCGTGAGCGTCGCGCCGACGATCTGATCCATCGCCTTCGAGGCGGCCAGATGGTGCGACACCGGGCAGATGCCGCAGAGGCGTTGCACCATCACCGGCACTTCCCAGAAAGGGCGGCCCTCGATGAATTTTTCGAAGCCGCGGAATTCGGTGATGTGCAGGCGCACCTGTTGCACGTGGTTGTCGTCGTCAAGCAGGAGGGTGACCTTGCCGTGGCCTTCAACGCGCGATACCGGCTCGATGGCGACACGCTTGAGGTTTTCGGGGTGGCTGGCGGTTTCGAGTTCAAAAGGCATTAAATCTCTTCCTCAATCGTATTGAATCAATCCGTGGCCGAGGTGCGGCGTGCGCCCGGCGATGAGATCGGTGAGGAATTTCCAGATCGCGTCGGCCGACGGCGGGCAGCCCGGCAGAAAATAATCGACCCTGACCACTTCATGGATCGGATGCACTTGGTTGAGCGGCAGCGGTAGTTCGGGATCATTGGGAATCTGCGTGCCGGGCGCAAGACCTTCTTCAGTGACATACACCGCAGCGAGAATGTCGCGCAGGTCGAGGTGATTGCGCTGCGCGGGCAGGCCGCCATTCACGGCACAGGCGCCCAGGGCAATGAGTACTTTGCAATTGGCACGGAATTCGCGCAGCACATGCACGTTATCCGCATTGCAGACGCCGCCTTCGATGATGCCGATGTCGCAGGGGCCGCAGTGCTTGATGTCGGTGAGCGGCGAGCGGTCGAACTCGATGAATTCGAGCAGGTCGAGCAGGCGCTCGTCGATGTCGAGAAACGACATGTGGCAGCCGAAGCAGCCGGCCAGACTGGTGGTGGCCACTTTAAGCTTGCGCGGGGCGTTCATGGCCGTTCTCCTTGTGCAGAAACGACCGGTTTGAACTCGTCGACATGTGCCGAGATGGGCGCGGCGTCGAAGCGGCGTTGGCCGATGGGCACGGCGAAACCCTTGCGTTTCGGCAGGATCACGCCAACGGGGCAGACCTGCGCGGCCTTGTCGGCAAGGCTGAAGTTGGTATCAGCCAGCTTGCCGGATTCGGCATTGACCACCAGATGCTTTTTGATGCCGCGTCCGGAGAGGGCGAAGACGAACTTGCCATCCACCTCGGTGCTGGCGCGGATGCACAATTCGCAGAGGATGCAACGGTTGAAATCAAGCAGCACATCCGGGTGCGAGGCATCCACCGGCCGGGTGGGATAGAGGAGACTGAAGCGCGGCGCCACCACGCCCAACTCATAGCCCAGCGCCTGCAGCATGCAAAATCCGCTCTTTTCGCAGGAAGGGCAGAAGTGGTTGCCTTCAACCAGCAGCATCTGCAGCAGGGTGCGGCGCTTGTCGAGAATTTCGGGGGTGTTGCTTTCTACTGCCATGCCGGCGGCAGCTGGTGTGGTGCAGGAGGTAGCCGGGCGTCCGTTGATCTTGACGGTACATAGCTTGCAACTGCCATGCGGGCGGAACTCGGGGTGGTAACAGAGATGCGGGATAAATACGCCGGCGGTCAACGCGGCCTGCATCACGCTCTGGCCTGGCATGAAGGGAATCTCCTGGTCGTCCAGGATAAAGCTGCTGGACTCGCTCATTGCGCGGCCTCCAGATGGGCGCCGGCGTCGTCGCGGCCGGTCATCTGCCGGGCTTGCGACAGGGCCGCGTCGAGGTTGAAGGCGGGTACGAATTTGAGTAAATTGAGGCGACGCTCGTAGGCCGGGCGGAATTTTTCCAGCGTATCGAGCAGCGGATTACAGGCCGTGTGGCCCAGGCCGCAATGCGCCGTTGTCTGTAACAGACGGTTGAGATGGAAGATTTCGTCGATGTCGGTGCGTGTGCCGTTGCCGTCGGCAATCTTGTCGACCAGGTTTTTCAGCAGCGTGGTGCCGACCCGGCAGGGTGTGCAGAAGCCGCAGGATTCGTGGGCGAAGAAATGCACGAAGTTGCGCACCACCTCGAAAATGTCGCGCTGCTGATTGAAAATCATGAAGGCGCCCGCGGTGGGGACATCGTCGAAGGCGATGCGCCGGTCGAATTCGTCGCGGTTGAGACAAATGCCCGAAGGGCCGGAAACCTGCACCGCCTGCGTGTCGCGGGCGCCGCATTCTTCCAGCACCTGGCGTACGGTGACGCCGAAGGGGTATTCGTAGATGCCCGGCTGTACGCAGTCGCCTGAAACCGAAAGAATCTTGGTGCCAGAGGATTTGGCCGTGCCGAAGCCGCGATACCAGTCGCCGCCATTTTTCGCGACCAACGCGGCGGCGGCGAAGGTCTCGACGTTGTTGACGACGGTCGGCTGATTGAGAAAACCGTTGGTAACGGGGTAGGGCGGGCGGTTGCGCGGCACGCCGCGCTTGCCTTCCAGCGACTCGATCAGCGCGGATTCCTCGCCGCAGACGTAGGCCCCGGCGCCCAGATGCACCTCGATATCGAAGCTGAAGCCCTCGCGACCGAGGATGTTCTCGCCGAGCAGGCCCTGTTGGCGGCGGCGCGCCAGCACGGCATTGAGCGGTTCCAGCAGATAGCGATATTCGCCGCGCAAATAGACGAAACCCTTGCTGGCGCCGATGATCCAGGCGGCAACGGTCATGCCCTCGATCACCAGGTCGGGTTGGCGTGTCAGCAGCACGCGGTCCTTGAAGGTGCCAGGCTCGCCTTCGTCGGCATTGCAGACGACATAACGCGCGGGTTTGTCACCATGCCCCGGCGCATTGCGGCAGGCTTCCCATTTCAGGCCGGTGGTGAAGCCGGCGCCGCCGCGCCCGCGCAGGGCGGACTTCTTGATTTCATCCAGCGTGGCGGAGGCTGCGCTGCCGCGCGCAAAGCTGATGCGCAACGCATCCCCTGGCGTCATGGCGTTGGTGAGCAGAATATCGGCGCGGCGAATGTTGTCCTCGATCCTGAACCATGCCGCCGGCCATTCGGCGACCGGTGTCTGGTTGTGGATCAGTTCCACCATCTGCTCGACCCGTGCTGTCGTCATGTGCGTGATGGCGCGGTAATTCACCAGAACGGCCGGCCCCTGATCGCACATGCCGGTACAGGAGGTGGTGTCGACGCTGACCAAACCATCCGTGGAGACGCGGCCGGGTTCGAGCCAGAGTTTTTCGCACATGGCCCGCATCAGGTCCATGTTGCCGAGCATGCGGTCGGTGATGTTGTCACTCCACAGCACGCGGTAGCGGCCTAGCGGCGCGGTGTGGAAGAAGCTGTAAAAGCCGGCGGTGCTTTCTACTCTGGAGCGAGGCCAGTTGACGCCCGCAGCGATGGCGGTGAGGGTCGCCGGCGAGAGCCAGCCAAGCGCCTCCTGTGTTTCACGCAATATCTGCATCAGGCGCGTGCCGTCGTTACCGTGACGCTTTAATACCGCGTTGATTGCATCGGTGTTTTTCATCGACGTCCTCATGTGGCGTTGCGACATTGAGAAAGTGGGATGCTACTCTGACCTCTCTATATGCGAAACACCGCATAAGCCGGTGAACGGACAAACGGCGCTGATACCCCGTGGGTGTCAGCGCCGTTAAAACTGCGCGAACTGTGAACAGTCAAGGGCTCTGATGCCCTTGGCTTGAGGGGCTCTGATGCCCCTGGCTTAATTGGCTCAGAGACCCTTGACTGCCGCGGAAAGACGGCTCTTGTGACGCGCCGCGGCGTTCTTGTGAATAATGCGCTTGTCGGCGATGGAATCGATGATGCACTGTGATTCCTTGAAGACGGCCTGGGCGGCTGTCTTGTCGCCAGCGGCAACGGCCTTGCGCACTTTCTTGATGGCGGTACGCAATTCGGAGCGCTGACTCATGTTCTGGGCGCGGCGCACGACTGCTTGACGGGCGCGCTTCTTGGCTTGTACGGTATTGGCCATGTGTTTTTCCGGCTGATGATCGTTAGTGATCGGTGAAAAGCGCGAGATTATAATGTGCGCCGCGCACCTTTGCAAGGCGCTTTTGTTACCATCGCGGCATGAACCTGCTCCGCACACTGGCGACCGTCAGCAGCCTGACGCTGCTTTCGCGCATTCTCGGTTTTGTTCGTGATTTTGTCATTGCCCGCACTTTTGGTGCCGGCATGTTGACCGACGCGTTTTTCGTCGCCTTCCGGCTGCCCAACCTGCTGCGCCGCCTGTTTGCCGAAGGCGCATTTTCACAGGCCTTTGTGCCGCTCCTGGCGGAATATCGCAATCAGCGCGGCCCGGAAGAAACGCGGCTGCTCGTTGATCGCGTGGCGACCCTGCTGTTTCTGATCGTGCTGGTGGTGGCGGCGCTGGGCGTCATCGGCGCCCCGCTGTTGATCTATGCGACGGCCCCAGGGTTTGTTCCCGATGCGGAAAAATTCGGGCTGACGGTGACGCTCACGCGCATCGTCTTTCCCTATATCTTTTTCATGTCGCTGGTCGCCCTTTCGGCCGGCATTCTCAATACCTGGAGCCGTTTCGCGCTGCCGGCCTTCACGCCCGTACTGCTCAACCTGTCTTTTATCGGCATGGCATTGTTCGCCGCGCCCTACTTTGACCCGCCGGTGCTGGTGCTGGCCTGGGCGGTGTTTCTGGGCGGTTTGTTGCAACTGGCGATCCAGGTGCCGGCCTTGCGGAAGATCGGCATGTGGCCGCGTTTTGACTTTGCGCCGAATGATCCGGGCGTGCGGCGGGTGTTCAAACTGATGGCGCCCGCCGTGCTGGGCGTTTCGGTAGCCCAGGTGTCGCTGCTCATCAACACCATTTTCGCTTCCTTCCTGGTCGCGGGCAGCGTGTCGTGGCTCTACTATGCCGACCGCTTGATGGAGTTTCCGGCCGGTCTGCTGGGGGCCGCACTGGGCACGATCCTGCTGCCCAGTCTCGCCAGAGCTCACGCCAGTGACGATCCACAGGCATTTTCTGCCCTGCTCGACTGGGGGCTGCGCCTGGCCCTTCTGCTGACCCTGCCCGCTGCCGCCAGTCTTGCCATACTGGGTGTGCCATTGATTGCTACCCTGTTTCAGCATGGCGCCTTCACGGCTAGCGACGTCCTGCAGACCCGCCTGGCGTTGCTGGCCTACAGCATCGGCCTGACCGGCATGATTCTGGTGAAGATTCTGGCCCCCGGTTTTTACGCGCGCCAGAACATCAAAACACCCGTAAAAATCGCCATGCTGACGCTGGTGGCGACGCAGGCGATGAACCTCGCCTTCATCGGGCCCTTCAAGCACGCCGGGCTGGCGCTGTCCATCGGGCTGGCAGCCTGTCTGAATGCGGCCCTGCTTTACTATGGACTGCGCCAGCGCAAGCATTACACACCGAGTCCCGGCTGGGGGTTGTTCCTGCTCAAGATCACGCTGGCACTGGTGGTACTGGCCGCCACGCTCTGGTTCGGCATGGGTAGGGAGGCCGACTGGCTGGTTGCACCGGCACTCGAGCGCGTGGCGCGGCTTGCCGCCCTGGTGGGAGCCGGAATGGCGGCCTACTTTGCCATGCTCTGGCTGCTGGGATTTCGTCTGCGCGATTTTCGCCAGCGCGGATCAACCTGATACGCCGTCCAGGTTTGTAAAAAGGTGACGCTTCCCTTTTTCTTTTTTGAGATCAGCGAGGAACCGAAAGTTATTCGCCGGCCTGCGCCTTCAGCAGATTGACGATATCGTCGGAAAGCCACAAACCGGCGCGCTGCAATTTCTCCAGCCATTCGGCTATCGAGGGCAACAAGCCGCGACGTTTTGCCAGTAGCAATACCCCGCCAGTACCCAGCATGGGGATCCCGAGCGTTCGTGCGCAGCGCCGGGCATCGGCATCGTCGATCACCGCCCGCAGCGTCGGGTAGGACAGCGCAAGGCTCAAGACCGCCGTCTCGCCAGCGCCGAGATTTCAGGGAGACACGCGTGGCGAAACTTCCACGCTTTCACGCACCGGCCAAGGCTGTGCAGGCAGATCACGGGCGGCTGGGTCGGCCTGCTCATCCTGCACCACCTCCTTCCATACTGCGTCGGGCACGACGATGCGACCGAACAAGCGAGGCAACAAATCGGCCTGCCCGCTGCGGAACAAGGTGATCAACGGCGAGGCGTTGATTACCACTGCATCAATCCGCATCGCGCATTTCCTCCTGCAATTCCTCCGCCGTGTATTGGAAAGGGCTAACCTGATAATGCGAGAGCGCGTCGATGAAGGCAGCACGCGTCAAACCGGCGATCTCGGCTGCACGCCCCTGGGACACCCGCCCCAGCTCGTACCACTTCACCGCCGCCGCCACGCGCATCTCCTGCGCGAATTCATTGGGCGCCTGGTGCAGCGTGGCGAAAGCCGATTCCGGCATTTGCATGGTTAGCTGTGTCATTCTGCTCTCCTCTCAGTCGCGATAGTGTTCATCCCTGATACTACCTTTTCCTCAACATAGGCAATCCGAAGGGGACGCTACCCCAGCGGTTCTCAATTCAAAATTTAGTGACAAATTGCGGCATTTTCCCCCCCTTTGAAAAAGGGGGGTTAGGGGTTAGGGGGGATTTGGTTGTGGCGATGACTTCCAGCACCGCTAAATCCCCCTCAATCCCACTTTTTCAAAGGGGGAAGAGAGGCAAACCCCACTGCAAACTACATAGAGCCATTTTGAAATGAGAACCGCTGACGCTACCCTTTATTTCCCGCCCTCTGCCTTTATTGGCCGACCTTATGGTCGAAATTCCAACTGACGTCCCACCATCTCCCCCAGTCGCTGAACAAAACCCGCATTGCCGCAGGGCAATCCTTTTTCCACATTTTGCCTCAATGTCCGAGTTTCCTCCGTTTCATCCCCTTCGGCCAGCCAGGCCGACCAATCGTCAATCGCTGCAAATTGCTTGCTCCAACCGGATTCGAGATTCAACAGTTCGTCTGATCTGTTGCCGCAATGCGCAGCGGCACTTGACCAGCGATAATCCTCGGTGCGCTGTTCCATCCCCGCGCAATATCACGGAAAAGGGTAGCGTCCCCTTTTTGTGTGGCGAAGGCGGTGCCGGCCTGTACCGCCGCGACCGTGGGTGCCGCTGCTGCTGCCGCCAGCACGAGGTAGTAGCCGGTGCCCGCTTCGTTGATGGTGACGGAGAGCGTGGTGGCGGTGGCGGTGGTGCCGGAGACGCTCGTGGCTGCGGTGGTGGTCGGGGCGGTGGTGTCCGCTACGGTTCCCGCCGTGATGGTGATGCTGTCGATCTTCACCGAGCCGTGGGTCACTACCAACGTGACCAGGGTGGTGCCGCCGCCGGAATTGTTGACGGTGACGATGTAGGTGTCGGTCACGCCTGCGGCGGGCTGGGTGATTTTGTTGGGGTCGGTGACCAGGTTGTTGCCGGACAGGCTGAACTGGCCGCTGTTGGCGAAGAACACGGCGTTGAGGGTGACACCGACGATGCCGGTGACGGCCACGCCCAATGGGGTGGTGATGATGCCGGTGGCGGTGGCGATGCTGGAACCGGCGGGCAGCGCGGTCTTGTCGACGGCGATCAGGCGCGTTGGCAGGGCGGTGGTGTCGATCTTGGCGACGACGTGGCTGGGGATGAAGTTCGGACGCATGGCGACCTGATCGAGCAGGCTGCTGCCGGGCCATGACGTTGCTCGGTCGGGCGCTGCATTGGCCGCGGGAGCCAGTGACAGGGCGGTAGCGCGCCCGCTCCCCGCGCTGAAGGCGTAGCTGTAGGCGAGCCTGATCTGGTTGTCATCACCGATGCCATCCCGTCCGCGCAGGGCGACCAGGGAGACGCCGAGATTGTGCCTGCCGTCGTTGCCGGCCAGGCTGCGCCCGATGCCCAGCGTGTAGCGGTTCTGGGAGGCGAAAGTGTCGGCGGCGGCTTTGAACTGGAACCCTCCGCCGAGCTGTTGCAGCCATTCGACGCCGCCGGTGAGGCGATTGGTGCTGTCGGTTCCGGCGATGAGGTCGTAGCTCAGGCGTTCCTGGCCGAGGCTGACCTTGACGGTGCTGCCGGCGAGTGGCGAGAAGCCGAGCCGCCCTTGCAGACCGGTGACTTTGCCGCCGGCGATGCGGCGCTGGTCGTTCCACAGTTCGTACAGGGTGGCGGTGTCGATGGCGAAGGTTTTGTCGGCGAGGTCGCGGCTGGCGGTTTTGGCGACGTAGCCGTTGAATTCGAGAAAGCGGAGGAATTCAGCGCCGAGCTGCAACTGATAGCTGACGCCGCCGCTGTTTTGGGTGATCCCGACTTTTTCCGTGCCGGAACGGAAGCCGTAGTCGAGGAATTGTTCGAGCTGGCCGGTGGTGAGGATGAAGCGCTGCCGCTCGTCGAGCTTGTAGCCGACGCTGACCAGCCATTCTTTTTTGCTGGACCCGGCGGTGAGGAGCACGCCGACGGCGGCGTTGTCGCCGAGCATGGCGGCCAGCGCGGCGCCGATGCTGAGGCCGGTCTGGTGGCTGTATTCGGGGGCGACGACGATTTTTTTCCGGTCGAAGGTGTTTTGGAAGGTCACGCCGCTGGGGCGGACGCTGACAGCGCCGGTGCGTGTGCTGGCGCGGCCGAGGTCAGGAAGGGTAGGCGGGGTGCCGTCCGCTTGGGCGCGCTGGGCGTGCATGGCGGGAAATGCCAGCAACAGGGCGATGAAAATAGGGTTGAGGCGGAAAAGATTTCTCTCGCCTCGGGCATCTCTCCCGTTTGCGGGAGCGGGGCATTTAGTCAGTAGCGAGTGGCGGTTCGGTTCGGTTCGGTTCGGCCTGCAAGAAGTGTGCCATTTTGTTTGTTCCCTCTGGTTTTTTGGTGTTTTCAAGAAGCAAGAAAATAGCCATGTTCGAATTGATTTTAAAAAAACGGGCAACCCGAAGGTTGCCCGTTTTGCTTGTTGCGCTTACTTCAGAATCAAATCACGCAACCAGCGGCACGATCAGCAGCGCCACGATGTTGATGATCTTGATCAGCGGGTTGATCGCCGGGCCGGCCGTATCCTTGTACGGGTCGCCCACGGTGTCGCCGGTAACGGCCGCTTTGTGCGCGTCCGAACCCTTGCCGCCGAAGTTGCCTTCTTCGATGTACTTCTTGGCGTTATCCCATGCGCCACCGCCGGTGGTCATGGAGATCGCGACGAAGATGCCGGTAACGATGGTGCCCATCAGCACGCCGCCGAGCGCACGCACGCCGGCGCCGACGCCGTTCACCTCG
>JAUXWU010000139.1 GCA_030680085.1 Rhodocyclaceae bacterium | reverse complement strand
AGCTGCGAGCCGCGCCCGGCCGCGCACGTCGAATGGCCGCGCTGGCCAGGGCTGTTCGTCGCCAGCGGCTATGGCGCGCGCGGCTTTGTCTGGGCGCCGCTGATGGCGGAACTACTCGCCAGTCAAATCAACGGCGAGCCGCTGCCCATCGAAGCTGAACTCGCCGCCGCCGTCGATCCCGCCCGGTTTGCCTGGAAGGGGACTTTGTAACGGCGCGCCTACAACCCGATCTGATCCAGTCGCCGCAAGGTTTCTTCCCGGCCCAGCACCGCCAACACGCGGTCGATGGCCGGGCTTTGCGGTTGACCCAGCAGAGCCACACGCAGCGGGATCGCCACCTGCGGCATTTTCATGCCCGTCGCGGCAAGGGTTTCTTTCAGTGTTTTGCTCAGGGCTTCAGGCGAAAAGTCGGCGCTGGCGAGACGGCGTCGCAAATCGGCGAGCGCGGCTTTTGCCGCCGCGGTCAGGTGTTGCGCCGCCAGCTCGTCGGAAGGATGCACTGCGGCATAGAACGGATGCGCGCAGTCGGCCAGTTCATTGAGGTTGACGACGCGATCCTTGTAGAGCCCGGCAATCAACGCCGGATCGGGATGCGCCGTCGCCGTCACGCCCTCCTCCGCCAGCCGGCGCACAATCTCCCCGCCCAGCCGCGCATCGTCGGCCAGCTTGATGTAGTGGGCATTCAGCCAGTTGAGCTTCTCGGTGTTGAACTGCGCGGCGGATGCGGTGATGTGGTCGAGGTCGAACCACTCGACAAACTGTTCCAGTGAAAAAATTTCCTCGTCGCCATGCGACCAGCCCAGCCGCGCGAGATAGTTGAGCACCGCCTCGGGCAGATAACCGTTCTCGTCATACTGCATCACGCTGACCGCGCCGTGGCGCTTGGAGAGCTTGGTGCCGTCATCGCCGAGAATCATCGAGACATGACCGTAGCGCGGCACCGGCGCACCCAGCGCCTGCAACAGATTGATCTGGCGCGGCGTGTTGTTCACATGGTCGTCGCCACGGATCACATGGCTGATCCGCATGTCCCAGTCATCGACGACGACGCAAAAATTGTAGGTCGGCGTGCCGTCGGCGCGGGCGATGATGAAGTCATCCAGTTCGGCGTTGCTGATCTCGATGCGCCATTTCACCAGGTCGTCCCAGGCCACCACGCCCCCGGTCGGATTGCGGAAACGGACCACAGGGCTGAGCCCCGGCGGTATCGATGGCAGCGTCTTGCCCGGCTCGGGCCGCCAGAGCCCATCGTAGCGCGGCTTTTCCTTGTTCGCTTCCTGCTCGGCACGCAGCGCGTCGAGTGCCTCTATCGAGGTGTAGCAATGGTAGGCCGTGCCGGCGGCGAGCATCTGACCGATCACCTCCTTGTAGCGCGCCATGCGCTGCATCTGGTAGAACGGCCCCTCGTCGTGCGCCAGGCCCAGCCATTGCATGCCGTCGAGAATGGCCTGCACCGCCTCCGGCGTCGAACGCGCCACATCGGTGTCTTCGATGCGCAGAATGAACTGGCCACCGTGATGACGGGCGTAAGCCCAGGCGAACAGGGCGGTGCGCGCGCCGCCGATGTGGAGGTAGCCGGTCGGGCTGGGGGCGAAGCGGGTTCTGACTGCAGGGGGAGAGACGGTCATGACAATAGGGCTGAAGGAAAAGCGTGCATTTTAAGTCATGCCACGGGACGCCGCGCCGCCAGCAGTTGATGCAGCTCGGTTTCAAGCGCTTGTGAGAAGCATGTTCCTGAAAAGACAAAGGGTACGGTTTTGGCACCGTGCCCCCTCTGCAATGCGCCAGATACAGTCGGCTTACTTCTTGGCGACTTTCTTTTTGCCTGCGACAGCGGTCTTGAAGCCGGTGCCAGCGGTGAAGCGCGGCACGGTAGTCGCCGCAATTTTCAACTTCTCGCCGGTCTTTGGATTCACGCCGGTGCGCGCGGCGCGCTTGGCAGCCTTGAAGGTGCCGAAACCTACCAGAGTAACCGGATTGCCCTTGGCGACTGATTTGACAACGGCATCGATAACCGCGCCCAGCGCCTTGCCGGCGGCGGCCTTGCTGATATCGGCTTCCTTGGCGACGATTTCGATGAGATCCCCTTTGTTCATATTGGTCTGCTCCTCAGTTTGGAAAAGGCTACATAGCCGACGCTCATTCTAACTGGACAACCCGCGCCGCCGTCAAGCGCTTACTGCAACTTTTTGTATGGAAACCGCATGGCTAGGCGCTCCGCGCAACATTTGCACCTATAATCGCCGCAGAAAGCCCTTGCATCACCCCGGATTCAGGAGATCGCCTTCATGTTGTTCATTCTGTATTACGTTGTCGCCATTACGGTTCTGGTACTGCACTTCACGGGCGTGCTGGCCCGCCATAACCTCGAATGGCTGGTGCTGGTACTGGCGGTCACGGTCTTCCCCGCAGTCATCTACCTTTAGTTCATCTTCTGGCAGTTCGCCGCAATCAGCGCCTTGACGGCCGCTGCGTCTGCCTTCAGCACCGTGACGCGCTGCGGCAACTGTTCGATGCCGTCAAAATCCCCGGGCCGCGACGGATCGAGGCCCAGCGCCTCCTGAATCGTCTCGGCAAACTTCACCGGCTGCGCCGTTTCCAGCACGATCATCGGTATCCCCGCCTCGCGATTTTCGCGCGCCACCTTGAGGGCATCGGCCGTGTGCGTGTCGATCATCAACTGGTGTTGCTGCCAAACAGAACGGATCGTCGCCAGCCGGTCGGCGTGCGTACTCTTACCGGAGATGAAGCCAAACTCCGGCAGGCGCGCCATGAATGGCGTGCCGTTGAGATCGAAACTGCCGCCCGCATCAACCGCAGCCCAGAATTCACGCACCACGACCGGATCGCGGCCGACCAGGTCGAAGATGAAGCGTTCGAAGTTCGAAGCCTTGGAAATATCCATCGAGGGACTTGAGGTCACCCAGGTATCCGTGGCGCCGCGCGGCCGATAGACCCCCGTGCGGAAAAATTCATCGAGCACGTCATTCTCGTTGGTGGCGAGGACCAGCCGGCGGATCGGCAGGCCCATCATGCGCGCAACGTGGCCGGCGCAGATGTTGCCGAAGTTCCCCGAAGGCACGGCGAACGACACCTGTTCCGCGTTGTTTCTGGTCGCCGCGAAATAGCCTTTGAAGTAATAGACGATCTGGGCCATCACCCGCGCCCAGTTGATCGAGTTGACCGCGCCGATCTTGTACTTCGCCTTGAAAGCGGCGTCGTTGGAAACCGCCTTCACGATGTCCTGGCAGTCGTCGAACATGCCCAGGATGGCGATGTTGAAAATGTTCGCGTCTTGCAGCGAATACATCTGCGCACGCTGAAAAGCCGACATCAGACCGTGCGGCGAGAGCATGAAGACGCGCACGCCGAACTTCCCGCGCATGGCATATTCGGCGGCCGAACCGGTATCGCCCGAGGTGGCGCCAAGGATGTTGATGGTTTCATTGCGCTTCGCCAGCACATACTCGAACAGGTTGCCGAGCAACTGCATCGCCATGTCCTTGAAGGCGAGCGTCGGGCCGTTGGACAGTTCGAGCAGGTGGAAGCCGGGCTCGATGGTGGTCAGCGGCGTAATGTCACCCGCATCGCAGCCGGGGCGGACGTGGCGGTAGGTGTGGGCCGTGTAGGTGCGATCAGCCAGTGACTTGAGGTCGCCAGCGGGGATGTCGTCGACGAATTTTTGCAGGATGCGCAGGGCCAAGGCCGCGTAGGGCAGTTCGCGCCATTCGGCGAGTTCGGCGGCGCTGACCCGTGGATAGGTTTCGGGTAGATAAAGCCCGCCGTCAGGGGCCAGGCCGCCGAGCAGAATGTCGGAAAAAGATTGCGGGGCAGCGCCGCCGCGCGTGGAGAGGTATTTCATGGAGTGAGTGGGCTTTTCAGTGGCTAATTCGATCGGGAATTATCGTCGCTGCTCTGTGGCCTGTCCACCCAGCCGCGCAGCAGGGCGACAACAAACAACATCAGGCCGACAGCCACCAGCAGCCAGCCGCGCTCATCGACCAACGCGAGCCAGAGGCCGCCCGCCAGAAAAGACCCGGCGCGCCAGCGGCTGCCCCAGGCCAGACGTGCAAGCAGGGCGCGGCGTTGCGGCGAAGCGTCGCCGGGATAACGCCAGACCGGCAACAACTGACTCAATGCGCCAGTCACCAGCGGCAACAGGAAGGCCGCCACGAAAGCGGCGATGGCCGGACGCGCCGCAACCAGTCCAAAACCATGCGCCATGCCCAGCAGCAGGAGCAGCGCGAAACCCGTTGTTGCCGCCAGCAAGGACGCCGCCACTCCGTTCTGGACAATTGATTTCAGTCCGAAAGCGCGGTGCCATGCCAGCAGGTTGCCAGCGACAACCCACAGCAGTAGCGCGGCACCAAGCAAGGCCAGCCAGGCGCCACCACTCGCACCCGCTGCAATCAGCAGCGCGCCGCCGACTGCCATGGGCAGGTCGCGCCGCAGACGGGCGGCCGCAGTCGTATCTGGCCGCCCCAGCGCGGTCGGCAGCAGCACCGGCAGCGTGCCCAAAGCCGCCAGACCGATGAAGCCCAGGGTATTGAGATGCAGATGAAACAGCCGCAAGGCGGCACCCAATTCGGGCTTTGCCAGCCACACCGGTACCAGGCTGACGGCAAAAAACAGGCAGAGCAGCGCCGCCCCATACCAGCGCGCGCCGGGATGCGGCGTGCCGAGCGTGGCGCGCAGGCGGCGAGTAATCCAGAGCAGCAGAAGCAACGCGGCCAGCGACACCACGCTTGCCGCGGCATGCAGGCTCCAGCCCGGCAAAACCCCGGCCAACGCAAGCGGGGTCAGAATGCCCGCCATCTGCACGGCCATTGGCAGAGAACGCAGCGACCAGCCGGGCGTGGCGGTGCGCGTCAGTACCGGCACGAAATGGATGATCGCGCCAAATACCAGCGGCATTGCACCGGCGGCGAAGGCGATGTGGAAAGTCGGCGCTGGCGGGACGGCGAAGCCGGCGGCGGTGACGGCTGCGAGGAAGGCAATGACCGCGCAGATGCCAAGATAAATCAGCATCTGCGCGGTCTTCAGCTTAGGTTTTCGAGGCGCAGGCGAACAATTTTTCCGGTGACGACCGGCAACGCCTCGATTTTCGCGATCGCCGCGTCGACCTGCTTCTCGCGCACGACGTGGGTCAGCATGATGATGTCGGTCTGCGGTTCGTCCTCGCCCGGCTCCCTCTGGATCATGGCGTCGATGGAAATTTGCTGGTCGGCGAGGATGCGCGTGATGTCGGCGAGCACGCCCGGCTGGTCCTCGACGCGCATGCGCAGGTAGTAGCTGGTGGTGACCTCGCTGATCGGCAGCACCTTGATGTCGGCGAGCTGGTCGGGCTGGAAGGCCAGATGCGGCACGCGGTGCTCGGGGTCGGCGGTGTGCATGCGGGTGATATCGACGAGGTCGGCGATCACCGCGCTGGCGGTCGGCTCGGCGCCAGCGCCCTTGCCGTAGTAGAGCGTGGCGCCAAC
>JAUXWU010000136.1 GCA_030680085.1 Rhodocyclaceae bacterium | reverse complement strand
CACTTCGGCACGGGTGTCATTGGCGCGGACAACGGCGCCCAGGTTGGCGGCAGTGCCGATCGCCGCCAAACCAGCCACGCCGGCACCGGCGATGAAGACCTTGGCCGGCGGCACCTTGCCGGCGGCCGTGATCTGGCCGTTGAAGAAGCGGCCGAAGGCGTTGGCGGCCTCGATCACGGCGCGGTAGCCGGCGACGCCCGCCTGGGAGGTCAGCGCGTCCATCTTCTGGGCACGGGAGAGCTGGCGCGGCAGCGCATCGATCGCCAGCACGGTGAGCTTGCGCTCGGCGAGCTGCTGCATCAGTTCGGGGTTTTGCGCCGGCCAGATGAAGCTGATCAGCGTGCTGCCTTCCTTCAGCAGACCAACTTCGGCGGCGCTGGGGCCGCGCACCTTGAAGATGATGTCCGACTGGGCGCAGAGCGCCGCGGTATCGGCAATGATCTGCGCGCCGGCGGCGCGATAGCTCTCGTCGCCGCAGTTGGCGGCATCGCCAGCGCCGCTTTCGACGTTGACGGCAAAGCCGAGCTTGATCAGTTTCTCGACGACCTCGGGAACCGTCGCGACACGCTTCTCGTCGGCAAAGGATTCCCTGGGCACTCCAATGGTCAATGACATGCGCTCCCTTTCATGTTTTCTTTATTTGGCCGCGGGTTTTTTCCACAGCGGCAGGGTTTTTTCCGGTTCGGTTTCCTTCAGTCGCACAATCGCCAGCGTGCAGTTGTCGCCACGCCCTTCCGCGCGGCTGCGCGCCGTGTTGATGAGAATCTCGGCGGCCTCGCGCACCGGATATTCATGCAGCACCTGCCCCAGTTCATCATCAGCAAAGTAAGCCCACAAGCCGTCGGAACAGAGCAGAAAGCAATCGCCGCCGACCAGCGGCGCCGACCCGCCAAAATCAATCTGCGGCGGCGCGGTGTCGCCCAGGCAGGAGATCAACAGGTTTTTCTGCGGATGACTTTCGGCCTGCTCCGGGGTGAGATAGCCCATCTTCACCAGGTTCATCACATGCGAATGGTCCTGGGTGCAAGACACCATTTGGCCATCGCGAAAATGGTAGAGACGCGAATCACCGCAATGCGCCCAGTCGGCGCGGCCCGGTTGCAGGATCAGCAGGCAGGCGGTGCTGTGCGGGTCATGCTCGGTGGTGAAGCGCGACAGGTTGATGCCGTCGTGCGCGTCGTTGATGCCTTCGGCGAGCATCGCCACGACATCGACACCCCCCGGCGCGCTGGCCAGAAAAACGTTGCGGGCCGAATGAATGACCTGCTCGGCCGCCATCGCGCCGCCGCTGTGGCCGCCCATGCCATCGGCCAGCACGGCCATCACGGCGCCCTTCTGGACGGGATGCGTGAACAGGCCGACGCGGTCTTGCTGCTCGTCGCGGTCGCCGATGTGCTGTGCGGTGCAGGTTTCGATGGTGAAGGGCATCGCGCGATTATACGGTTAGAATTTACTTCCCTTTGGCCAGCTGCCGCGCCAGTAAAAATACCGGCAAGAGTCCAACGGCGACAATCGCCAGCGCCGCCGTGGAGGCTTCGGCCAGCCGTTCATCCGACGCCAGCGTGTAGGTCTGCGTCGCCAGCGTGTCGAAGTTGAATGGCCGCATCACCAGCGTGGCGGGCAGTTCCTTCATCACATCGACGAACACAAGCAGGCCAGCCGTGAAAAGGCTGCCGCGCAAGAGCGGCAGATGCACCCGGCGCAGCGCTTCCAGCGGGCCGCAGCCGAGACTCTGGGCGGCCGCATCCATGCTCGGTGTCACCCGCAGCAGGCCGGATTCGACCGTGTGCAGGGCAATCGCCAGAAAGCGCGCCAGATACGCATAAATCAGCGCCGCCACGCCGCCGGTCAGCAGCAGCCCCGGACTCTGGCCGGACACATCGAGCCAGACCGCCGCCAGCCAGTGATCGAGGCGGGTCACCGGAATCAACACGCCGACGGCGATCACCGAGCCAGGCACCGCATAGCCCAACCCGACAATACGGTTGGCCAGCCGCGCCAACTGCGCACCCCAACGCGCGCCATGTTGCGCTTGCGCCAGCCGCAGCCCATAGGCCAGCAGAACGGCCAGCAACACCGCCAGCACGGCGCTGATGCCGGCCACCAGCAGGCTGTTCCTGGCCAGCACGCCATAACGCAAACCGAATTCACTGTCCCCCTCACCCACGGCCAAACCGAGCAGCAACGCACCGGGCAAGAGAAAGCCCAGCAACAGCGGCAGCAGGCAGACGGCGCTCGCCACCCATGCCTGCCAGCCGCTCAGGGATCGCCGTTCGCCGCGCCGTCGCCCGGTCTCGTGGAAGCGCGCCCGCCCGCGACTGATGCGTTCCAGCGCCATCAGGCACAGCACAAAGGTCAAGAGCGCGCCGGCCAATTGGGCAGCGGCGATGCGATCACCCAGCGCGAACCAGGCGCGGTAAATCCCGGTGGTGAAGGTTGGCACCGAGAAATAGGCCACCGTGCCGTAATCGGCCAGCGTCTCCATCAATACCAGCGCCACCCCCGCCACCAGCGCCGGGCGCGCCAGCGGCAACGAGACGCGCAGGAAGGCCGCCCACGGCGATAGCCCCAACGAGCGCGCCGCCTCGAAAGTGCCCGATCCGCGTTCGAGAAAAGCCGTGCGCGCCAGCAGATAGACATAGGGATAGAGCACGCAGATGAACATCAGCGTCGCCCCGCCGAGGCTGCGAATTTCGGGAAACCAGTAATCGCCGCGCCGCCAGCCAAAGGTCTCGCGCAATGTGGTCTGCACCGGCCCGACGAACTGCAACAGATCGGTATAGACATAGGCCATGACATACGCCGGCATCGCCAGCGGCAGCAACAGCGCCCAGTCGAAAACCCGCCGACCGGGAAATTCGGTCATCGACGTCAGCCAGGCCGTCGCCACGCCCACCACGGCAACGCCGAGACCCACGCCCAAGGAGAGCAGCAGAGAATTGACGATGTATTCCGGCAGCACGGTCGCCGCCAGATGGCTCCAGGTTGCGCCGGTATCGCCGGCGAACAGGTTGGCGCCGACGGACAGCACCGGCAGCGCGACCAGCAGGCCGATCAGCGTCGAGAAAACAACCAGTGGAGAACGCACAGAGCAAGGTCAACTAAGGCAGGGATGAGGATTATAATTGAGAGTCACTCTCAATTAGATAGAATCTTATGTCCCTGCTCACGCTCGATAACGTCAGCCATGCCTACGGCAAGCATGCCGCTCATTCTGTTGTTCGAGACCTGTCGCTGACCCTTGCCGAAGGAGAAATCGGCTGTCTGCTCGGCGCTTCTGGCTGCGGCAAGACGACTGTGTTGCGGCTGATCGCCGGCTTCGAGACGCCCACCCAGGGCAGCATCCGCCTGCGCGACGCAACCGTCGGCGCGCCTGATTGTCATGCGCCGCCCGAAAAACGCAACATCGGCATGGTGTTTCAGGACTACGCGCTTTTCCCGCACCTCACCATCGCCGACAACATCGGCTTCGGGCTACGCCAAAAGTCGGCGCTGGCGGGACGGCGAGTGGATGAATTGCTCGCCATCGTCGGCCTGACCGGGCAGGGCAACAAATACCCGCACGAACTTTCCGGCGGACAACAGCAGCGCGTGGCGCTGGCGCGCGCGCTGGCGCCCGCCCCGCACCTGTTGCTGCTCGACGAGCCCTTCTCCAACCTCGATGTCGAACTGCGCGAGCGCCTCTCGCTCGAAGTGCGCGACATCCTCAAGCAGACCGGCACCGCCGCCATTCTCGTCACCCACGACCAGCACGAAGCCTTCGCCGTCGCCGATCAGGTCGGCATCATGCATGCCGGTCGCATCGAGCAGTGGGACACGCCCTACAACCTCTATCACCGCCCAGCCACGCGCCACGTCGCCGACTTTGTCGGCCAGGGCGTCTTCCTGCCGGGGCAAGTCATCGACCGCCAGACCGTCGCCATCGAACTCGGCGCGCTGGACAGCAACCTGCCGCTCGAATGCACCAGTTCCTGCCTGGCCTGCGGCAAGGGCTGCGCGCTCGACATCCTGCTGCGACCGGACGACATCGTGCATGACGATGCCTCCCCGACCCAGGCCGAGGTGGTCGCCAAAACCTTTCGCGGCGCGGAGTTTCTCTACACCCTGCGCCTCGCCTCCGGCATCCAGGTGCTGTCGCTGGTGCCCTCGCACCACAACCACGCCATTGGCGAAAAGATCGGCATCCGGCTCGACGTAGACCATGTGGTAGCGTTCCGGAATGATTCCGTGGCTTAACTCTGATATTGCATTTCCACCCGTCGAGACAGCGCTTGCCGAACCGAGCGGCCTGCTGGCCGTCGGCGCTGATCTGTCACCGCAACGGCTTTTGGCCGCCTACCGGCGCGGCATTTTTCCCTGGTATTCGCCCGGCGAGCCGATCCTCTGGTGGAGCCCCGACCCGCGCATGGTGTTGTTCCCCGACCAGCTCAAGATCACGCGCTCGCTGGCCAGGACGCTGCGTCATACCGATTACACGGTCAAGCTCGATAGCGCATTCGACCAGGTGATCGCCGCCTGCGCCGCGGCGCCCCGCTCCGGCCAATCCGGCACCTGGATCAGCGCGGAAATGCAGGTGGCCTACCGGCAGCTCCATGCACGCGGCTACGCCCACAGCGTCGAAACCTGGTGTAACGGAAAGCTCGTGGGCGGGCTGTATGGCATCGCGCTCGGCCGGGCATTTTTCGGTGAATCGATGTTTTCGCACGCCACCGATGCCTCGAAAATCGCCCTCGCCCATCTCTGCGCATATCTCACCCGCCGCGAATTCGGCATAATTGACTGCCAAATGGAAACCGCACACCTCGCCACCCTCGGCGCATCCCCCATCCCGCGCGACGATTTTCTCGCGCGGCTGGCGGCGGCGGTCGACCTGGGTGATCCACCCGGCCGCTGGCCGGCCGACGCGGTGCAAGATTGCTACCGGACGGCCACGCAGTGACTCACTTACGCGACCTGCCGCCCTTTCCGCTGTTGCAGTTTTATGCCACCGCGCCCTATGGCTGTTCCTATCTGCCCGGTCGCGTCGCCCGCTCGCAGGTCAGCACGCCGACGCATCTGATCGACGCGAGTACCTACAGCGAACTCGTCAAGATCGGCTTTCGCAGGAGCGGCGTATTCACCTACCGCCCGTGGTGCGACAACTGCCGCGAATGCTTGCCGGTGCGCGTGCCCGCGGCGGATTTTGAACCGAACCGCAGCCAGCGCCGCGCCCTGGCGCGGCATGGCCATCTCGTCGCCCGCGAGCGGCCGCTGGCCTACCGCGAGGAACACTACGCGCTCTATCAGCGCTATCAATTCGCCCGTCATTCGGGCGGCGGCATGGACCACGACAATCGCGAGCAGTACGCGCACTTCCTGCTGCAAACGCATGTCGATAGCCGCCTGATCGAATTTCACGCCGGCGACAAACTCTGCCTGGTCTGCATCATCGACCTGCTCGACGACGGCCTGTCGTCGGTCTATACGTTCTACGACACGGATGAATACGGCGCCAGCTTCGGCACCTACGCCGTGCTCTGGCAGATCGCCCAGTGTCAGCGTCTGGGCCTGCCGCATCTCTATCTCGGCTACTGGATCGAGGGCAGCCGCAAGATGGCCTACAAGGCGCAGTTCCGGCCGCTCGAAGCCCTGCGGGACGGCCACTGGGCACTGCTCGAAAACTGATTATTGGTTTTGTTCGGCCGCCAGCAGTTTGCTGTTTGCCCAGGAACGCAGATGTGACAACGGGCCAGTCAGGTTCGCCCAGTCCTCGCGCATCTTGCCGCGCAGTTTTTCCTGATAATCACCCGCTGACCGCCGGAAGGCGTCGACCTGCTCGACGATCAATTCGCGGGCGCGCTCCTCGGCCTTGAAGGCCACGCGCCGCTGCGCATCTCGCGCCTCGATTTCGTTGGAGAGTTTGTAGGGCAACTGAATGCTCGTCAGCCGCGCCACTTCGCGCAAACCATCGGCGCGCTGGAGCAAGCCCTCCTGCATGTCGCAGCGGGCGGTAAAGCGGCGCAACTCCATGCGGATCATTGCGTGTTCAGCGGGGTCGGCGCGGGCCATCCGGTTTTCCTTGGAATAAGCGCGAATCTTATCCGATCGCCGTTCTACCAGCGCCGACTTTTGCCATGCAGCCGCTAGAATGCCGTCCATGCTGCCCTACTGCCTGCTCAAACCCTTCGTTCTCGCTCTAGACCCCGAAACCGCGCACGAAATGTCGATTGTCGGCCTGCGCGCACTCGGCGCCGTCACATCGGCCGGACGCCCGCTGGCCGACACGCCGACCCGCGTCATGGGCATCGACTTCCCCAACCGCATCGGGCTGGCCGCCGGCCTCGACAAGAATGGCGAGGCCATCGACGCGCTGGCCGGCTGGGGCTTCGGCTTCATCGAGATCGGCACCGTCACGCCACGTCCGCAGCCGGGCAACCCCAAGCCGCGCATGTTCCGGCTGCCGCGGGTCGAGGGCATCATCAACCGCATGGGCTTCAACAATCACGGCATCGACGCCCTGATTGCCAACGTCCGCGCCTCCCGCTTCAAGGGCGTGCTCGGCATCAACATCGGCAAGAACGCCGACACGCCCATCGAGAACGCCGCCGCCGACTATCTGATCGGCCTCGAAAAAGCCTATCCGCAGGCCACTTACATCACCGTCAACATCTCCAGCCCCAACACCAAAAACCTGCGCGCCCTGCAAGACGAATCCGCACTCGACGCCCTGCTCGGCGCCCTCAAGGCCCGGCAGACCGAGCTCGCCCAGCAGCACGGCCGCCATGTGCCGCTCGCGCTGAAGATCGCCCCCGACCTCGACGACGCACAGATCAGCCAGATCGCCGCTGCGCTGCGCCGCCACCAGATCGAAGCCGTCATCGCCACCAACACCACGCTTGACCGCAGCCGCGTCGCCGGCCAGCCGCATGCCGCCGAAGCCGGGGGACTTTCCGGCGCGCCACTGTTCGAGGCATCGACACTTGTCGTCAAAAAACTCGCCGCCGCGCTTGCGGGCGAGGTGCCGATCATCGCCGTCGGCGGCGTGGTCGATGGCGCCAAGGCGAAAGCCAAGCTCGATGCCGGCGCGGAGCTGGTGCAGATTTATTCCGGGCTGATCTATCGCGGGCCCGGACTGGTCAAGGATTGCGTTGACGCGACGCGGATGAGCCCACACTAACTTTCATGGTCGCCAAGCCCTCCCCAGTGGCCAGTAATCTGGCCACTTTTTTTGATCCCGCCCTGCTGGCGCGCGGGGTTCAGTACGCCGCCGAGGCGCGCGTCACCGTGCTTGAGGTCGATGACGACAAGGGCCGCGGCCTGCATGTCGGCGGCGCCGTCAGGGGTTCGCGGCGTTTCCCCTACGCGGTGCATGCGCGGGTGTCGATCGACCCGGCCAGCGGAAAATTTTTTGGGGTAAGCAGTGAATGCACCTGCCCGGTCGGCACCCGCTGCCAGCATGCCGCCGCCTTGCTGATTACGGCGCTGGAGCACTCGAATTTGCGCCTGAATCGACCGGCGCTGGCGCAACCCGGCATTCCACCGGCAGGCGTGCCGACCGCGCGGCTATGGCTGAAATCGGGCCTGATTCGTCATATTCACTTGCGCAGCTTGAATGACGAAATCGGCCTTGCCGAGCTGGTTTTCGACTATCCCGGCTTGCCGCCGGTGGTCGGCGAGTTCGCGCCACCGCCGCTGCTGCACATTCAGCAAGGCCTCCAGACGATGACGCTGGCGCGCGACCTTGCCGCGGAGCAGCACGCCTGGCAGCACTTGCAGGCCGCGGGGCTGGACTCTCTGGCCCGGCGCAAACCCAATTACCGCCGTATCGACGCCGAGCGCGAATGCCTGATACCGCTGATCCAGGATGCACGCGGCTGGCTGCCTTTTCTGACTGCTGGCGCCCCCCAGCTCGAAGCGCATGGCATAGCCGTTGAAATTGCCGCTGACTTCCCCTACCAGTTGGCGCGCCCCGATAACTGGTTCGCCGATGTCGCGGAAGAACCGGGCAGCGACTGGTTCAGCCTCGATCTGGGCGTGATGATTGGCGGCGAACGCATCAGCCTGGTGGCGCCGCTGGTGCGTTTGATCACCGCGCAACCACAACTGCTGCAACGACTTGGCGGAATGGCCGAGACGGAACAGGTGCTGCTGGCGCTCGATGCACGGCGCGTCCTGCCCGTGCCGGTCAAGCGCTTGCGCGCCTGGCTCTTGCCGCTGCTGGAGTTTCTCGCTGATGAACGGTCCAGTGGGCGACCACGGCTGTCGCGCCACCACGCCGCCATGCTGGCCGCGCTCGACGAAATGCCGACGCACTGGCTGGGCGGCGAGCGGCTGCGCGGCATCGGCGCCCGCCTCAAGGATTTTTCCGGCATCGCCGCCGTCTTGCCAGCGCCGACTTTTCGTACCGCGTTGCGGCACTACCAGCAAGATGGCCTCAACTGGCTGCAATTTTTGCGCGAATACGATCTGGCCGGCATCCTCGCCGACGACATGGGGCTGGGCAAGACGGTGCAGACG
>JAUXWU010000134.1 GCA_030680085.1 Rhodocyclaceae bacterium | reverse complement strand
TGGGAGCAGGTTCGATCCAAATTATTTCCAGGTAAGTCCTGATGTTGGTCGTGCTCCGTCCAGAGGCTGAACAAGAGCTTCTGGAGGCACGGGACTGGTACGAAGCAAAAGCACCGGGGCTTGGATTCGAGTTTGCTCGCGCTGCCGACGCGGCGGTTGCGTCTGCCCTACGTAATCCCTTTGGGCATTTGCGCATCGAAGCTGAATTCCGCCGGGTGCTATTTCGGAAATTCCCTTACACGCTCATTTATCTGCCAAGTCCGGATGAGTTGCTGGTGGTTTCATTTTTTCATCATCATCGTGAGCCGGCTGTGTGGCTGGAGCGGTTGAATAGCTGATGCACCCGGTGCCAAGCCGCGCCACGCCACGATGCCCGGTGGCTTGCTGCCCCTGCGGGCGCCCCCTGCCCTATTCATCCTGCTGCGGCTTATGGCATGCCGGTGCCCCCGCGCCCGATGCCGAAACCCTGATGCGCTCGCGCTACACCGCCTATGTGCTGGGGCTGGAGGATTATCTGCTGGCCACCTGGCATGCCACGACGCGACCGGCGGAACTCCAGCTTGTCACCACCCCGCCCACCCGCTGGCTCGGGTTGACGGTCAAGCGGCACGACAGCACCGGAACCGAAACGGCAGTCGTCGAGTTCATCGCCCGCCACAAGATGGGCGGCCGCGCGCAGCGCCTGCATGAAATCAGCCGCTTCGTGCGGGAAGGCGGACGCTGGTATTACCTGGACGGCAGGACGACGTAAGCAGGTATCCTTCGCCCTTTTGCCTAGGAAAGAATCGCTCATGTGGTTTCGTAATCTGCGTGTTTACCGTCTCCAGCGGAAACTTGATATTGATCTGGCCGGTCTTGACGAACAGTTGTCCCGCCGTCCGCTCGCGCGCTGCGGCAGCTTTGAAATGGCCAGCCGGGGCTGGGTGTTTCCGCGTCAGGAAGGCGCATTCGTGCATGCCGTCAATCGGCAGTGGCTCCTCGCGCTCGGCGTCGAACAAAAGTTACTGCCCGCCACCGTGGTGCGCCAAACCGCCCAGGAACGCGCCGCCCTGATCGAGTCCGAGCAAGGCCGCAAGGTCGGTCGCAAGGAACTGCGCGACATTTCGGAGCGCGTGACCGAGGAACTCCTGCCCAAGGCGTTCTCGCAGCGCCGCACCACCTGGGGCTGGCTCGATCCGCTGCACGGCTGGCTGGTCGTCGATGCCGGCTCTGATGCGCGGGCCGACGAGTTCATGGAGCTGCTGCTCTCCACCCTGGACAATATCGCGCCGCGCCCCCTGCAAACCCAGGTTTCACCGCAAACCGCCATGACCGGCTGGCTGGCCGGCAGTGAGGCTCCTTCCGGTTTCACCATCGACAGCGATCTGGAACTGCGCTCCGCCAGCGAGTCGCAGGCCGTCATCCGCTATGTGCATCACGCCCTCGCCGGCCCGGAAATCGCCGGCCACATCGCCGACGGCAAAATCGCCACGAAACTCGGCATGACCTGGAACGACCGGATTTCCTTCGTCCTCACCGACAAGCTGCATCTCAAGCGCCTGGCATTTCTCGACATCCTCAAGGAGCAGGCCGAATCCACCGACAACGCCGAAGAGCAGTTCGATGCCGACTTCGCCCTGATGACCGGCGAACTGGCCCATCTGCTCGATGACCTGCTGGTTGCGCTGGGCGGCGAGATGAAGGTCGAATAAACCCTGCCCACGCGGTCATGCCATCCGCATTTCGAAGCTAACGCTATCAATCCCGGATCTGGCGTAAATCTCGCCGCCATGGGCGTGGATGATTGAACGGGTGATGGCCAGCCCCAGCCCGGCGCCTTCGGCGTTGCCGTGTCGCGACGGATTGGCGCGATAGAAGCGATCGAATATTCGTGACAGATGTTCCTGCGGGATCGGCTCGCCTGAATTCTCGATCACCAGACTTGTGCCGTCAGCGCCTGCCTCGATATGGACCCGAATGTTGCCGCCCTTGGGGGTGTGGCGAATGGCGTTGGACAGCAGGTTGGCCAGCGCACGGCGCAGCATCAGCTTGTCACCGATGACCTGTCCGGCACCTGACAGGGAGAGGTGCAACGCCTTTTCTTCGGCCAGCGCACCGAAAAAATCGAACAATTCACGCACTTGCGCCGCCAGGTCAACCGGTTCGCGATTGGGTACGATCAGCCCGTGCTCGGCTTGTGCCAGGAACAGCATGTCGCCGATCATGCGCGCCAGACGTTCGTATTCCTCGGCGTTCGAGGCCAGCACCTCGCGGTACTCATCGGCAGTCCGCGCCCTGGTCAGCGCCACCTGGGTTGCCGTCATCAGGTTGCTGATCGGCGTGCGCAATTCGTGGGCCAGATCGGACGAAAAATCCTTCAGCCGTTGAAACGAGTCCTCGAGGCGAGCCAGCATGTCGTTGAGGGTTGCCGCGAGTTCGGCCAGTTCGACGGGGACCGCATCGACCGCCAGACGATAGTCGAGCCGGTTTGCCGTGACGCCCGCCGCGCCCTGACGGATGGCTTGCAGTGGCGCCAGCCCGTGCCGCACGGCGACCCAGCCGAGCAGGCCGACCAGGACAGCGGCAATGGCCACGAACAGCCACAGCGTGTGCCGGAACGAGGCCATGAAGTGTTCATGGTGCGTGATGTCGACGGCAACCGCGACCAGCAGTGGCGGAAAACCAGCGATGCCAGTGGGCAATAGCGCGGCGATGCCGCGCCGGGGTTGCGTACCTGGTTGCGTACCCGGCGGGTCCTCCTGCCGCCAGACTTGTGGCCGCGGCGGATTCCGGATCGCGCCACGCTCCAGCAGGGAGGGTGGAAACCTGGCGTCGGCGGTGGCGAACAACGTTCGTTCGCCGGAGCCACGCACCAGCATGGCGAGGCCGTGATGGCCGACCAGCGAATCGTCGAGTTGCGCCGCCAGTCCATCGAGATCGGCTGGCGTATGCACTTTTTCCAGCAGGTGGCCGGCCAGATCCAGCTTGCCGGTCAGCAGACCCATGTCCTGCTCGACGAAGTGTTGCTCGACCGTATTGCCGATCAGCAGACCCAGCAGCAGCAACACAGCCGTCGACACGGCAGCGAACAGCAGGGTCAGGCGGAAGGTGATTGACGAGCGGCGGCGCCTCATCCAGGGTCCTCCTCCAGCACGTAGCCCATGCCGCGCACCGTGCGGATGAGCTTGAGCGCGAAGCCGTCGTCGATCTTTGCGCGCAGCCGACGCACCGCCACTTCGATGACGTTGGTATCGGAATCGAAGTTCATGTCCCATACTTGGGAGGCAATCAGCGAGCGCGGCAACACCTCGCCGCGATGCCGCAGCAGCAGTTCCAGCAAGGCGAACTCCTTGGCGGTGAGGTCGATGCGTCGACCGCCGCGGGTTGCCCGGCGACGCAGCAGATCGAGTTCCAGATCGGCCACGCGCATCTGCTCCGCTTCCGGTTTGCGGCTCCCGCGGCGCAGTAGCGAGCGCACGCGGGCCAGCAGTTCGGCGAAGGCGAAGGGTTTCACCAAATAATCGTCGGCGCCAAGTTCGAATCCTTTGACCCGGTCATCGACCTGATCGCGGGCGGTAAGAAACAGCACCGGCATCTCGCGCCCGGCGCGGCGCAGGCCGGCGAGCACCTGCCAGCCGTCCAGCCCCGGCAGCATCACGTCGAGAATCGCCAGATCGTACCCGCCGGTCTCGCCCAGATGCAGGCCATCCACGCCGTCCTTCGCCAGATCGACGACAAAACCGGCCTCGACCAGCCCCTGCTTGAGGTAGTCGCCGGTTTTCGGTTCGTCTTCGACCACCAGAATTTTCATTAGCGCTCTCCTTCGTCAAGCGTATAAGTTTGCGCTATTTTGCATCGGGCTTTTCACAGGCTCTCAGGCAGGTCGCCTAAAAAGATTACAGAAATGTAATCCCGGCGTCAGCTTGCGGTGGGGAAGGTTTTTGCAAAATGCTCATCACACACCTGGATATCGGACATGAGCATGACATTTCTTCGCTGGAACCGGCAGATGGTCTTCTGCGTTGCCACACTGGCCCTGAGCCTGCCGGGACTGACCGCCGCCGCTCCGCCAGCCGCTTCCGGCCTGGCGTATGCCCTGGAGCAAGCCTGGCGGCTGGATCCGCGGGCGGCGGCGCTGGAGGCCCGCGCGGCCGAGGCGCGGGCCATGCACGAGATCGCCGCCGGTCTGACCCCGGAGCCGGGCGCGGTTTCCATCGGCAGCCGCAGCGACCGCTTCAACCGCAATCTTGGCAAACAGGAATACGAAGTCGAGCTGGCGATGCCGCTGTGGCTGCCGGGGCAGCAGGCGGCGCGCGCAGTCGAGGCGGCCAGTCGCATCGATGAAGCTGCCGCAAAGCGCGCCGCCCTGCGCGCGGAGTTGGCCGGCGAGCTGCGCGAGGCATGGTGGGCGTTGGCCGCGGCGAAGAATGCCAACGCTCTGGCGGCCCGTCGCCTGGCTACCGCTCGACTGCTGGCAGCCGACGTGCGGCGCCGCTACATGGTCGGCGAGCTGTCCCGCATCGACGCCAACCTGGCGCAGACCGAAGTGCATGTTGCCGAGGCGGAACTGATCGAGGCCGAGGCGACGCTACTCCAGGCGGAACAGGCCTTGCGCACGCTGACCGGCGTGGCCGCGCCGACGGACATCAGCGAGGAGACGCCAGCGGCGCGACGCAGTCTGGGCGGGACAGCGGGCTCCCCCGAGGCGCATCCGCAACTTGCGGCCGCGGCCGCTACCGCCCGCAGCGCCCGCGCCAAGGTGAAAGTCGCCGACGAATCGCGGCGTGCCGCACCGGAACTGGCGCTGCGGGTGGTGCGCGAGCGCGGGGAGTTCGCCGAACAATATTCCAATAGCGTCGGCATACGGCTGAAGATTCCTTTTTCATCGGGGGCGCAGGTGCGCCGCGAAACTTCGGCGGCACAGGCCGAAGCCGACCAGGCCGACGCCGAAATGCTGCGTACCCAGACCCGCGTCCAGCTTGATGCAGAGCGCGCGCAGCGCGCCCTTGCTGCAGCGGAGCGGCAGTTCGCCATGGCTCAGGAGCGCCGTGAGCTCTCCGCCGAAAATCTGCGCCTGGCCGAAAAGGCTTTCGCGCTGGGCGAATCCGACCTGGCGACGCTGCTGCGTATCCGCGCCGCCGCCTTCGACGCCGAATCCTTTTACGACCGTCAGCGCGTGGCCCGCGCCGCGGCGATATCGCGCCTGAACCAGGCGCTGGGAGCATTGCCATGATGCAAGCGCGAGCACTTTTTCTGGCCGCGGTCATCGCCTTTCCGGCATGGGCCGGCGGCGACGCCAGCGACGGGCATAGCCACGGGGCGCCCGCGCCGGTGCCGGTCACGGCCAGCGCGCCGCGTGCGGTAGCCGCCACCGAGGATTTCGAAGTGGTCGCCATCCTCGAAGGCAAGCAACTGGTGGTCTATGTCGATCGCTTCGCCAGCAACGAACCGGTGGCAAACGCCAAGGTGGAAGTCGAGGGTGCGGGGCTGAAGGGACTCGCCAGCGAGGTGGCGCCCGGCACCTATGTCATGGACGTCACGGCGGCCATTCCCCCGGGCAGACATCCGCTGACGATCGCCATCGAGGCCGGCGACAGCGTCGATCTGCTTTCCGCGACGCTGGATATTTCGCCGCCGTCGGCGGGCGTCGAGCATGTCGACTGGTGGCAGCAACGGATTGTCTGGATCGTCGCCGGCCTGTTGCTGCTTGCCAGCGCCGCGTTGTTTGCCGCACGGCGCCACGGAAGATCGAAGGGAATCTGAAATGCACAGTCTAATTATTGTCGCAACGACGCTGGCATTCGTCGCCAGCGGCGCGCTGGCCCACGGCGACGAGGATCACAGCCAGGACAAGGGCAAGGCGCCCGCCACGGCGACAACCAGCGCGGCGGGGGCAATGGGCAATTCGGCGGCTCCGCAACGACTGGCCGACGGCAGCCTGTTCGTTCCCAAGTCGGTGCAGCGTCAGCTTGGGCTGCGCACCCAGCCGATTCGCATCACTGAACTCGCCGCAACGATCGAACTCAACGGCAAGATCATCCCGGACCACGAGACAGGCGGCCGGGTCCAGGCGACGTTCGCCGGCAGCGTCATGCCCGGCCCCAAAGGCATGCCGGTACCGGGGCGAAAGGTCGCCAGGGGCGAGGTGCTGGCCTGGCTGCGCCCGGTCGGTGGCGCCATCGAACGCGGCAACCAGAAGGCGCAGCGCGCTGAACTGGAGGCCCAGCTCGCCATTGCCGACGGACGCGTCAGGCGTTTCGAGCAGCTTGAAGGCGCGGTGCCGCAAAAGGAAATCAAAGCGGCACGCATCGAGCGCGACGCGCTGCAAAAGCGCCGCGCCTTCGTCAGTGCCAGCATCGACGCCGCCGAGCCGTTGCTGGCCCCCGCCGCGGGGGTGATCAGTTCAAGCAACGTAGTCGCCGGGCAGGTGGTCGATGCCAAGGAGATTCTGTTCGAGATTGTCGATCCGACGCGGCTTGCCGTGGAGGCGCTGGCCTACGATGCAAGCATCGGCGCGACCGTGATCTCCGCCAGCGCGCTGGCCGAGCAAACCGCGCTGGAGCTCAAATTCGTCGGCGCCGGCCGGCAACTGCGCGAGCAGGCGCTGCCGCTGCTGTTTCGCATTGTTGCCACCAACTCGATGGTGGCGGTGGGCCAGCCGGTCAAGGTGATGGTGCGCACGGCACGGGGAATCAAGGGTGCGGCCGTGCCGCGCTCGGCACTGACAAAAGTCGGCGCTGGCGAGACGGCGGTGTGGGTGCATACCGAGGCCGAGCGCTTCGTCGCTCGCCGCGTCCGCCAGCAATCGCTGGACGCCAACAACGTCGCCATCGCCGATGGCCTGCATGAGGGCGAGCGCGTGGTAATCGAAGGCGCCGGCCTGCTGTCGCAGGTACGCTGAGATGTTCGAATTCATCATCCACACCGCGCTGAAGCAGCGTCTGATCGTCCTTGGCGTTGCCCTGCTGCTGATCATCTACGGCGCGATCACGCTGCGGCAGATGCCGGTCGATGTTTTTCCGGACCTCAACAAGCCCACCGTGACGCTGATGACCGAGGCCGGTGGCATGGCGCCGGAGGAGGTCGAGCAACTGGTCACCTTCCCGATCGAGTCCAGTATGAACGGCATGCCGGGTGTGACGCGCGTGCGCTCGGTTTCCGGCATCGGTCTGTCGATCGTCTATGTCGAATTCGAGTGGGGCTCCGACATCTACCGCAACCGGCAGCAGGTCGCCGAACGCCTGAACCTGGTGCGCGAACAGTTACCGCCGGGCATCGTGCCGCAGCTTGGGCCGATCGCGTCGATCATGGGCGAGATCCTGCTGATCGCCATCCCGGCCGACCCCGCCAAGTTCAGCCCGATGGCCGTCCGCGAATATGCCGATTGGGTCGTGCGGCCGCGCCTGCTGACCATTCCCGGCGTCGCCCAGGTGATTCCGATCGGCGGCGAGGTGCGCCAGTACCGCGTCGAGCTGCGTCCGGCGCAGCTTCAGGCGCTGGGCATCGAACGCGAGAAACTGGAGGCCGCGCTGAAGGATTTCGGCGCCAACACCAGCGGTGGCTTTCTCGAAGCGCAGGGCCGCGAATGGCTGATTCGCCAGATCGGCCGCAGCTCGCGTATCGAGGATTTGCAGAACCTGGTGGTGAGCGTAAGGAACGGCCAACCCATCCTGCTCAAGCAGCTCGCCGACGTCAAGCTGGCGCCGGCCATCAAGCGCGGCGACGGCAGCTACAAAGGCAAGCCGGCGGTGATCCTGTCGGTGCAGAAGCAGCCGGCCGCCGACAGCGTGACCCTGACCCGTGAGATTGAAAAAGCCATCGCCGAACTCGGCAAAAACCTCCCTAAAGGCATTGAAGCGCCGTCCTTCCTCTTCAAGCAGGCCGACTTCATCGAGAATTCGGTGCGCAATGTCGAGGAGGCCCTGAAGGACGGCGCGATCCTCGTCGCGGTGATCCTCTTCCTGTTCCTGCTCAACGTCCGCACCACGATCATTTCGCTGATGGCGATTCCGGTGTCGCTGCTGGCCACGGCCCTGGTCTTCAGCTACTTCGGCCTGTCGATCAACACCATGACGCTGGGCGGGCTGGCGATCGCCATCGGCGAGCTGGTGGACGATGCCGTGGTCGGCGTCGAGAACATCCTGCGCCGCCTGAAACTGAATCGCGCGGCAGCCGCGCCGCGCCCGGTGGCGGAGGTCATCGCCGCCGCCACACTGGAAGTGCGCTCGGCCATCGTCTATGCGACCGTGATCATCGTGCTGGTGTTCGTGCCACTGTTCGTCCTGCCCGGCATCGAGGGGCGGCTGTTCACGCCGCTGGGCGTGGCCTACATCGTTTCCATTCTCGCCAGCATGGTCGTCTCGGTAACGCTGACGCCGGTGATGGCCTACTATCTCCTGAAATCACCCATCCCCTCCCCAACCCTCCCCTTGAAGGGGAGGGAGAAAATCGGCGACGGGGACAGCCCGCTGGTGGCCTGGCTCAAGCGCTGGGATGGCAGGCTGCTGCACTGGTCCTTCGGCCATGCGCGCGCCCTGCTGGCCGGCGCGCTGGCGCTGGTGGTGATTGTCGCGGCGAGCGTGCCGTTTTTCCCGCGCGCCTTCCTGCCGCCCTTCAACGAAGGCACGCTGACCGTGAATGTGCTGCTCAACCCAGGCACCTCGCTGACCGAATCGAACCGCATCGGCACGCTGGCTGAGCAACTGGTCGCGCAGGTGCCCGAGGTGACGCAGACGGGACGCCGCACCGGCCGCGCCGAACTCGACGAACATGCCGAGGGCGTGCATTACACCGAGATGGACGTAGACCTCAAGGCGTCCGCGCGCAGCCGCGCAGCCATCATCGCCGACATCCGGCAACGCCTGGCCGCACTGCCGGCGGTTACCAGCGTCGGCCAGCCGATTTCGCACCGTCTCGATCACCTGCTTTCCGGCGTGCGCGCCCAGATTGCGCTGAAGATCTATGGTGACGACCTTGACACGCTGCGCGGTCTGGCGACCGATCTGCGTGACCGGCTGGCCAGGATTCCCGGCGTGACCGACCTGCAGATCGAGAAGCAGGTGCTGATCCCGCAGATAAAGATCCGCCTCGACTACGAGCAGGCGGCGCGCTACGGCGTGGCGCCCGGCAACCTGCTGCGCAGCCTCGAACAGATGATCGAAGGCGAGCGCATCACGCAGATCGTCGAGGGAGGGGACGGAGGTTCGCGCCGCTTCGACCTGCTGGTGCGCCTGCCGGAGTCCGCGCGCAGCCCGCAGGCGCTGGCCGATCTGCTGATCGAAACGCCGACCGGCCATGTGCCGCTGTCGAAAATCGCCAGCGTGGAAGAGAGCGACGGCCCGAATCAGGTCAGCCGCGAGAATTCACGCCGGCGCATCGTGCTCTCGGCGAATACCGACAACAGCGCCGCCGGCC
>JAUXWU010000131.1 GCA_030680085.1 Rhodocyclaceae bacterium | reverse complement strand
ACGAACTGCTGCGCGCCTGGGAAAACTACCATCGCATCCTGACGGCCGAAGCCCACATGAAGCACATCCAGTTCCGTGAAGAGAGCCGTTACCCCGGCTTCTACTATCGCACCGACAAGAACTTTGTCGATGAGAAGAACTGGCATTGCTTCGTGAACTCGATCTACGACAAGAAGTCGAAGAAGTGGACCTGCTTCAAGCGCGCCCACGTCGATCTGATCGACAAGTCGAAGCTGTTCAAGGCTGCCGCACCGCACTAAGTAGCCGCACCTGTGTAAGACGCAGGCCGGAAGCCGCAAGGCTCCCGGCCTGTTCTATTTGCAGTTGCTCAAACCATTGTCCCGAAGAGGTTTTTATGTCCAAGCCAGAAGTCCCCTTTCCGCAAAGTCCGGTCGTCCCCACGATGCTGGAAGCCGAGCACGTCATCCAGTTTTCCTGCCACAAGGGCATCAGTTGCTGGAACGCCTGTTGCGCGAACATCGACATTTCGTTGACGCCCTATGACATTGTCCGGCTCAAGAAACACCTCGGGATGACTTCAACGCAGTTTCTGCAGGACTACACTGTTCCCTACGAATTCGAGAAAGACGGCATTGCCGGCGTCAAGCTGCGCCCGATCGAAAACGGCACTGCCTGCCGCTTCATGCAGCCTGAAGGCTGCGGCGTGTATACCGACCGGCCCACCGCCTGCCGCTATTACCCGGTCGCCCTGCTGTCGATGCGCATGCAGGACGAATTTGTCGACCGCAACTCCTACGCGCTGGTCAAGGAAGACCACTGCAAGGGCCACGAAGTCAAGCGTTCGATCAGCATCGACGACTATCGCAAGGAGCAGGGGCTGACAGAGTACGACGAGCTGGCGCGCGGCTGGCGTCAACTGGTGCTGAAGAAAAAGTCCTGCGGCCCGGCGATTGGCGCCCCTTCGCTGAAGAGCCGCCAGCTTTTCTTCATGGCCTGTTACGACATCGATACCTTCCGGGTGTTTGTCGAGAGTGATGCGTTTGCCCAATTGTTCGCCCTGCCCGCCGAAGATAAGACGCGGATTCTCGCTGACGACGCCGAATTGCTGCAGTTCTCTTTCCGCTTCCTCAAGCAGGTATTGTTTGGCGAGCAAACCATTCCCCTCGATGAGGCGCAGTCGGCCGAACGCATGAAGAAGGTTCAGGAAAAACGCATGGCCGAAGAGCGCGCAGCCGCTGAGCGTTTCGCTCGCGGCGAAGATGGCGGCTACGATGACGCGGATGGGGATGATTGCGGCAGCGGGAGTTGCGGCAAGGATTGAGCAATTCCATTCATAGCAATAGGCTATCAAGTTAATCAACAATTACTATTTGCCTCCGCTGGGCGTGTGGTTATAATCCGCACCAAGTTAGTCGGGTATTCACCCCCGACCCCAGCACCCCCAACCCCACGGAGAGGACAAAAAAATGATCAACGTCAATGGCAGAGACATCGAAACCGACGCGCAAGGCTACCTGGCCAATCTGGATGACTGGTCCGAAGATGTCGCGAATTATCTTTCCAGCCAGGATCAGTTGGCGCTGCAGGAAAAGCACTGGCAGGTCATTAGCTGGATTCGCGATTACTACGCCGAAACCGGCACCGCGCCCAACCTGCGCCTGATCACCAAGCTGCTGCCCGAAGCTCTGGGCGAAGAATATGCCGACAAGAAATACCTGTTCGACCTGTTCCCCTACGGCCCGGCCAAACAGGCCTGCCGCTACGCGGGAATGCCCAAGCCGACCGGCTGCGTCTGAGTGAAAAATGCCCCGCAAGGGGCATTTTTCATGGGCGTCGAGTTTTTCGCAGAGGCGCGGATGGCTTAGCGAACCGGCCGGGGTCACCCGGCTGCCAGGCCGGAATGAGATGCCGACGGCCAGAGCCGATCAGATCGGCGCGGCCCATGGCATTGAGCGCTTCGCGCAGCACAGGCCAGTTCTTCGCGTCGTGATAGCGCAAAAAGGCTTTCTGCAACTTGCGCTGGCGGCCACCGCGCACCACGGCAACGTCTTCCGAACCTGCCGAAACGCGCTTCAAGGGATTTTTACCCGTATGCCACATGCCGGTGGCGATGGCCAGCGGCGTCGGCAGGAAGGTCTGCACCTGGTCGAGGCGGAAATCGTTCCTTTTGAGCCAGAGCGCGAGTTCCAGCATGTCGGTGTCGGTGGTGCCCGGATGCGCGGCGATGAAATAGGGGATCAGGTACTGTTCCTTGCCGGCCGCTTTCGACGCCGCTTCGAACATGCGCTTGAACTTGTCGTAGCTGCCCATGCCCGGCTTCATCATTTTCGAGAGCGGACCGGCTTCGGTGTGCTCGGGCGCGATCTTCAGATAGCCGCCGACGTGATGGCTGACCAGTTCCTTGACGTATTCGGGCGAGCGCACCGCCAGGTCATAGCGCAGGCCCGAACTGATCAGGACCTTTTTGACGCCCGGCACCTGTCGCGCGCTGCGGTAAAGCGAAATCAGCGGCGCATGGCTGGTGTTCAGGTTCGGGCAGATGTCGGGAAAAACGCAGGACAGCCGCCGACACGCGCTTTCAATCTTGCTGTCATTGCAGGCCATGCGATACATGTTCGCCGTCGGGCCGCCCAGGTCGGAAACGACGCCGGTGAAGCCCGGCGTCTTGTCGCGGATTTCCTCGATCTCACGCAGGATCGAGGCTTCCGAGCGGCTCTGGATGATGCGTCCTTCGTGCTCGGTGATCGAGCAGAAGGTACAGCCGCCAAAGCAGCCGCGCATGATGTTGATCGAGAAACGGATCATCTCCCACGCCGGAATTTTCGCGTCGCCGTAGGACGGATGCGGCGCGCGGGCGTAGGGCAGCCCGAAGACGTAATCCATCTCGGCGGTGGACAGCGGCAGCGGCGGCGGATTCAGCCAGAGGTCGCGCGTGCCGTGGCGCTGCACCAGCGCACGCGCGTTGCCCGGATTCGATTCGAGGTGGAACACGCGCGAGGCATGGGCGTAGCGGACGGGATCGGCCTTGACCTGTTCGTAGGCGGGCAGGCGAATGACGGTTTGCCCACGCGTGGTGCGCGCCATGAACTTGATCACCGTCCCCATGTTGGCGGCGGGCGCGGCTATCGCCGTCCCGCCAGCGCCGACTTTTTCGGGAACGGTCTCGTCAATCTCTGTCCAACTTTCATCGGGCTTCCAGCCAGCCGTGGCCATGAAAGCCGTGCCGCGCAGTTCGCGAATCGCGGCGATCTGCGCGCCCTTGGCCAGCCGGTGCGCCAATTCAACCAGCGCGCGCTCGGCATTGCCGAACAGCAGCAGGTCGGCCTTGCTATCGACAAGCACGGAACGTTTGACGGTGTCCGACCAGTAGTCATAATGCGCGATGCGACGCAAGCTCGCCTCGATGCCGCCGATCACGACGGGCACGTCCTTGAACGCTTCGCGCGCCCGCTGCGCATAGACGGTGACGGCGTGGTCGGGGCGCTTGTCCGGTGCGGCGTGCGGCGTGTAGGCGTCGTCGGAGCGGATCTTGCGGTCGGCGGTGTAGCGGTTGACCATCGAATCCATGTTGCCGGCGGTGATGCCGAAGAACAGCGCAGGTTTGCCGAGGCGACGGAAGTCATCCGCCGCGGTCCAGTCGGGTTGCGCGATGATGCCGACGCGAAAGCCCTGCGCTTCGAGCAACCGGCCGACCAGCGCCATGCCGAAGCTCGGATGGTCGATATAGGCATCGCCGGTGACGAGCACGATGTCGCACGCGTCCCAGCCGAGTTGTTCCATCGCGGCGCGCGACATCGGCAGGAACGGGGCGACGCCGAAGCGCTTCGCCCAATAGGGACGGTAAGCCGTGAGGCTTTGGGGAGTCTGCATGGCAGGGAGTTTACAGCCGGACGCGGCTTTGGCTGGAAACATGCCGCGCCAGAAAATCCATCTGGTCGGCGAGGATGTTGCGATTGCTGAGGATCAGGTATTCCGCCTTGTTGGGAACATAGGGCGCGTAGAGGAGTTGCATGCCGGCTTCTTCGGGCGTGCGGCCGCTTTTCCTCTGGTTGCAGGCGCGGCAGGCGGTGACCACGTTCATCCAGGTGTCGCGTCCGCCTTGCGAAACCGGTGCCACATGGTCGCGGGTCAGGCGCATGCCGTGCAGGTTGTCGCCGCAATAGGCGCAGATGTGGCGGTCGCGATGGAACAGCTCGCGGTTGTCGAGCGGGGGGACCTGATGGAACTGGCGCCCGGCCAGTGCGCGGCCCTTGATGGCGATGATGCTGTTGGCGCGAATCGCGGATTGCTGTCCGGTCAGCCGGCTGAGACCGCCGTGAATGGTGAAACTGTGATCCCCCGCCGCCCAGGCCACCAGATCCTTGGCGTAATAAAAGCAGGCATGCTGCCAAGTCACCCAGCGGTGCGGCGCGCCATGCGGGTCAAGCGTGAGGATCAGGGGGTAGGTGTTCATTGGCCTTTACAATGGATCCCGAAACCTATCAGAGTATTGTGACCATGGAAAGTTCGTCGCGGCGGTTGGAACAGGCTTGGGAATTACGGGGATTTCCGCTCCGTCCCGCCGTTTTGTCGCTGTTGTTCCACGCGCTACTGTTGCTGGGACTGATGCCACAGTTTAGTGCAATGGAAAACCGCGTCCCGCCGACCAGCGTTTTGCAGGGCAGGCTGCTGCCCGCGCCGCCCGCGGTCGACGCGCCCGATCCAGTGATGCAGCGTGCCGTCCCAATCAACGCGGTGGGCCCGGCTGGCGCCGTCTTGCCAGCACCGACCGTTGTTGCGGCGGTTTCGCCACGCGCCGTCCCCATCAACCCGGCTGGCGCCGTCTTGCCAGCGCCGACTTTTGCGAGTGCGACACTCCCGGAGCAGGCCCAGGCAACCACAGCAAGCGGGGTGGGCGGCGCCGGTGGTGAGCAAGTGCCGCGCCACAGCTCAGGTCCGGCCACGGCAGCCCTGGCGCAGGAGACTGATGAACGTGGCGCCCATGCCGCCGGCTTGCGGCAGTTCCGCCTGGCGCTGGCGGTCGAGGCGCGGCGCTTTCGCCGTTACCCGGGTGCGGCGGAGCGGGCGGGCCTGACCGGCACGGCCGAAGTACGCGTCACGGTGGAGTCGGGCGTGTCGGCCCGCCGTGTCGACCTGAATCGTTCCAGCGGCCATGCGCTGCTCGACGCGGCCGCGCTGGAGATGCTGCGCCAGGCGGTCCCGCGTACCGCGCTGCCGGAATCCTTGCAGGGGCGGAACTTTGTGGTGTTGTTGCCGGTGGTGTTCGAGGTGGAAAAATAATCAGCGCGGCGGTTCAATCGACTCGACATGCAAGCCGAAGCGGCCCGCCGCGCGGTCGGCGAAGAAGTGGCGCAAAGTGATGGCGATGGTGCGAAAGGCGATGTCCTGCCAGGGGATGCTGGCTTCGTCGAACAGGGCTACTTCGAGGCTTTCCTCGCCCGGCGCGAAATCGGCCTGGAGCAGCCGGGCGCGATAAATGACATGCACCTGGTTGATGTGTGGCACCGAGATCATTGTGTACAAATCATCCAGTTCGATATGCGCGCAGGCTTCCTCGCGGGTTTCGCGCGCCGCGGCCTCGGCCAGGGTTTCCTGGTTTTCCATGAAGCCGGCGGGCAGTGTCCAGCAGCCGTGGCGCGGTTCGATGGCGCGGCGGCACAGCAGAATGCGATCTTCATAAACGGGCAGGGCGCCGACCACCAGGCGCGGGTTGCGGTAATGGATGGCGCCGCAGACGTCGCAAATATGGCGCGGCAGGCTGTCGCCCGGCGGCACGCGCAAACTCACCGGCGCGGCGCAGGTGCAGCAATAGTTGATGGCGGGTTCCATGGAGCGGAATTCTAGCGCGCCAGTCCGCACCAGGCAAAACAGCGGGGCCGGAACTGCGTGGCGACCGTCCAGTAGTGTTGGTAATCACAAAAAACCAATTCAAAACATGAGATAAGACCGCTTTTGTAAGGTTTTTTCTTACAAGAGGTGGCTATCCTATTCTTACAAAAGGATGGTCTTTCCATTGATTTTCTTCTTGTCAAAAATGCCGTTGAATGCCATCACTGCCAAACGGGCATGCGCGGAAAGTCTCCGCGCCCTGGGATGGCGGCAATGCAAGGAGCGCAAAGATGAAACCGACTGACACCTACAACGACATAAAGGAAGTCAATCTTGCCTACCTGATGCTGGCGCAAAACATGGTGCGTTCCGATCGGGAAACCGCCGTGTTTCGCTTGGGCATCAGCGAGGAGATTGCCGACATTCTCGAAACCCTGACACCGGGACAGGTCCTGAAAATGGCCAGCTCCGACATGCTGCTGTGCAGCTTCCGCTTTGACGATACCTTGCTGATCGACTTGCTGGCCAACCACGAGCGCGAGCGCGGCGTTGGTCACATCCACGCCGCCATTCTTGCCGCCGGCCGGTCAGTTGCGGCGGTTTCTTGATCCCGTCGATCCAGCGTATCCACGAGTACTTAGGAGGTTTGCATGCGTAATAAATCAGTCATCTCGGAGGCGAGAGACATTCGCCTTGCCATCGAACTCATCGAAATGGGCGCTCGCCTGCAACTCCTTGAGGTCGAAACCAAGCTGTCCCGCGAACGTCTGCTCAAGCTCTATAAGGAAGTGCGCGGCGTCTCTCCCCCCAAGGGCATGCTGCCCTTCTCGACCGACTGGTTCATGACCTGGCAGCCGAACGTGCATGCCTCGCTGTTCATGGCCTACTTCAATTTCCTCGGGCGCCACACCGGCCTGTCCGGCCTTGAACGCATCATCAAGGCCTATCGCCTCTACACCGAGCAGGTGGGCCGGTCAAACATGGAGAACGTCCTGTCCTTGACCCGCGCCTGGACCATGGTGCGTTTCTTCGACGCGGGCATGCTGCAGACGACCCGCTGCAAGACCTGCGGCGGCGAGTTTGTCGCCCACGCCCACGACCCGAAGCGCGACTATGTCTGCGGTCTGTGCCACATGCCGGCCCGCGCCGGCAAAACCCGTCGGCCAGCGCAGGTGGTGGAGGCGGTGGCGGCCTGACATGGCCTGAGTAAGCTTAATCGCTGCATTGCGACGGGCGCTCCGCCCCTCCTTCCCGGGGCGGAGTGCCTTTTTAGCTTTGGCATAATGCCAGCTAACGCGGGCCTTCTCTGAAACTTCGTTTGCCGCTATCATCGCGGCTGGCCTGCCCGCGCCAGCTAAAAACAACCGAGATCATTCATGTCACTGCTCGTCGGCTACGTCATTATTCTGCTCGCCTCCATCGGCACCTATGCCGTGCACGGCAGTCTCGGCGCCCTCTGGGTGCCGCTCGAATATATCGCCATCATTGGCCTGATGATTGGCGGTTTTATCGCCAGCAACGGCAGCAAGACGGTCAAGGCGACGCTCGCCGCACTGCCCAGCGTTCTGAAGGGTTCGGCCTTCAACAAGGCGCTCTACATGGACCTGCTGGCCATGTTGTTCGAGGTCCTGGCGAAAGTGCGCAAGGAAGGCCTGATGTCGATCGAGAACGATGTCGAAAACCCCGAGGCCAGCCCGATCTTCTCGAAATATCCATCGGTCAGTCACGACCACCACGTCATGGAGTTCATCACCGACTATCTGCGCATGATGGTTGGCGGCAACCTGAATGCCTTCGAGATCGAAAATTTGATAGACATCGAGATCGAGACCCACCATCAGGAAGCGCATGTGCCGGCGCATGTCATGAGCAAGGTGGCCGATGCCGTGCCGGCTTTCGGTATCGTCGTCGCGGTAATGGGCGTGGTCAATGTTATGGGCTCGGTGGGTCAGCCGCCCGCAGTGCTGGGCAAGATG
>JAUXWU010000123.1 GCA_030680085.1 Rhodocyclaceae bacterium | reverse complement strand
TTGAGATGGTCGGCCTCGGCCACGCAATCCACTAGAAGCCGGCCGAACTTTCCGGTGGTATGAAGCAGCGCGTCGGCATTGCCCGCGCCTTTGCCATCCTGCCCAAGATGCTGCTGCTTGACGAGCCTTTCGGCGCGCTCGACGCCCTCACCCGCGCCCGCTTGCAAGATGAGCTGATGAAGATCTGCGAGGCCACCAAAGCGACCACGGTGATGGTCACGCACGACGTCGATGAAGCGGTGCTGCTCTCCGACCGCATCGTCATGATGACCAACGGGCCGGCCGCCACCATCGGCGAAATCCTCGAAGTGAAGCTGCCGCGTCCGCGCGAACGCCTGACGCTGGCGCACGATTCCCACTACATGGATTACCGCTCGGCGGTGCTCGAATTTCTCTACGCCAAGCAGTCTCATCCCCTCGCCGCCTAAGGATAAATCATGAAAAAACAGAAACTCGTCATGGTCGGCAACGGCATGGCCGGCTGCCGCACCCTCGAAGAACTGCTCAAGCTGGCGCCCGATCTCTACGAGATCACGGTGTTCGGCGCCGAGCCGCACCCGAACTACAACCGCATCCTGCTTTCCCCGGTACTGGCCGGCGAGATGACGCTACCCGACATCGTGCTCAACGACCTGGACTGGTATCGCGACAACGGCATCGCGCTCCACACCGGAAAACAGGTGACGAAGATCGACCGCAAGGCGCGCAAGGTCATCGCCGTGGACGGCACCGAGGCAAGCTACGATCGTCTGCTGCTCGCCACCGGCTCTTCGCCCTTCATCCTGCCGGTGCCGGGCAAGGACCTGCCGGGCGTGATCGCCTATCGGGACATCGCCGACACGGAAGCGATGATCGAGGCGGCCAAGCATCACAGTCACGCCGTCGTGATCGGCGCCGGGCTGCTCGGCCTGGAGGCAGCGAACGGCCTCAAGCTGCGCGGCATGGACGTCACCGTCGTGCATCTGGCCGACTGGATCATGGAACGCCAGCTCGACAAGACCGCCGCCGACCTGCTGCAAAAGTCCTTGGAGAACAAGGGACTGAAGTTCCTGCTCGGCAAGCAGACGGCGGAGTTGGTCGCAGGTGAAAGCGGCCGTGTCGCCGCTATTTGCTTCAAAGACAATAGCGGCATCCCGGCCGATCTCGTCGTGATGGCCGTCGGCATTCGCCCCAATACCGCGCTGGCCGAATCGGCCGGCATCCGCTGCGAACGGGGCATCGTCGTCGACGACACACTGCAAACCTACGATCCAAAAATTTACGCCGTCGGCGAGTGCGTCGCCCATCGTGGCATCGCCTACGGCCTGGTCGCCCCGCTGTTTGAACAAGCCAAGGTTTGCGCCAACCACCTCGCGCAGATGGGCATCGGCCGTTACAGCGGCTCGGTCACGTCGACCAAGCTCAAGGTCACCGGTATCGACGTGTTTTCCGCCGGCAACTTCATGGGCGGCGAGGGCATGGAAGAAATCGTCCTGGCCGACCCGTCTGGCGGCATCTACAAGAAACTCATCATCCAGGGCGATCTGCTCGCCGGCGCCGTGCTCTACGGCGACACCGCCGACGGCGCCTGGTATTTCCAGTTGCTGAAAGACAAGCAAAACATCGCCGAGATTCGCGATCACCTGATGTTCGGTTCGCACCACGTCGGCGACGTCGGCCACGCCGGTCAGGTCAAGGCGGCCACGATGCCCGACACGGCCGAAGTTTGCGGCTGCAACGGCGTCTGCAAGGGCGACATCGTCCGCGCGATCAAGACCCACGGCCTCTTCACGGTGGAGGATGTGCGCAAGCACACCAAGGCGTCTTCCAGTTGCGGCTCCTGCACCGGGCTCGTCGAACAACTGCTCGCCTCCACGGTCGGCGGCGCCTACCAGCCGTCGGACAGCAAGAACAAGCCCGTGTGCGGCTGCACCGATCACACACATGGCGAGGTGCGGGCCGCGATTCGCGATCAGCACCTGCTGAACATTCCCGACACGCTGCGCGCGCTTGACTGGAAAACGCCCAACGGCTGCGCCTCCTGCCGCCCAGCCCTCAACTACTACCTGATCTCGTCCTGGCCAAAAGAAGCCGAGGACGACCCGCAAAGCCGTTTCATCAACGAGCGCGCCCACGCCAACATCCAGAAGGACGGCACCTTCTCCGTCGTGCCGCGCATGTGGGGCGGCCTGACCACGCCGAACGAACTGCGCGTGATCGCCGACGTCGCCGAGAAATACCAGGTGCCCACCGTCAAGATGACCGGTGGCGCGCGCATCGACCTGCTGGGTATCAAGAAGAGCGACCTGCCCAATGTCTGGGCCGATCTCGGCGTGGCGGGCCTGGTTTCCGGCCACGCCTACGGCAAGTCGATCCGCACCGTGAAGACCTGCGTCGGCGCCGAGCACTGCCGCTTCGGCACACAGCTCTCGATGAGCATGGGCGTCAAGCTGGAGAAAATGCTCTTCGGCATGTGGGCGCCGCATAAAGTGAAACTCGCGGTCTCGGGTTGTCCGCGCAACTGCGCCGAAGCCGGCATCAAGGACATCGGCGTGATCGGCGTCGACTCGGGTTACGAGCTCTACATCGCCGGCAACGGCGGCATCAAGACCGAGATCGCCATGTTCATGTGTAAGGTGAATACTGATTCAGAAGTTCTTGAATATTCAGGATCTTTTCTACAGCTATATCGCGAGGAAGCCTACTACCTGGAACGCACCTGCCACTACGTCGCCCGGGTCGGACTCGATTATGTGAAGGCGAACGTCGTCGAGGATGCGACGCGGCGCAATGAACTTTACGAGCGTCTGTTGTACTCGTTGCAGGATTACGAAGACCCTTGGGCGGCGGCGGTGGCGCAGCCCGTCGCGCGTCGCGAATACGAAAAATTGGAGGTACCCGCATGAACAGTGAAGCAGGGGCCCCGCCCTTTGGCGGGGATGCGCACGCCCGTGAATGCGGCCAACCGCCGACACCCCGGCACATATCGTTTATTGAAACCTGTAAGGAGGCGGTGTGATGGCAAACTGGAAAAAACTCTGCGCGCTGGACGACATTCCCCGCCTCGGCAGCCGCGTCGTCAAATCGGCCAAGGGCGACATCGCGGTCTTCCGCACGGCCGACGACGAAGTCTTCGCCCTGCACGACAAGTGTCCGCACAAGGGCGGGCCGCTGTCGCAGGGTTTCGTGGCCGGCAAGGTCGTCACCTGCCCCATGCACAGTTGGAAGATTCAGCTCGAAAGCGGCGCGGCCGACGCTCCCGATGTCGGCTGCGCTCGTTCTTTCGCTGTCAAGCTGGAAGGCGACACAGTTTGGATTTCGCTGTAATGAAAGAGACGAAGAGCGTCTGCTGCTACTGTGGCGTCGGCTGCGGCGTCATCATCCAGTCGGCCGGCGACCGCATCGTTGGCGTCCGGGGCGACCCCGATCATCCGGCCAACTTCGGCAAGCTCTGCTCCAAGGGCAACACGCTCCACATGGCCGCGGTGCAGACCGGTCGGGCGATGGTTCCCTTTTTACGCGAAAGCCGCGCCGTCCTGCCAGCGCCGACTTCCTGGGACCATGCTCGGGATGTGGCAGCGGAACGCTTCGCCCGCATCATCCAGGACCACGGCCCGGATGCCGTCGCCTTCTACGTTTCCGGCCAGTTGCTGACCGAGGATTACTACGTCTTCAACAAGCTGGCCCGCGCGCTGGTCGGCACCAACAACATCGACTCGAACTCGCGCCTGTGCATGTCCTCGGCCGTCGCCGCCTACAAGGCCACGCTCGGTTCCGACGCCGTGCCGTGCAGCTATGAGGACATCGATCTGGCCGACCTGATGCTGATCGCCGGTTCGAATACCGCCTTCGCCCACCCCGTCCTGTTCCGTCGCATCGAGGCCGCGCGCGAGAAGAATCCCGATCTCAAGCTGATCGTCGTTGACCCGCGTCGTACCGACACCGCCGCCAGCGCCGACCTGCACCTTGCCATCGCCCCCGGTTCGGACGCCCTGCTCTATTCGGCGATGCTCCATGTGCTGCTCTGGGAGGGACTGACCGACAACCGCTTCATTGCCGATCACACCAGCGGATTCAACGACCTGCGCGCGCAATTGGCCGAACTCACGCCCGGTGCGGTCGCCGCCGCCTGCGGCCTGAAAGCCGAGGAAATCGTCACGGCAGCACGCTGGTTCGGTCAGTCCAAGACACCGCTGTCCTTCTGGTGCCAGGGCCTCAACCAGTCCATTCATGGAACAAGCAACGGCGCCGCGCTGATCCATCTGCATCTCGCTACCGGCAAAATCGGCCAGCCCGGCATGGGGCCGTTTTCCCTCACCGGCCAGCCCAACGCCATGGGCGGCCGCGAAACCGGCACGATGGCCAACCTGCTGCCCGGCCATCGCAACCTCGCCTCGGCCTCCGATCGTGACGAACTCGCCAAGCTTTGGGGCATCCCCGCGTTGCCCGAAAAACCCGGCAAGACCGCCGTCGAACTCTTCAATGCGCTGAAGGACGGCAGCATCAAGGCCGTCTGGATCGCCTGCACCAACCCGGCCCAGTCGCTGCCCGATCTGACCAAGGTGCGCGAAGCGCTGACGAATGCCGAATTCGTCGTCGTGCAGGACGCCTGGGGCGACACCGAGACCGCCGCTTTCGCCGACCTGCTGCTGCCGGCCGCGACCTGGGGAGAAAAGGACGGTACGCTGACGAACTCCGAACGCCGCATCTCGCGGGTGCGGGCGGCGATTCCCCCGCCCGGCGAAGCCCGCGCCGATTGGCACATTGCGCGTGATTTCGCCCGTGCGCTTGCCCTGAAAGTCGCCCACCCTCTCCCTCAATCCCTCTCCCGCAAGGGGAGAGGGAAGCTGTCTGCCTCCTCTCTCCCCTTGCGGGAGAGAGGCCGGGAGAGAGGGGTTGGCGGGACGGCGCTGTTCGATTTCGACTCTCCTGCGGAGGTCTACGACGAGTATGTGAAGACCACCGTCGGCCGCGACCTCGACATCGGCGGCCTCTCGCACGAGGCACTGGACCGGCTCGGCCCGACGCAGTGGCCATTCCCCACTGGCGCGACCACCGGCACGGACCGACTCTATGCCGATCATCGTTTCGCTAACCAGGATGGCAAAGCGAAGTTCATCCCGATTGACAAGGGACTCACCGCCGAAGCCCCCGACGCCCGCCACCCCTTCCGCCTCATCACCGGCCGTCTGCGCGACCAGTGGCACGGCATGAGCCGCACCGGCCGCGTCCCGCGTCTCTACGCCCACGAACCCGAGCCACGCCTGCAAATCCATGCGTCCGACCTGCAACGGCGCGGCTGGCAGGAAGGCCAGTTGATGCGGGTGAAGAGCCGGCGCGGCGAGATCGTCCTGCCGCTCGCCGCCAGCGCGGAAGTGCGCCCCGGCCAGGCCTTTTTCCCGATGCACTGGGGGCGACGCAGCCTGTCGCACGATGGCATCAACGCCCTCACGCTGCCTGCGATCGACCCGGTGTCGAAACAACCGGAACTCAAGCACGCAGCGATCCACATCGAGCCGGTCGCCCTGCCCTGGCGCATGGTCGTGCTGCGCTCGCCGGGCGCCACGCCGGACGCCCACGAACAAGTGTTGGCCTGGCGTGCTCGCCTGGAGCCGCTGCTGGCCGGCTTCGACTACGCCGCGCTCACTCTCGACGGTCGCGAACGACCGCTCGTCGCGCTGCGCCTCGCGCTGGCCAAACCGCTGCCGCTGGAACGTATCGAGCGCATCGCCCATCTGCTCGACATGCCCGCAACCGACTGTCTCAACTATCTTGATGTAAAACGCGGCATCGTCAAGCGCGCCCTGATCGAAGACGAACGCCTCACCGGCATGCTGCTCGCGGGCGAGGACGCCGCCGGCGGCTGGCTGCGCACCGCGATCCGCGACGGCCTGCCGATCGACGACCTGCGCCGCTGGCTCTTCGCCCCACTTGCCGAACCGCCCGTGGCCGCTGCCGCGCCACGCAAGGTGATCTGCAACTGTCTGGATGTGAGCGAAGAGGAAATCAAACGCGAGATCATCGCCGGTGTCGGCCTGGCCGGCCTGCAAGAGAAACTCAAGTGCGGAACGACTTGCGGTTCATGCGTTCCCGAGCTCAAACGGATGCTGCTGGCAGCCTAGTAGTCAGTCACGCTGAAATAGATGGATAGTCCGCCATTCTGCAAACTCCCGTCATTCCCGCGCAGGCGGGAATCCATAGTCCGGTTATGCCGCGACATGCCTATAGGTTCCCGCCTGCGCGGGAACGACGAATTAGGAGGTTATCCATGCGTTTCAACGTGACTGACTACTAGACCACCCCGGTGTATTCCCCACGCGCCGGATAGTCGTTTTTAACGACGAAGTCGATGGCGCCGACGATCTCGTCGAAATGCGGTCGGGCGAACGGCATGGTCTGGGTCGAGCCCCAGTAGAGCGTGCCGTCCGGCCTCACCAGGAACAGCCCCGGCTCGGAGAACAGGGCCGGCTCCTCGATGCCGATCGAGGTCTTGCCGCGCGCAGTCGAGATCGTCAGCCCCCAGGCGCGGGCAGACGCGAGCGGCAGGTCGTGGCCAAAGCGCAGTTTTCTCGCCTCGACCTTCTGCACCATCGCGGCGGCGCGTTCGGCGTTGTCCGAACTGATCGCCACCGGCAACACGCCGCGATTGACGAACTCGTCGTGCAGCCGTTCCAACTCCAATAGATATTTGGCGCACAACGGGCAATGCAGCCCGCGATAGAAGACGATCATGGCAAAAGTCGGCGCTGGCGAGACGGCAAGTTCGAAGCGCCCACCACCCAGCAGGGGTACGTCGAGGGCAGGAACCGGCTGGCGGGGTAGCAGTACGTTCAGTGCATTCATTTTGTTTCTCCTCTCAAAGAGCAACCGTGAGATTCACCCAGGCATCCGGCAAATTCTTACAAAAGTCGGCGCTGGCGGGACGGCGTCAGTCCTTGTGGACATCATCAGCGGCAACACGGTCGGCATAGCCCCGACAGGCCTTGCGCAGGAAACTCATCTGCTTCTTGAAGTTTGCGCAGCCCTTGCACATCGCCAGATGCATTTCCAGCGACAGGCGCTCGGACAGCGCGAGCTTGCGATCCTGCGCCTCGGAGAGCAGATGGGTGACGTCCTTGCAGCTCAACATGTTCTTTTTCCTTCGTCAAACCACGTGCTCTCCAGGCAACGCCGCAGGCCGTTGCGCGCCCGATGCAGAATGACATGGCAATTGCTGGCGCTGATTCGCAGCTCGGTACAAACCTCTTCGGTCTCGAATTCCAGAAATTCGCGCATCATGAAGACGCGTGCGGTGTTTTGCGGCAGATGCTTCAGGCAGGCTTCGAACACGGCCCAGAACTGTTCCTGATGTAGCGCCTCTTCCGGGTCGCCCCAAG